>NZ_SJPI01000003.1:600000-900000 GCF_007859865.1 Rubripirellula amarantea | reverse complement strand
GAAAACGACCGTGGTTTGATGAGAGGTATTGAATCGCCTTAGGACTATCCAGGATGGCGATTCCTTACGTAGGGTGCCTAGTTTGCACCGGATGGGCTAACGATAACCGGAGCACGGATCGAGTTGTTGTCGTCGTCGATAAGTGCTGGGATCAAGGCAAGAGGAGCCAAGGCAGCCAAGCCACCGATTCCGCCGCCGAATCCACCACCGCCACCAAATCCGCCGCCGCCACCATAGCCGCCACCGTATCCAGGAGCGAATCCACCACCTGCGAGAGGCGTTCCAAATCCGCTGTCCAAGATTACTTCGCCATCAATGAATTCGCCTTCGATGATTTCTTCGCCGCAAACGCCGCAAGCATCTTCAACGATCGGTTGCTCGATGATTACTTCTTCGACGATGCTGCAAACTTCTGGCATAGGAGCAATTTGCATAGCAAACTCGGTGCAGCAGTTGCAGCAATTCTTGCGATGGTGCCCGAAACCAACCAATTGAGTTCCGTCGGTTCCAACGTTGGATGATGCGGTTGCTTGAAGCTCAGTTGCGTCAACAAGCTCAAAGCCGATTAAGCCAATACCGTTTGGACCAATGGCAAGCAACGAATAAAAGCCAGGCTCGACAGTTTCGAATTCAAACTCGCCACTATCGCCACTGAGTGTACGGTCGATTTCCATGGCATCCTTAAACAGGAAGACATTGGTCATCCCAGCACCGGAAAGTTCATCGGAAACGGCACCAGCAACGTGAAGATGACCCTTCATGCCGTTGCCTGCTTGAGCGACGCGGAACAAGTCCTGACCACAAACGCGGTCCTTCAACCCATTAAAGTTGAGTTCTTGGAAGTTCACGTTCTGTTGCTTGACAGTTGGTGGCAGGTATCGAATCACCGCAGTGTTCACAACGGTGTAGTCGACGTTCGCCATTGCGATGTCAGCCACTTGTGGGAAGTCAATTGTTTCGGCTTGTTGTGAATCAACGACGTGCATAGCACAGCATGCGAACACGTCTTTGCCACGAGCGGTTAGTGCATAGACACCACTCTTGATGTCCTCGATTTCGAACCGGCCTTCACTGTCCGTCTTAGCGCGGAGGACTTCACCGTCACGGGCAAGGACTGCGACCGAGACATTTTCGAGAGCTTCCGACTGACCGCCTGACTTAGGCAGGAAAACTCGACCGCTCAGATTACCGTCCGCTGTAAGGCGGACCCACTGATTCATCGTCAAGTGATTAACCACTTGGCTTTGGTCGCTTGAGGGTGTGTCGACAGCTTGCGCTGACGTACATGTCAGCAGAATAATAGCGGAGCAAATGAATGAAGTGATACGTCGCATGGGAAACCTCTCGGAGTAATTCTGAGTCCATAGATAGTAGGTCTATAGTAAAGATAGGTAAGCAGTGAGGCCAGTCCCTTTCATCCAGATATTTGGCATTATCTGCCAAATATCGCATGCTTTGACGTCTTTTCTAAGCGATTTGTCCACTGCTCTTGATAGGGGGTGGTCAGCAGGCCCTTTGTGGCCGTTAGCTCGCTGTTGAATGGGTTTCGATGGAGGCATTGGCACCCTTCCGTTGGTCCACCGCTTCGCAGCTACTTGATCTTCTGTTCGAAACGCACAATCGAGGTAGCCAAGCCCTGTGGATTGCTTTCGACAATTGCACCGCAAAGTCGTACGTCTTGAGTGGCTACATAGAAGTGAGTTGGTTCAAACGTTCTCGACGTACTCATCACTCGACTGATGTCGCGTCCGATGATGCTTTCGTATGGACCGCACATCCCTACATCGCACTGAAACGCTGTACCGCCCGGCAGTACAGTTGCATCCGCAGTCGGGACATGTGTATGGGTTCCGAGCACCGCGGTGACTTTTCCATCGAGGTATCGACCTAGAACTTGTTTGTCGCTCGTCGCCTCGGCATGCACGTCTACCAGGATTGGCGGTGGACCGCCGGTTGCCGTCCCCTGGAATCGATCATCCGCGGATACTTCCGCGAGCACGCGATCTAGAGCGTCAAAGGGACAGTCGACTGGGCGCATGAACACGCGTCCCATTATCGAGATGACCACCAGAGGCCCAGCTTCGGTATCCACAATTGTCCAGCAGCGTCCGGGAGAATCCAATGGATAGTTTGCGGGTTTGACTATCCGGGAACTTTTCGCCAGCACCTCGATGATATCTTTGTTTTTGTAGATGTGGTCACCCATGGTGATTGCATCCACGCCGGCGTCGGTTAGGCGTTGGAATTGTCGAGGCGTTAGACCGGAGCCATCGGCGGCGTTTTCTGCATTTACCACAACGGCATCGAGCGACAATTCCTTACGCAGAGCCGGGACCTTCTTAACCGCAGCTGTGAAGCCTGGTTTTCCCACTAGGTCTCCTAAGAACAGTATTTTCATGGAATCTAGTGGTTCGTCGATGAGTGATGATGGCAGAGAAGAACGAGAATGTAGATATCAGATAATTCGTTCGTGCTAATTTTGACGGTGCGGTCAACCGTGCGGACGGCACTTTGAAACGATCTGTTTCGGTAGGCCTTTTGAATCAACGAACGTACGAACGTCAACTAATCTGAAACGTTGAAGCAATCCTTTAGTGTCGATAGCTCTTAGCTAGATTCCTAATAGTCCTCGTTTGCTACTGACTAAACGTGGGAAAGGCAGGGTAATCTTGGCATGATCGACGCCCAGGCTTGACGACTTCGCGAGTGAGTTGCTCCTTGTTCGCTTTCAGTGTCCCCCAGTCTGCACTTTCGCGACTGATTCCGCTACGAGCGTGAGCTTTTATGGTGTTAGATCCCCTTCCACAATCACGTAAGTCTCGATGGTTTGTTCGATCATTTGGCTCGTGCCTACTGATGTTTGTCGCAGCCGTTGTTGCGGGTGCGGATGAACCATCCGAAAACCCTCTGGTGCAGGTTGAACTGGACACGTCGCTTGGCAAGATCCGGGTTCAGCTTGACTCTGATCGGGCCCCTCAAACTGTTAAGAACTTCATGGCCTACGTGGAAAGCGGCTTCTACGAGGGCACTGTCTTTCATCGCGTGATCAAAGATTTTGTTATTCAAGGGGGCGGACGTGGAACCGATCTTCGCCTCAAGGACACCCAAGCCGCCATTGCCAACGAATCGGACAACGGACTGAAGAATGATGAGTATTCGATCGCAATGGCTCGCAAAACCGATCCTGATAGCGCGACGAGCCAGTTTTTCATCAATACCGCTGGCGATAACCACAGTTTGGACCGTGACCAATGCCCCGATGGGGTTGGCTACACCGTCTTTGGCGAAGTGATTGCCGGGAAAGAAGTGGTGGATTTGATTGAGTCCGTTGCCACTCGCAGTGTTGTGGATCCGCACTTTCCAGCGATCGCTTTGGGGAATGTTCCAATCGAGCCGATCGTCATCCATCGTGTCACAGTGGTCGAGCCTAGCCCGGAAGCAATAGATTCCAGCGACGTACTCAACGATCCCTCCCCCGCAACGAAAGAGCCCAGCACGGCAACCAACCAGCCCAGTCCTGCAACCAGCGAGCCCAGCACGGCAACCAATGAGCCCAGCCAAACGACGGAAGAACCCTAAGAGACCACAGCGAAAGTCGCCTGCTACCAAACTGACATGGTCACAAAAACAACACACAAGCGATCCCGGTGCCTGGCCGAAATGGCGATGAGCCCCAAGAGACGCCACAACCACGAACGAGTTCGTTGCTTATTATTTCCAATCTCGCGATTTTCGAAGCGTCCGGCCACCCGTCCAAGCTATGAACCTATGCATGACGCGAGCCCCCAAAAACCGCAATTAGGCCATCAACGGGATTGCGCAAGCCAGCATGGCACCCACCACATCAAATACCGTGCCTCTTGACGAAAAACGCCTTTCTTACGTATTTTCTAAGGCTCGCGAAATGTACATTTCCCTTTCGTTTCAGTTTTACCACTGAAGAGGGGGCCGTTCGCGGCCATGAGACCAAAAGATGGGGCACGGCGGCGATGCCGGCGTACGCCTCGAACGCCAGCGTAGCTTCAATTGGCAGAGCATCGCATTCGTAATGCGAGGGTTGCCGGTTCAAATCCGGCCGCTGGCTTTTACTTTTGACCGCGACCTGTCCTTGGATAGGGCGAACCAGTGCGTCCCGCCGACGTTTTTCGGTGACGCTACTGAATCAAAACTTTGCATCCTTTTGTTAAACCACATTGCTTGGGCGGTAAGCTCAGGCGGGAGTTCTTTGTCGATGAGTGAAGTCGAACTCGACGTTCTCGACTTGAAGGAAATGATCCTTTCCAACAACTCGTTCGGTCCCGCAGACGTGGGTGAAATCCGCGGTGCGATTTCGGAAAACTACGGTCACTTTGGTGAGCTTCGTGACGCCGTTGGCGAAATGGAAGAGGACGAATCACTAAGTCCCGCTGGCAAGACGAAGATGGGTGTGTGCCAGTTTTTGCTGGGACGATTCAAGGACTCGCACGAAACGCTTCAGGCCGCCGATGGCAGTGCCATGGCTCTGTTCTATCAAGCTCGTTGCAATTTCGAACTTGGTCGCTACGAAGATGCCATTAAGGTCTACGAACAAGCCCAAACTTCGGGCTACAACGAAGACCAATGCAAGATTGGAATTGCCGAAGCTCATCGCTATGCCGGTCGCATCGAAGAAGCCCTGGCAATCTTAGACAACATCTTTGGCCCCGCTGAGCAAACTGCTGACTACATGTACCAACGCGCGGCAACCGTTGCTGCCGTCGGTGGACGTATGGACGAAGCGTTGAAGTTGTATCAACGGGCCGTTCAAACGGACGAACATCACGCAGGTGCTTTGTTCGGCTTGGCTCTTGAAAACGACCGTATGGGCAACGATGAAGAATCATTGGCGCTTTACGAACGAGCTGCCAAGACGTTTCCCACCGGCATCGGTGCATTGATCAATTTGGGTTTGGTTTACGAAGACAATAACCAATTCGATAAGGCCCAGATCTGCTACAAGCGAATCCTTGATTGCTATCCTGACCATCCTCAGGCCCAGCTTTACATGAAGGATGCTGCCGCGACTGGCAACATGCTTTATGACGAGGAAGCTCAGCGTCGTAACGATCGTCTGGCTCAAATCCTCAATATGCAGGTCACCAACTTTGAGCTCAGTGTTCGCAGTCGCAATTGCCTTCAGAAGATGGGCATCGAAACGATCGGTGACCTGACTCGTACGAGCGAAGCTGAACTATTAAGCAGCAAGAATTTCGGCGAAACCAGCCTCGTGGAAATTCGAGAAATGCTAACCAGCAAGGGACTCTCGCTGGGGCAATTTGCTCACGAAAAGAAGAGCAGCGATCCACCGATCGACACCTCGCACATGTCGCCCGACGAGCAAGCGTTGCTCGATCGACCGATTTCCGATCTGAACCTTTCCGTCCGTGCTCGCAAGTGTATGAATCGCTTGCAACTCAACACGATCGGCGAACTGATCCGCAAGACGGGTGACGATATGCTTGAATGCAAGAACTTCGGAGTGACAAGCCTCAACGAGGTTCGCGAAAAGCTCACGGATCTTGGTCTCAAGATGCGTGGTGATTGATCACCGCTGTGAGCTCCTTCAAATTTGAACTCAGTCACCGCGACGCGACCACTTCGGCGCGTCGCGGTGTTTTTGTTACGCCTCACGGTCCCGTGCAGACGCCAGGCTTCATGCCCGTCGGCACCCAGGCCACGGTGAAGGGTTTGACCATCGATCAGGTTCGAGCCACCGGTGCCCATATGATTTTGGGGAACACCTATCACTTAGCGCTTCGGCCTGGCCACGAAACCGTTCGAAAACTGGGTGGTCTGCATGGCATGACCGGTTGGGATGGACCGATCCTAACTGACAGTGGCGGGTTCCAGATTTTCAGCCTCGATGCGATCAATGACATCAGCGAAGAGGCGGCGACGTTTCGAAGTCATCTCGATGGAGCAGTGATTCGGTTGACACCCGAGCATTCGATTGAGATCCAAGAGTCGTTGGGCAGCGATGTCGCCATGGTCCTCGATCATGTGGTCGCACTGCCGGCGGAGCGAGACTTGGTTCAAGATGCAATGGAGCGGTCCATTCGATGGGCTGGTCGTTGCCTTAACGCTGCCACTCGCGAAGACCAAGCCAAGTTTGCGATCGTGCAGGGCGGGCTCGATGTGGAATTGCGAACTCAGTGCGCACGCGAACTCGCGTCGATGGATTTTCAAGGCTATGCGGTCGGCGGATTGAGTGTTGGTGAAGCACCGTCGGAAATGTACCGGATCACGGCGGCCACCTGCCCCGAACTGCCTGAGGACAAGCCTCGCTACTTGATGGGCGTGGGGCGGCCAATCGATTTGCTCGAAAGCGTCGCTCGTGGCATCGACTTGTTCGATTGTGTGATGCCCACTCGTAATGGACGTAACGGACTGGCATTCACGGACGGTGGCTCGCTCAAATTTAAGAACGCTATCCACCGCGAAGACAATCGTCCGATTGACGAAACGTGCCCATGTTTGGCATGCAAACATTCCCGAGGCTATCTACGGCATTTGTTCAACGCGAAGGAAATGCTTGGCCCTATTCTGCTTTCGATTCACAACTTGACTTATTACCAAACAATCATGCAGGGCGCTCGTGCGGCAATCGAGCGAGGTGAATTTGACGCTTATCTTGCCGAAAAGAAACGTGGTTGGGGCGAAGTAGCGTCGGCATAAGCGGTTGACTTCGTGCCCGTATCGTTAAGTTGTTGTTTGCGACGATTGCCCTTGGCATCGCTGGCGTTTCGCAAAGCCGTTTGCTAGGCAAGGGCGGGACGCGAAAGTCGTTTGGAAACAATCCATCGATGCTTCCCGGCCAGGTTGCCGGCCAGTTGTTTCGTTAGCGTTGTGCGAACCGCAAATCCGTCAACAAGCTGAGATAGAAGTTGCTCGATTCGATCCGTATTGATCTTTTCATTTAGGTCGAACGGTTCGATCTGAACGTCTAGATCACCTGATTCTTGTTGAATGACCTGAAAGCGACGAATGCGGTGATCGGCTTCAAGAACGTGTTTGATTGCCATTGAATGAATGTGCTTTCCCGTGCGGCTAATCAAGCCATCGTTATCACGGCCCTGTACGCAAGAAATCGGTGTGAATCCCGACTCCGGTGCGACGATCGGACTGCACGCCATGTCATCGATTTGGTAACGCAGCAATGGAAAAGACGGGTTGTTAAGGACCGTAACAACAATCGCATGGAGGCCTGAAGGTTGAGCAATGGTTTCCACCAAGACCATGTCTTCACGTATACGCAAAGTTGCATCGGGGTAGCCGCTCGCGATCAACCCGCACTCCACCGATCCGTACTCGATCGTTGCCTGGCAACCCAAAGCAGCACTGGCAGTGTCCAGGAAGAACTCAGGCGCCGGTTCAGCCGTTAGAACGCACAATCGTAACGAGTCGACTTTTACTTGCCGCATCGCGGCGTGTCGGGCCAGCGTGTAAATCGCTGAGCTGTATCCATATAGGCTGATGGGTTGAAACGATTGCATTCGCGCCAAGTGCTCGTCCAATTCATCGTTGCCAAGGCGGTACGCGCTTAGTCGTAAGCGGGACCGAAACTTATCGGACGCGGATTGGCTCCATCGCTGCATTCGTCCTGACCAACCGGGGGCGAAGCTGCCGTGGTGCCCCCAAAGAAACGCTTTCCGGTCCAAAAAATCAACATCGAAGGATTGTTCCATTCGGTATTTGGCGCGCAACATTTCTCGATGAGCCTCGTGCGACCAATACACACGGGTCGGGTCTCCGGTGGAACCGCCGGTTCGGTGCCATCGGCCGGGGGCTGGATTTCGCGACATGAAATCAGCCGGGCATCCTCGAACGGCAGATTTCGGCAGCAGAGGTACGGTCGCACGAAATTCGTCAAGGCTTTCGAAGCGTGCCGGTACCTCGCCAGATCTAAAGAGCCTTTGGCAATATGGAACCGATACGCGCGCCGAGTTCCAAACGTGATTTAATCGTTCCAGTTGAAACGATTCAATGTCAGATCGCGACCAACTTTCGCGACTTGCAAGCGTGTCGAGCGAGCGTCTAGCTGCTCGAAAGCGGGGTAGCCAGTGCAATGTATTCATTGAGACTGCCCGTGGGACGATTGGGTCAGATCATTTACTATTGCCGGTGCCGGCTTAACGACCTCGTTGGCAAGCCAGCGATGATCACCCACTGTGGTTCTGCCGCGACGTTTGCGTGATCGAGTTTCAGCGGCGTCGTAGATTTCCATCAATTTGGTATAGGTCGCTGGTTCAGTATAATGCTGCAAATAACGATCACGAGCGGATTGACGCATTTCCATCTCATCTTTGCGACTGAGTGCTTGAATTTTGAGCACTTGTTTCGCCAAGTCGTCATCAACGCCCGCGGTAAACAGGAATCCGTTGACACCATCGTCGACCAATTCTTCCATCGCACCTAGACGTGAGGCTAGCACGGGGGTGCCTCGCGAAAAGGACTCTGCGATGGTTCGTCCAAAGGTTTCGTACCACACCGAAGGCATGACTAGGAATTTCGCGTCGCCAATTCGCTGCAGCAAGTCAGCGTGCGAAAGATGGCCAACGTAATTGATTCGTGGATTCTCATTCGCCATCGTGATGACTTGTTCACGCAACGGGCCATCGCCGACGATTTGGATGGTGGGTGGATCTGGCAAACGTTTCCAAGCCCGCAAGATCACGTCGAGTCCTTTCTCTTGACTCAAGCGTCCGACGAAAATCGCGTCGCCGCTCTGGCCAGGGCCTGGACCGGGATCCGGATCAATGAAGTTGGGTTTGACGTGCACTTGGTTCGGATCAAAGCCGCCACGAACATAAACACTGCGCGCAAATTCCGATGGCGTGAAGTAAGCGTCAACGGCTCGTCGCCATGTTCCTATCGTTCGGTGAGTCCACTGCATCGCCACCACCGTTGAGGTAGCCAAGCGGTCATCGCGATAACAGGCATGTCGGATTCCCGATGTTGGGAACGACTTGGAAAGACAATCTTCACAAACTTTTCCATCCCGGAACAAGAACGAGTTAGCGCAGAAGTAGCGATAGTTGCGAAGCGCTTGGACGACCGGAACACCTGCCAATCGAGCCGGTCGATAGACCGACGCCGATAGCTGGGGAAACAAGTTGTTGCAGTGCATGATGTCGGGACGATGCAATTTAATTGCCCGATCAATTTCACGACTCGCAGAGTGACTCCAAAGAGTCCGGGCCGCCATTCCCGCTTTTCCCAGCCCGATCTGATGCAAAGCTGGCGGGTTCATGTCGCGGTTATCGCGAGTTAACGTCACGACTTCGTGGCCATGCCCGCGAAGCTGGCGAACCTCTGAATTGAACGAAAGGTCTTCACCACCAAGGAACTGATAATAGTTGTGCAGGAATAGGATCTTCATATTGCGAGTGCTCCTGCCTCGGTGCTCTCGCAGCTCAGATGAGTGGCGATACAGAGTCCCACCAGGCTAAAGAAAAACACAGAGTCGGTGCTGACGGGGCCCAGGAACGAAATGCATGTGATCGTCCAACCGGCATACCAGAACGCCGCTAGCACCATTAGATAGCGAAGCCAGCCAAGCTCGCGGGCGATGGACGCGTGGGGTTGCCGTTGTACTTGGGTGGGCGGCCAAAGCAGTTCGCGAAGTAATCGAATAGCACCCCAAGCAAATATGGCCGTTCCCACAATCCCGGTCGAAACGAGTAGCTGTAAGTAAATGTTGTGAGCGGTGTAGTTCGTTTCCGAATGCCAAACGTCTAGTTTTCCAGCAGCACTGGTCACGAAGTAGCCGTGCCCAATCCAAATGGAGGATTGGAATTCGTGCCATATCGCCGACCACATCTCGGCGCGCCCGGAAACCTCTTTCAGGTCTTCGCTAGACTGCCCTCGGGATACAAACTCGATCGCCTTATCTATCGCGTCTCCAAAAAGAACAAAGCCGGGATCCACCAGCACCATCGCAAGCATTCCGGTGGCGATAGCGATAACCCACTTCCCCTTTGCTTGAAGCGATAAGCCCCAAGCCAAAGCAATGGCTACGGTTATCAGTCCCATCGCGAGCGATGTTCGGCTTTGCGCTAGCAACAGCAGAGACACGTGCATCACGATGGCTACGCTGCAGAATGTACGTGAGCGTGAACGAGGTAACCTAAGCCAGTTCCACACGGCGAACATGAGTCCTAGTGATGCATTGGCTCCGGCAGCAGTAGGGTGCACGATTCCGATTGCGCCGACGTTGCTGTAGTCGCGCAGCAAGCCTGAGCTATCGGGGGCAATGAGGTGGCAAACGAGAACGAATCCGGTGTAGCCCACAAACATCACATTCAGGCAAACGAGAATCTGTTCTCGCATTTCGCGTGTGGTCGCGAATACTGCCACGGCAGTGGTTAGCAGCAGCATGGATCCTAGACCGATTGCTTGGCCGATAGACACCGATTTCAGTGGCGACCAAAGGAACGAACAAACTGCCCAGCCGAAGAAAGCGATCCAGGGCGTCAGCAAACGCAAAGTCTTCATTAACCGCACTTCGAAAAGTTGACTTAGCGAATCGCGATGATAGATGACCCGAGTCATCAGCCATCCAGCGATGATCCATATAGCCCCGCGAGTCGCAAGCTTCATCAGTGCGATCGCGTCCAACCCGCCGCCGCCGGTTCCTGGCATCGCGCGATTGGGCAGCGAGAAGGTAATCCAGCCCGAGGCGAATATCGCCAGCGCAATCCACATCAATGGCTCGCGAGCACTGACGCGGCTTAGCAAAGGGTGATGCCAATGGCTGTGATGCGGTTGATGCGTAACCGCTTCGGTCATCGAACCGATCCTCCGGACGAGGCGGCCACGTCACGTCGCGATCCCAGTGCGTTAGGCGAGTCGACGTGATCGCGATCGGATCGTTCATCGGTATCGCCCGAGTCCCAATCGCTTGGACGATAGAAGTCGTCCTTGTCCTTGGGCTCGAGATCCTTTTTCGCTACACGTCCCGGGCCCAACAATAGGGGAATTCCGACCAGGGCACCCAAGGTTGCAAGTCCGCCCGCAAATACGCAAAGCAGTTTGTTGGGGGAAACAGGGCGGTTTTCCAAGCTTGCCGGTTGGATGACTCGCACACTTGTGATTCGTTGTTCCTGAAGGACTTGCTCGAGGCGAGACTGTTCCAAGCGTTCGCTCTGCAGCAGATATTGCGCATCGAGGATCTTCAAATCACGCTCAAGGTTTGCGATCGTTTCAGATTGCGAGTTGAGCAATTGCACGTCGTCGGCCAGCGACTTGAGTTGTTCCTGTACGACCTCGTGTTTCTTTGACAATGCATCACTGGAAGCATTCTCAAGAGCTAGCTCAGTTTCGATGCGTTGATAAGTGGGATTGAGCCCGGTGGTGACTTCGTCGCGTCGATTACTTTGCCCGTTGAGCAGTTGGCGAGTTTCGTCGAGCTGGCGTCGCGTGCTAACCAAACGCGGGTGATCTTGCGTGTAACGGCTGGCGAGTTCTTGTTCGATCACTTCGAGCTCGAATAATTTGGAACGCATCGTTTCGAGCGAATCACTTGTGCTCGAAGTTTCTTCAACGACCGCGTTGCGACTAAGTCGAGTGAGCTCTTGACTCAATTTCTTTCGACGCGACTCGCTGGCGGCCAACGCTCCTTCGACCTCATGGAGTTGATTGCGAACTGCTGCCATCTCACCTTCTAAAAGCAGTCGTTCACCTTCGAGAGAAAGCAAACCGACTCGGTTCTTTTCCTCACGCAGCTTCGCTTGGGCTACGCTTAGTTGTTGATGAAGTTTGCTGAGTTCCGCCTTAAAGAAAGCGTAGGTCCCTTTGCTGCGGTGAAAGTCGTTGTGGTGCGAGATGTAGTTTTCGACCCAACAATCGACAACCGACTGCGCTAGTTCCGGTGACTTGGTGCGATATTCAATGTCAACGACACTTGAATCTCGTCCAGCAGATATTTGTAGCGACTTACCTAACTGCCGAATGGCTCGTTGGTCCGACGGCACAGGATCGACCCATGTTAAGGGTGCCTTGACGACCGACTTCAGCGATGACAATACGCCACCTGTGCTTTCGTTACCGTCTGCTGAGTGCGGAAGTCCTTTCAAGATCGCAGACTCGCCGACTTCATCGACGACCGCAGCAAGCAGCGACCGGCTTTGCATCACGTTGAGTGCGGTTTCAATCTCATGGTCTCGAGTTTGATGCAGCGGCATCATTTGTCCGGTTGCCGCGGCGGTTGGGTCCAAGGTCACGCTCTCGCGACCGAGTTGCAGTAACAGTTTGGCGTGCGAACGATAGACTCGTGGGTAAGTAAGTAAGACTACGATCGTCAGCAACGCGATCGTTCCGGCGGCCAGCAACGTGGGGAGCCAAGTGGCACGAAGCAGTCGAGTCCAGACGCTTGCGTCGAATCGTACCAGTAGGCCGGGCGGCGGTTCAGGAAGTTCGCCAGTGGTATCAGGAGAAGGCGAGCGCGTCATAATCGAGGCAGTAAGGGAAGCATTTTTCTGAAACAGCAATTCGACTTTCGGGGAACAAGCTCGACTCAATCGATTAAGCAAGTACCCTGGACGACCACGGGTCTAGGCTAGTCACTGAACCATCGGACAGATCGAAACCCGAATGCGTTTTTGGTAATTTTTTGCAGTAATGGCGGGCGATGAATTTCATAAGTTATTGCTGTTCGTGAGCACTTGGGGTGTTCCGTTGAACGTTTTCCGAATCCTTCTTCATAGTTAGCAACCCGACGATGAACGATGCTCCTTCATCGTCAAGCGAACCCTTGGAGGCGCATTCTTCCGTTAGCGTCAAAGAACGTGGTTCACTCTCTCGAAAAACACTTCAGGTCCGCGGTGGAGTGAGTCGGGGGGTATGGGCGATCGCCGATCAGGCAGTTATCAGTCTTTCCAGTTTGTTGGCCACGGTCGTGATCGGTCGATTCGCAGGGGCAGAATCACTCGGGCAATACGTCGTCGGTTTTTCGATCGCGGTAACGTTTAGTTGTCTTGTGCGTGCGTTGATCGTGGCTCCGTTTGGCGTGTTTATCTTTCGAGCACCCGAGGCGGACCGCTGCGTCATGCGTTCGGCCATGTGGTTGCAAGCGGGAAGTGTGATCGCACTTACTGTTGTCTTGGGAATGCTCGCGTCAGTAGCCGTTGAGCTTTTCGATGTCAGCATCTCGGGAAAGATGTTGATGGCGGTGACCTGTATCGTCACGGGCATGATGGCCAGAGAGATCGCGCGCCAAGCTTGTTTCGCTGAGCTTCGCTTTGCCTCGGCCATGGGAGGAGACGTCGTCTCGTCGTTGCTCACCATCGGGGGCATTGCCGGGCTTTGGTACTTCGAGCGGCTCACTCCAGCACTGGCGCTCGTTGCAGTCGGCACTGCGGGGTGGATAGCCAGCGCGGGGTGGTGGATCCGAATACCACTGAACAACGGGATTGACGTTTCCGAAACGATTCGGCGGTGGTCGACCACTTGGCGGTTTGGTCGCTGGGAAGCACTGGGGCAAACCTGCCAAGTGCTTCAGGGTTACGTCCTTTCGTGGATCCTTGCGATCTCAAGCGGATTCGAAGCGGCCGGTTTCTATGCAGCGACTTGGTCGATAGTCCAATTGGCGAGCCCGTTTGCGCAAGGTGCGGGCAATGCCATGGGGCCATCACTTGCTCGCGCGTTTGCCGATCATGGAAGCGTTCAACTTCGCAAAACGACGCGACATTTAACGATGGCGGCACTGGGCGCCTCGATCGTCTATCTGATAGCCATCGCGATCGTCGGGCCTGAGCTATTTCAGTTTGCCTACGGAGATCAATACCCGCGCCCCACCAGTTTGTTGATTGTTCTCGCGGGCGTCGTTTGCGTTTCCGTTATCTCGATGGCAATCACTAAAGCAATCGTGATTCTCGAGCGTCCCCACCACATCTTTTTAATTCAAGCGGGGGTGTTGGCCGGGATCGTCGGTTGCTCGTTGGCACTGGGATCGATGTATGGCCTGATTGGCGCGGCCATTGGGTTGCTTACTGCCCAGATTGGCGGACTCGCCGCCAAGGTCTGGGCTTACCGGGCTACTGCAGCTTCCCAAGAACGATAGAGACTCGTCGTTAGAGCCGGTCTTCTAGTTCAACAGCTTCCATGACCTTCGTGTTCCGCTCGACGGCAATCACGGTGGTGCGTTGACGCAGGCCATCACGGCTTTCCGCCGTAACCGGAAGTACTTGCCGTTTGTCGGCCAACTCCATACGAACGGTGAATGAGCCATCGGCTTGAAGTTTGACGGGATTACCGCCGATTTGCACCGATGCCGAAGGAACCGTTTTTCCGAACACGATGAGTTCAGCGTCAACTTCGAACGGCAGGCTAACTTGACGAAGCAGTGAAGGTTCGGTGACCGTTTGGCCTTGTTCGCCACGTAGTGGCATGCTTCGGCGAAGTCGTTCCTCGAATACTTCCTTTAGATCGCCACAGTCCGTGTCGTAACCACCACTAAGTGAGTAGATACGCTCGTAATCTTCGGCGATGTCATGCCAATGTTCGTCGAGTCGTTCGCATTCACCTGGTCGGGGTGTTTCAACGACGTTGCTGCGGCACAGTGTGTAGAACTCACCGTTTGGCACAGCGTATCCAACCAGGACGCGGAAACGCGATGGTGGCTCGTCAACGTCGATGTACCAATTGTTGACGCCACCATGAATGGGAATGTCTCGGGCGATGCTTTCGGCCGCGTTGCTGTCTACTTCGCCCACACTTAGGACTCGCAGTGTGGGAATCGCAGTGTGCCAACGTTCGGCCAACGACGACTGGGCTCGTTGAACCGAAGCACGCGTGATTTCCCAAGTCGCTTGCAACCAGAACGCATCGCGAACCAATAGCACAATTCGATCTTGGTGAGGTTGGTTGCCTTTGACACGATTGGCCCCATTTTCGACAGCCGCGCCTGCGACGAGAGTTCCCGTCGAAAGGTCGCGGTTCTTTTGCATGGTTTCGCGGCGGCGACGGATCTGTGCTCGGATGCGAGCGGTCTTGGGGTCGATCCGTGGCTCGGGCAGCTTTGGCATCGGTTTGTTCAGGCGTTTTTGGTCAGCCTTTTGAGCAGCCGTTTTGATGGGCTTGCGTGCTGGCTTGATGTCGTCGTCATCCGACGTTCGGGCTTTCAAGCTTGCCGCCGCCGTCGATTTGGCGGAGGAAGCGGAGCTCCCGTTGCGGCTGGACTGTCGAAGTTCAGCGGATTTGACTTGCTTTGATTTTGAGGGTGCCGATTTGGCGGTCGGTGACGACGCGGCTTTGGTTGTCACCGATTTAGAAGATACGGCCTTGGAAGTGGTTTTGGATGCCGTAGCCCTGGTCGTCGAAGTCTTGGATGCAGCGGTTTTGGTCGTGCTGCTGGACTTGCGTCTCGCTTTTCGCTGAACCTTTTTGATTTCGTCGATTAGCTCATCCTTTTTGAGTCCATGCCAGCCAACAACTCCGTAGTTTTTGGCCAAGTCGGCTAATTCTCGTCGAGTTTGGGCTTTTAGATCGGCAGTAGTAATCACTTGCAGGCACCTCCCAGGATTTGTCGCATCAGGCGATTGGTTCGCTGAGCGTTTTGAAACAACTAATAATTTGAGATGCAAACCTTCCTGGTTCGACCTCAAGACCCCGTCAAAATGGCATCCATGGCAGGCGATGAAATCCACACCCCCCAGTCATCTCGATGACTTTAGGGAGCGATGCAATAGCATTGCGGACTCCCGCACGTCGAGCATTTGCACAATGCAAACCAGCTAGCCAAGGCGACTTGAGGTGGAATTGTGTTCAGCGTGCAGGTGATCGGTAATGGCATAATCGTCACCTGAAACATTATGCCAAGGGGGGCCGGTTTGTTCTAGTTGCCCTTTTGTGGTTTTGGTCACATTCGCCGGAAAACAACCCAGATCAGACGGTACTCTCGGCCGCATTGCTACATCTTTTGGGCGTTGCTGACATGGATTCAGGTTTGGACCGGCTTCGCAATTACGCAACTGATATCCTGCCATATCAGCAGGACACTGTGATTTGCCAAGCAGGATTTGCCAAACAGCAGAGGGGGCCAGGGCACGTGACTGACGTGAACGCGACCCGTGATGAGGCCCCGATGACACCTCGATCCCAAACATCTCGATCCAATGCATTTCTGCCCGATGGACCCCCTGCTAAATGAATCTCAGCGCAATGATCTTCTGCCAATGATTTTCTGCCAATGATTTTCTGCCAATGATTTTCTGGGCAATGAACCTTCGGTCCGATGGCATCAAGGCACCATGGCACGATGACATCTAGATGGCACCTCGGCGGCCAAGGTGAATCCATAGGTGGGTGATTCAGGGAAGGCGATTGGGCGAAGCGGCAGGTGGGAAGCGGCAGGTGGGAGTCGTCGAACGCCCGCTTCGCCCGAAGCTGATGACGTTTAGCATCTGCGGTGATTTTGTCGTTGCATGGCATTCGTCACCGGCATTCGTCACCGGCACGCGTCACCGGCACGCGTCACCGGCACGCGTCACCGATGTTGTGTCGATGGGCATCCGGTCATCAAACTGGTGATTCACGCATCGAGGGTGAAGCGGCACCGGTTGCAATGGAGATCGCTGGGCAAAAAGATTGCTTTTTAGGTGCGGCTATCCGTCGCTGCCTCTGGCGGTTGGCAATCGTCCGATCAAACTACGCCCGTCCAAGTTCGACGTTGCCCTTCCCGAAGAGCGAGTTGAGATGTCCGACCAAGAACCTGATTCACCCCAATCTAGAGAGGATCGGTCGCGATGGATGCAGTTCGCTGCGATGGGCGTTGAGTTAGCTGGAATGACCATCGCCTGTTTAGGGCTTGGTTATTTGGTCGACTATTACCTCGAGGCTCAAACCTTGTACGGATCTGCGTTCGGGGCTCTGGTAGGATTTAGCTTCGCGATGTTCAGATTCATTCAAAAGGCAACTGCCTTGTGAGTGTTGACGGCATCCGCGAGTTCGCCGCTTTTAATTTTGTCTTCGATCTTTTTGTCACTGTTCTTGATGTCCAACGTCACTCCACTTCCGCCGGTCGATCGCTTGCCAGTAGTGGCAATGCGTTTGTTCGGGCGAGCTGCAGTGCGAGTGGTGATGGTTTCGGCTGTCGGGCTCGCGGTGTTGGTGGCGACGTATCCGCTGCTGAATTGGCAACTGTCGCAGCTTGCCGTAGTGATTATTTCGCTGCTAAGCGTCGCGACATCCATCGCAGCGTTGATTCCGGGATATTCGATCGCCAATTCGATTGCTAATCGCGTGATTCCCGATTCGGTGGCTGCAGCGTTTAGCCAAGATAAAGATGAAAAAGACGAAGCCGCCAAAGCCAAATATGTAGGGCATGTGCGTCAGGCATTGGGCAAGCTGTCGCAAGTCGCAATGGTTGGTGGGACCGCCGCGATGGCAATTCGTTCGCTAGGCACCGTTGCACTGTTTGCAGTGTGCCGTTATCAATTTGCCGAAGTCGTGAATCAAGTCGCTTTTCTGGTGATTGGTTGGTACGTGCTCTTGACGGTCACCGAGGTTGTCAGCCTCAGTCGCGGTGCGGCTGTGCTTGATACCTTCGCGGTGAACAGTCATGATCGCCGAACACTGGCCAACACGGACTTGCCCGTCACTTCGACAGGCTGTTTTGGGCCCGCAAGCCGAGTCAGCTCACCGTCAAATTTCTTCGTAGAGTGGTTGAGATAAATTGTCTGGGATGCTTTCGATAATCGCCTCGGCCGGAAACCCGGTCACTCACGCGGTCCCGCATCGGATCGGCGACGAAGTCTTTTCGGTAAATACCGGGGGCGGTGATATTCCTGCGCTGAACATCTATGACGGTGTTTATCGTTTCTTTGTCACCAATCACCTGATCATGTCGCTGGTCTCCGCGATCGCCGTGATTTTGGTTTTCTGGTTCGTTTCGCGGCGAGTTCGCGTCAAGGGCGATGATCTTTCGTCCTATCAGACGCGTGGTCGTTTTTCCCAGTTGTTCGAAACGATGTGTTCATTCATTCGGGACGAAGTGGCACGGCCAAACTTGCACGGGCTGACCGACAAGTACATCTATTACATTTGGACGATCTTTTTCTTTGTCCTGTTCGCCAATGTGCTCGGGCTAATTCCTTTTGGTTCGATCATCTACATGATCACCGGGAACCCGCATCACACGCACCTTGGTGGAACCGCGACAGGCAACTTGTCGTTGAACCTTGTGTTGGCGATGGGCAGCTTTATCGCCATCGTGTTCATCGGCATTCGCGAAACGGGTGCCAAGGCGTTCTTCTCGCACTTCAATCCGATTGGCTGGGATAATCCTGCCATGCTTCCAATCGGTATCCTGCTCTACTTCTTGGAATGGTTGGGTTTGGGTATCAAGTGCGTCGTGCTTGCGATGCGGCTTTTTGGAACCATGATGGCAGGTCACTTGGTCATCGCCGCGTTCATCGGGCTGATATACATGGCCCGTGAAGTTTCCAATGGGCTAGCTTACGGTGTGCAGCTTTCGGTCATTGGTGGCGGCATCGTGTTAACGTTGCTGGAGCTGTTTATCTGCTTCCTGCAAGCGTTCATATTTACATTTTTGACCGTGTTGTTCATCTCGTTGGTGGCCAGTCACCATGACCACGAGCATCACGAAGAAGAAGATCCGTTCAGCGACGAAGGTCAGATGGACCTCGACAAATTGATTTCGCCTGAGCGGATAACACCGATGGCTGACCCCGCCAGCTAGTGTTTTTCGATAAAACATGTTGCCTGGGATCAAAGCGTCCTTGGCAACGATAGAAGTTCAAGAGTTTACTGTTCCCCTATTTCCCTTAGACCCTTAACTCATCCGCACTTGGATGGGACCACCGAGAAGAATTCTCAGGAGTAGATGAAAGATGTTTGAATTGGCAATGTTGCTGGCCCAAGAAGCGGTAGCGGACTACGGCACCATCGGTGTTGGTATCGGAATGGGTCTGGCGATCCTTGGCGCTGGTCTTGGTATCGGTCGTATCGGCAGTGCTGCTGTCGAATCAATCGCACGTCAGCCTGAAGCTGGCGGAACGATCGCGACTCAGATGCTGATTTCAGCCGCTCTGATCGAAGGTGCGACCGTGATCGCGTTGATTTTGTTGTTGATCCGATAAATCCGCAGGCCAACCGTTGCGGCTCGGCATGATTTCGGTCTGTTTGTCGTCTCGGTCCTAAAAGGAATTCCGATGAGTTTCGTTGATTCGTCCGCTATGAACCGATTGCGTCATCTCGTGGCTTTGCTCGCGATGATGGGTTTCGTTGCTGGCACCCATGTTGTCGTGACGGCTGATGAGGCCGCAGTGGTCGATGCTGCTCACGCAGACGACCATGCTGATGCAGATCATGATCACGCTGATTCGTTGACAGGCCTTGCGGCCGGTCATGACGGCGATGCCCATGGCGATGCAGAACACGGTTCCGGACACGATGGCGAGGAAGGCGTTCCGCCGCTTTTGCAATTTGACTTCGGTTCGGCGCTTTGCAACCTGGCAATTTTCCTGGGTGTGTTCGCGATTCTTGCTAAGTTTGTCTGGCCAGTGATTCTCGATGGATTGAAGGCTCGCGAGCAGAAGATTCACGGTGACTTGATTGCAGCTGAAAAAGCAAACGCTGAAGCGCGGGCTTTGCTGGCTGAATACCAAGTCAAGTTGGACGAGGCATCCGGCCAAGTGCAAACAATGCTCGCGGGTGCACGAATTGACGCCGAGGCAAGCGGCAAGCGGATTGTCGAAGAAGCAAAGGCCGAAGCCGACGCTCAGCGTCAGCGTGCCTTGTCTGATATCGAAACCGCTAAGAAGGTTGCGTTGTCTGAGTTGGCCGGTTCAACCTCGGACATGGCCATGGCCATTGCTGGTCAAGTTGTCGGTCGTGAACTCCGCCCCGAAGATCACTCGGAATTGATTCGCAGTTCCATCGAGCGAATGCCTAGCAACAACTAGGTCTAGTCGACCGAGTTCTCTTGTGGACTCGGTCATGTGTGGCGGGCGATTGCCTGTCACTTCGATTTGTAACGTTCTTATATATTTCCTCCTCATCGCCATCATCACTGATGACTGAACCTATCAAACACGACACCGTGCTAGACACCGGAGCCGAACAGCTTGGGAAGACCTATGCACGGGCTCTGATCGGTGCGGCTCAGAATGAAGGCCATGGTGTTGCCGACACCGTGGTCGAACAACTTGGCCGCTTGGTCGATGAGTACATCGCCGGCAATCCCAAGTTGGCCGCCGCCCTGCGATCACCTCGCGTATCCGAGAACGAAAAGGTTCGCGTGATTGATCGATTACTTGGCGGCGAATTCCATCCGTTGTTGATCAAGTTCTTAAAGGTGATGGCTACTCGCGATCGCCTTGGGTTCATCGCTGCGGTACGCACCGCTGCGGACTCAATTCTTGACGATATGATGGGGCGAATGGTCGCCTCGGTTCGCACCGCGGTGCCATTGGACGACAACCTGCGTGCCCAGATTGTTGATCGTCTTTCTTTTACCATGAATCGCCAAGTGCGTTTGATTGAATCCGTCGATCCAGCATTGATCGGTGGAATGGTCATTCGCGTTGGAGATAAGGTTTTCGACAGCAGCGTCGCCAACCGACTTGACGCAATGGCTCATCGAGCACGAGCGGGTTTCTCCAGCAAGTTGCTTGAGCGATTTGAGCAGTTCACATCCCAATAAAATCGTTTTGCATCAGACACAGTCATGAAATTTAGCAGCGACGAAATCGCATCGGTCTTGCAACAAGAGATCGAACAATTCGACAGCAAGATCGACGTTCGTGAAGTCGGCACCGTCCTCGAAGTCGGTGACGGTATCGCACGCGTTTACGGTCTCTCCGGCGTTATGGCTGGTGAGATGGTAGAGTTCCAGAACGGAGCGATCGGGCTGGCGTTCAACCTCGAAGAAAACTCCGTCGGGGTTATCATTCTTGGTAACTACCTCACCATTAAAGAAGGCGAAGAAGTCAAGGCTCTCGGGACTCTTCTCGCAGTACCATGCGGCGATGCCGTGATGGGACGAGTTCTCGACCCACTTGGCAACCCTCTCGATGGCAAGGGGCCTGTTCAGACGGACTTAACTCGTCCGGTCGAAGTCATCGCGACGGGCGTGGCCGAGCGTCAACCCGTTACCGAGCCGATGCAAACCGGCGTCAAGGCGATTGATGCCATGACACCGATCGGACGCGGCCAACGTGAATTGATCATTGGTGACCGCAAGACTGGTAAGACTGCGATCGCGATTGACGCGATTTTGAACCAGAAGGGCAAGGGCGTTAAGTGCTTCTATGTCGCGATCGGTCAAAAGGACTCTGCGGTTGCTTCGATCGTAGACGTGCTCGAGAAGAATGGTGCGATGGAATACACAACCGTCGTCGTCGCCGGCGCTTCGTCCCCTGCTCCATTGCAATATGTTGCTCCATACGCCGGTACCGCGATGGCCGAACACTTCATGTTCAATGGCGGACATGCGTTGGTGGTCTACGACGATTTGTCGAAGCAAGCTACCGCTTATCGTCAGATGAGCTTGTTGATGCGTCGCCCACCAGGTCGTGAAGCTTACCCTGGTGACGTGTTCTATTGTCACAGCCGTTTGTTGGAACGTTCCGCGAAGCTATCGGATGCACTCGGTGGCGGTTCGATCACGAGCTTGCCAATCATCGAGACGCTTGAAGGCGAAGTTTCCGCTTATATCCCCACCAACGTGATTTCGATCACTGATGGTCAAATCTACCTGCAACCCGACTTGTTCTTCGCAGGGATTCGTCCCGCTATGAACGCCGGTATCTCGGTGTCCCGCGTGGGTGGTGCTGCTCAAGTGAAAGCGATGAAAAAGGTGTCGGGCGGCTTGCGTCTTGACCTCGCAGCTTTCCGTGCTTTGGAAGCTTTTGCTCAATTGGGTACTGATCTCGACGATGCTACCCAGCAGCAACTCGATCGTGGATATCGCATGGTTGAGCTGTTGAAGCAGCCTCAGTATCAACCGATGAGTGTGACCGACCAAGTCCTAAGCCTTTATGCCGGTACACGAGGTTTCCTTGACGACGTGCCAGTGAAGTCCGTTCCTCAGTGGGAAAAAGACTTCTTGCAGTTCGTTCACGATAAGCATTCCGCTACGGTCAGTCTCATCGACGATAAGATGGACCTGACTGACGAAGTCGTAGAGAAGATCGAAGCTGCGATCAATGACTTCAAGAGTGGCTACAAGATTGTTGAGCACATCGCTTAGTAGATCCGTTTTTGTCTTGCTCAAGAAGATTGATGCTTGAGCAAGATTTGTTTGACAGTATTCCCCTCCAATCCGCGATCGCACCGCAATCCTGATTTCGGAACACGAAGAAGACCATGGCCAACGCTCGCGCTCTCGATAAACGACGCAAGTCCATTCGCAACATTCGCAAGATCACGCGGACGATGGAATTGATCGCTACGGCGCGCTACAAGAAAGCCATGGATCGCGCCGCCGCTGTAACCGCTTACACGGATCGACTTTCTCACATTGTGAAAAGCTTGGCCGCGAGCGGAACCGAGGTCCAGCATCCGCTGCTTCAACCTCGCGACGAAACCAAAGCGGCACGGATTTTGGTGCTTTCGAGTAATCGTGGATTGTGCGGTGGGTACAACGCAGGCATCCTTCGTGCCACGATGCCGCTAGTGAAAGAGCTGTCAGCTTCAATTCCTAAGGTTGATATTGATGTCAGCGGGAAGCGAGGCATCAACGGTTTGAAGTTCCGCGGGTTGAAGGTTCAAGAAGAGTACATGCAGTTTGAAGATCAACCTGCTTATGCCGAAGTCGAGAAGATCGCTTCGATGTACTTGGATCTTTTCATTTCCGGAAAGATTGATCGTTTGGACGTTGTTTACACCAAGTTTGTCAGCACCAGCAAACAGATTCCCACAATCGAAACGCTGTTACCGCTTGGATCGCTTGCCGACGGTGATGATCAACCGGTCACGGTAGGCCCCAATAAGGAATACGAGTTCTTGCCATCGGCTGAAAGCATCTTGGAAGAAGTGGTGCCGACAAGCTTTAAGGCGAAGCTATTTAAGTGTTTCCTGGATTCCGCCGTCAGCGAACAAGTTGCACGAATGATCGCCATGAAGGGTGCTACCGAGAGTGCGGGCGACATGATCAAGCAGCTTTCCATGACTTACAACCGTGCCCGTCAAAGTCAAATTACCGGCGAGATCATGGAGATCATCGGCGGAGTTGAAGCTCTCAAAAAATAGTTTCAATAAATAATCTAACACCTCAACCTAACCCCTAAACACCTATTCCCCTCATGTCCACCGTAACTGAAAACTCTGTCGGACGCGTCACGCAAGTCATCGGTTCAACCTTTGACCTTGAGTTTCCTGAAGGCCAACTGCCACCGATCTACAACGCCGTGACCATCAAGTCGCAGCACAAGGGCGTGACGATTGATTTGGTTGGTGAAATTCAACAGCACCTCGGTGGCGGACGTGTTCGAGCCATCGCTTTGGGTTCGACCGAAGGCATGATGCGAGGCATGGAAGCAGTCGACACAGGGAAGCCAGTGTCGGTGCCAGTGGGGCAAGATACTTTAGGCCGCGTGTTCAACGTGTTGGGGCAGCCGATCGATGGTCGGGGTGAAGTCAATGCAGATGAGTACCGTCCTATCCACCGCCAAGCTCCGATGGTCAGCGAACTGTCGACAAATACCGAGGTCTTCGAGACCGGGATCAAGGTGGTCGACCTGCTAACCCCGTTTGTGCGTGGTGGTAAAGCCGGTTTGTTCGGTGGTGCGGGTCTTGGGAAGACGGTTATTTTGACCGAGTTGATTGCTCGGATCGCGTCGGCTCACGGTGGTTACTCGGTGTTCGCGGGGGTCGGTGAGCGAACTCGCGAAGGAACTGACCTTTGGCTTGAAATGCAGGAAACTGCCATCGGCGATACTGGCCGCAAGGTTATTGAACAGACATGCATGGTGTTCGGTCAAATGAACGAGCCACCAGGATCGCGTCTTCGTGTTGCCCTTTCGGCACTGACGATGGCAGAGTACTTCCGCGATTCCACGGGAGCGGACACGCTGTTGTTCGTGGACAATATTTTCCGCTTCTCGCAAGCGGGATCGGAAGTTTCCGCGTTGCTCGGACGGATGCCGTCGGCCGTTGGTTATCAGCCGACTTTGGCTACCGAGATGGGAGCGTTGCAAGAACGAATTACCTCGACCAAGAAGGGCGCTATCACGTCGGTTCAAGCCGTTTATGTGCCTGCTGATGACCCGACGGACCCTGCTCCGGCGACCGCATTCGGCCAGTTGGACGCGTTCATTTACCTTGAGCGTTCGATCTCGGAGAAGGGTATTTACCCGGCAATTGACCCGTTGGCATCGAACTCGCGAATTCTGGATCCGCAGTACGTTGGCGATCGCCACTACACCATCGCTCGTCGCGTTCAAACAACGCTGCAACGTTACCGCGAACTTCAAGACATCATCGCGATTCTTGGTGTCGACGAACTTAGCGAAGCTGACAAGACGATCGTTCACCGCGCTCGCCGCATCGAACGCTTCATGTCTCAGCCGTTCCTCGTCGCGGAAGTGTTCACGGGCAAGAAAGGCGAAATCACGCCACTGGCTGACACCATCCGTAGCTTTGAAGAAATCTGTGACGGTAAGTGGGATCACCTGCCCGAGCAAGCGTTCATGTACGTCGGTTCAATTGAGCAAGCGGAAGCTCAAGCGAAGAAGATGGAAGAAAAGGGTAAGAAGTAAGCATGGCGATTCGCTGCATTGTTGTCACACCTGAACGGACCGAGCTTGATCGCGAGGCGGATTATGTTTCGCTGCCGATGAACGACGGTGAATTAGGTGTCTTGAAAGGTCGAGCGCCGATGATCGGTCGTCTAGGCTATGGAGTGCTACGGCTAAATACTGCTGCTGGTCCAGAGAAGTATTATGTCGACGGTGGCTTCGCGCAGGTGGAAGACAACGAGATCAGCATCCTTACCGGCAAGCTCATTCCGGCGGACTTGATCAATGGAGACGAAGCTCGCGCTGCCTTGGAAACGGCACGCGAGATGTCCGGAAGCAAACCCGAAGAAGCGGATGCGAAGAACATCGCCATCGCTCGGGCACGCGGCCAACTACGAGCTTCTCGCTAGTTCGCGGTTAAGTCTATCTTTCTGGATTATGGATCAGGTCCCTATGTGGACACTATTTGAGGCCTGATCCGCTGGGGCGTTTCGAAAGTGCCCCGCGTATCCCAAGTTCGCGTGGATCACGAGCGATCTTATCGGTGAAGATTCGAACGTCGTCCAAAATGGGTCGCACACGTGCGGTCGCCTCTTCGATGTTTTCGACAGAGCGGCGTACTTGGAAGTAGATGTCATCGTCTTCGAGGAAGCGTCTAAGCGAACCATCACTGTTGTTCAGCGTTTTTCCAAACTGCTCAACCTCAGTAAGTGTGCGTTCTAAACTGGCCAATGTGGTTAGCACTTGGCTGGCAAATTCGTCGCCGCGATTGGCAAACGGGCGAGTAAATTGTTCGAGGTTTGCAAACGTCTTTTCGGCGTTCTTGACCGTGTTGCCGAGCCGTTGCTCAGTACGTTCGACGGCTGACCTTGCTGACTTCACGGTTTCTTCAGCGGCTACGCCTACTCGTTCAAATTGCTGACCTGCTCGATCGATAGAATCGAACGTCTTCTCAGTTCTGCTGAGTGCCTCTTGGGCGTTCTGAAGCAGTAGGGGGAGCTGTTCGAGCGAGGCTTCTAGGTTTTGCTGAAGCTTGGGATTGCCCACGATTGCACGAACGTCGCGCATCGCCCCTTGGAATTCTTCGAGTGCTTTCTTGGCTTCAATTGCGACCTCGTCGATCCGCCCGTCCGTTCCGCCCACCACTTCACGAACTTCGCGAGCGAGTTGATCAACGCTTTCGCCAGCCGATGCGATCGATTCGCCGGCGACTCGAATGGATTCGAAAGTGCTTTGCAAATCATCCTGCATTTCGAAAATGCTCTCGGACTTGGCTCTGGATTTTAAGAACTCACCCGGCGAATACGGACTCTCGATCAATTGCCTGTCTTCACCAAACAACGACGTGAGTTCACGCTCGCTGGCTTGCACAAATTCTAGTTTGGCATCACCGGTAACAAGATTGGCCGACCCGATTCGAGGAATGTATTGATGCGTTAGCGGCTTGTCGCTATCCATCGAAAGCGATACGAGCACGCCGCCTTCGGGACGCAACGCAATATCAGAGACTCGGCCAATACGGACCCCGTCCCGCACCACCGATGTGTTTAGTCCAATGCCTTCAGCAGAAGGAAAGACCACCGAAAGTGGGTATTCGCTGCTAAGGACGCTGGGGAAGGCGCCGAAGAGAAACGTCAAGATGATGCCGATTCCGATCGACGAAATCACCAGCACGCCAACACCGAATCGTAGTTTGTTCTCGTCCATGAGTGTGCCGCCTGCACTTATCCTTGGCTTGCCAATTCACGAATGCGATCGCCCGCTTCACCGCGGACAAATTGTCGAACACGTCGCTCTTCGGCGTGTTCGAGATCGCTGGGAGGCCCATCAAAAATGACTTGAGATTCGTGAGGATCCAAGCGTCGTCGTGGGAAAAACATAAGCACGCGGTCGGAAACCTTGCGAGCGGTGTGCATGTCGTGAGTTACAACCACACTGGTGACGGGATATCGACGTCGCGTATCGAGAATGAGTTCGTTGATGACGTCGCTCATGATTGGATCAAGTCCCGTCGTTGGTTCATCGTATACAACAAGTTCGGGGCGTAGGATCAACGCGCGAGCTAGGCCAACCCGCTTTCGCATCCCTCCGGAAAGTTCGGCCGGCCGTTTGCGTGTTACGTCACTGGGAAGCCCGACTTCCGATAGGTGTTGCATGACGCGTTCTTTCACCTCGCTCTCTTTGACGCTGCGGTCGCTTTGACGAAGTGGGAATGCCACGTTGTCAAAGATAGACATACTGTCGAACAAAGCCGCATTCTGAAACACGAACCCAATCCTGCGTCGAAACTTCGCAAGTTCCGAGCCGTTCATTTTTGCAAGGTCTTGATGATCGAATTGAACAGTACCCGAAGAAGGCGTGACCAAGCCAACGAGCGTTTTCATGAACACGGTTTTGCCGCATCCGCTTTCCCCGATGATCGCGAGAGTTTGCCCACGAGGAATATGAAGGTTGATATCTCGAAGAACCCATTGTCCATCGAAGCCCACGGAAACATCGTCGACCTCGATCAAGTTTCCGTTGCTAGGGTTCGTTGCAGTCGGCTGATTGTCGCTCACAGGAATGACGCTCCCGACGGATAGAAGGTGTAGTAGATGGAATTGAGCACGATGGTCAAAAACAAGTCGACAGCTAGGATCAAAACGAACGAGTACACGAACGCGGTCGTTGCCGCCTTGCCGACGCCTTCGGCACCGGGTTGGCAGTGGAATCCTCGATAACAACTGACGATGGCAATGATGCCGCCAAAGAATATGCTCTTAAAGATGCCGCTGAACAAATCGAATCCCGCTACGCCCTCGCGAGAGTGGTTCAAGTACGCTGCGTGATCGATGCCCAAGATGATCACGCTGTAAAAATAGCCACCGACGATGCCCATGAAGTCTGCCATAATCGTGAGGGCAGGTATCAGCAGAATGCATGCCAAGAACCGAGGCACGACAAGGTAGTGAATCGGGTCGGCACCCATCGTCGTCAACGCGTCGATTTGTTCAGTCACGCGCATGGTGCCCAGAACTGCCGCCATGGCACTGCCAACGCGACCAGCGAGCATGGTTGCCGCGAGCACCGGGCCGAGTTCTTTGACCAGCGTGCTATTGATGACGGCACCGAGTCGAGTGTCGAGTCCGATCGCATGAAATTGAGCGTAGCTTTGCACAGCCAAGACCATGCCGATGAATGTGCCCGTTAACGCAACGACTGGCAAACTGAGTGCGCCAACTTGGTAGAAGTTGATCATCACCGTCCCGCGGCTAGGCAATCGCGTGAACATCCAACCGAGCATGCGGTAGGTGAACATGGCCAAGTCACCGATCGTCATGACCCCGTCGACAACCGCGGATCCCCAGTCGGTGATCCAGCGCGTCAACGCAGTACCACGCTGATTACGCGGGAGGCTCGATATGGAGGCGGCCGATTCTGACACGAGCTTCTGGTGACCCTGGCTGAAAGGAGTTTCCGTACTCCCTCTTTATCGGCTAGGTAAACCTTGCGGCTTGAGTAAAGTGTGTAGGCTCAACGGCGATCCGCAGGAATCGATCCGATCGAGTCGTCAGTCGTCCGGGAATAACGCAAACTGCGCAAAAGTAACCGGTCGGACAGCAGCCAACCGATCCGAAATCTGCAGGGTGGGCAAATTACCGGGCAAAAAGAGACTCGATCAAAACCATTCGGAGTCGCTCGAAACTAGGTCGTTGCCACAGCTTCTTCTAGACCAAATGCAAACAGAGTTTCACGCAGAAATTCCATTTGATTTTCGTCCAATGGTGTCATCGGTAAACGCAATTCACCGGTGTCGCGTCCGACCATTTGCATTGCTGCTTTGATCGGGATCGGGTTGGTCGCAATACCTAGCATGTTGCTGCATAGCTTGTACATGCGGTGGTGGATGTTACGCGCGGTTTCGAAATCGCCTTGGGTGGCCGCATTGACCAGTTCGATCATTGGCTTGGGAGCAACGTTACCGACCACCGAAATCACGCCTTCGGCTCCCACGCTCATCATGGGCAAAGTCAACGAGTCGTCTCCGCTAAGGACCGTCAGGTTCGTTGTGCTTAGGATAGCGGAGCACTGGTCAAGCTTGCCGGTCGCTTCCTTGACCATCGTAATGCCAGCAAGATCCGACAAGCGTTGGATCGTTTCCACATCAATTTCTTTGGCTGAACGTCCAGGAATGTTGTAGACGCAAACTGGAATGTCGACGTCTTCGGCAATCGCTTTGAAGTGCTGGTAAAAGCCTTCCTGAGTGGGCTTGTTGTAGTACGGAGCCACTTGCAGCGTAGCGTCGGCGCCTTCTTTGGCAGCCCGCTGAGTCAATCGCAATGCTTCCGCAGTGCTGTTGCTGCCGGTTCCCGCCATCACCTTGGCTCGGCCAGCGACGCATTGGATGACTTCCGATATCACGCGCTCATGTTCATCGTGCGACAGGGTTGGCGATTCGCCGGTAGTGCCCACAGGAACGATGCATTTGGTACCCGCTTCGATCTGGAACTCGAGTTGTTCCCGAAGACGGGAATAATCGACTTCACCGTCGGCGAACGGCGTGATAATGGCGACGGATAATCCGGCGTAGTCGGACCCTTTACGCTGAGTCATGGAAGCAGCCTGAGAACGGATGATAGGAGTTTTAAGTGGTTTTGCTAGGACTGGAGTTTAGCAGCGAACTTGCAGTGCCGGGAGGGCCGAAAATTGGGAAAGGCCTACCGCTGAAGGCCGCGGAGTTGGTAAGAGTGCCCGAGACGAGCAAAAGTTCGCGGTGGTTTTCCAACGCGAGTTTCACGAAACTTTCGCTCCCTCTACCACTTAACTATTGGTCCACTGCCATCGTGCCCACCCGTCTGACGCGATACGTGTTGCTCGAGATCCTTAAGATCTTTGTGGTGTCCTTGGTTGCGCTGACGCTACTGATCTTGCTGATTGGTGTGGGGCGGGAATTGATTCGTCGTGGACTCGGCGCGATGGCCGTTCTGCAGCTTCTGCCATTTGTGCTTCCGATATCGCTGCAGTTTGCGTTTCCAGCGACTGCTTTGTTCTCGGTATGCTGCGTTTATGGCCGAATGGCTTCCGATGGCGAGGTCGCAACGGTGAAGTCTTCTGGCATTTCACCGCTGAAATTGTTGCAGCCAGCCTTAGTTTTTGCAGCGTTACTGAGCCCGATTGCGGTTGGAGTTTCGGATTTGGCGGTTTCCTGGGGACGTCCGGGGGTCAACCGCGTCGTGATGTTGTCGATCGAAGACATCGCCTATCGCGTACTTCAATCGGACCATGTTTATCGCTCGGACCACGGTTTTTCGATCCACGTTCGCGAAGTGGTGGGCAGACGTCTAATCCAGCCTGAGGTGACGCTGCACAATGGCAGCAAGAATGGGCCGATGAAATTGACGGCTCGCGAGGGCGAGTTAAGTCTTGATCCAGACACGCAAATGTTGCTGCTTCGAGTCGTCGACAGCCAGGTCACCGCGGGAACGTCGTTTCAAAGCATCATGCCTGGTGAGGAAGTCATTCGCATCCCGCTGGCCGAAGCGATGGCGGAACGGGACATCAGCACTCGCAGTCCTAGCGAATTGCCGCTGCGATTGATTAGCAGTGAACGAATCCGTCAAGAAAGTCGCACGCATGCGGCGACGGGACGATTGGCGGCTCACACAGGCTTCGCCATCCTGACGTCCCGCAGCGAAGAAATTGAGGGGCCTGGCGGACGCTTGATCACCAACGAGTTGCATCAAAGCAAACGCCGGCTGACGAAGTTGCAAACGGAACCTTGGCGTCGTTGGGCGTGGGGGTTCAGTTGCTTTTTCTTTGTGGTCGTAGGAGCCCCGCTGGCGATGATCGCCAAGACCAGTGACTACTGGACGACGTTTGGGCTTTGCTTTTTGCCGACCCTGATCCTGTACTACCCGCTCTTCATTTTGGGGCTTGAGCAAGCCAAGGATGGTAATGTTCCGCCCTACGGGGTGTGGTTGGGAAACATCATCCTAGGCGCAATCGGGACCGTTTTGATTGCCCGTGTGCGACGCTATTGAGCGGGGACGAGTTGGTTCCGGCGGGATGGTTCAAACGCCATTTCGCCGTGCGCTTTCTAAACGCCCGTTTTAGGCTCTGGTGCCGTGTAGGCTTTGGTGCCGCGTGGTCTTTCGCTTTGCCAACACCAGCCATTTCACAAAAAAAGCCTCTTAGTGATCGAGTTCACCAAGAGGCTTTTTAGATTGATCGGGCCGACAGGACTTGAACCTGCGACCTCCACCACCCCAAGGTGGCGCGCTAGCCAGACTGCGCTACGGCCCGTTTGTAAGGCAAACTCACTGTCCGGAACGAAAATCCGTCCGAGTTTTTCTCTCACAATCCAGATGCTAATCAACGCGTCGGCGGTTCGCTAGGTGACATTGACGATGCGGCTTGCAGGGCTTCAGATTGGAGGCAAATGTTGTCTGTTCACGCTGGAATCTCACCATGTCGCTCGCTGATTCGACCTTTGCCGATTCGTTGGCCCAAGCCGTCCAAGCTACTCGTTCGGTCACTTGCGTGGGGCTTGATCCTCGCAAGGCAAGTCTTCCACCTGCGATCACGAAAGACCTCGTGACTTCGGGCGCTGGATCGGCGGACGCGTGGGCAGCCGCCTACACGCAATTTTGCACCGAAATCATTGACGTTGTCGCTGGCAAGGTCGCGTGCGTCAAACCACAGGTCGCGTTCTTTGAGCAGCTTGGACCAGCGGGCTGCATTGCGCTGGGCGAGGTGATTCGCTATGCACGTTCGAAGGAGTTGCTAGTCATTGTTGACGCCAAACGCAACGACATTGGTAGCACCGCCGAGGCCTATGCGGATGCTTACATGGGCGCGGCGAGCCCATGGGGTGGCGATTCGCTAACGGTTAGTCCCTATCTTGGTGAAGACAGCCTAGAGCCCTTTGTGAAGGTGTGTGACGAGCGAAACGCGGGCATATTCGTACTCGTCAAGACATCGAACCCCGGGGGTGGCTTTCTACAGGATCGCAAAACCGGTGATGAAACGGTGTATCAGTCAGTCGCTAGTTTGGTGCGCCGTTTGAATGAAACGCGACTGGGTAAGTGCGGCTACGGGCCCGTTGGTGCGGTTGTCGGCGCGACCTATCCAGATCAATTGGCGGAACTGCGTGCAGCGATGCCGACAAGCTGGATTTTGATTCCAGGCTTCGGTGCCCAAGGCGGCGGTGCAGACGATGTGAAGGCCGGCTTTGACGATTCGGGACTCGGAGCCGTAGTGAACAATTCGCGAAACATCATCTTCGCTCATCAACGACCTGAGTTCAAAGATCGTTTCCAAGATGGCCAATGGCAGGATGCCGTCTGTGCTGCCGTTGACGAAATGAATCAGCAACTTCGATTCTAAATCGTTGCACTAAATCGTTGCACTAAATCGTTGCACTAAATCGTTGCACTAAATCGTTGCACTAAATCGTTGCACTGGGTAGCAAGATTTTGGACGTTCGATTGACCGTTCTTAAAAAAGCGATTCAGCTAGGCCATCGCTCGAGCATCCAATCGACGATGCGCTGGGATGCTTTTCCATCGCCGTACGGATTAAGGACGATTTCGTCGCGATTGCCTTGGCTGTTCTTCGCGTTTTTCGAACGCTCGGCGATCGCGTGGCTCACTCGCGATATGATTTTTTGCTTGTCGGTTCCTACCAACTCAGCCAGTCCTGCATCAACAGCCTCGGGGCGTTCCGTTTTCTCGCGAGTCACCAATACCGCACAGTGCAACGACGGCGCTTCTTCTTGCACGCCGCCCGAGTCAGTAAGGACGACGGACGCTCGGTCCATTAGCCAGACAAATTCGGGATAGTCGGCTGGTTTCACTAAGTGAACATTAGGCAGTCCACCAAGTCGTTCATGGACGGGGCCCTGCACGTTGGGGTTCAGGTGAACCGGATAAATGAACTGAGTTTCTGCGTGGGTCTTGGCCAGTTCCATGATCGCGTCGCAGGTATCGGCTAGCCCGCCACCGAAGTTCTCGCGTCGATGTCCGGTGATAAGCACCACTGAATCGGCAGTTGCGGCAGGATACTTTTCTCTTAGCGCCGCATCATCGCTGCGTTCTTTTGCCACCGTGTGCAAAAGCGCATCGATGACGGTGTTGCCGGTGACACGTATTTGGCTTTCGGGCACTCCTTCACGCCGCAACGCATCAGCGCTTCGCTCTGTTGGGGCGCAATGCAGTTCGGTGACAATTCCAGCCACCCGGCGATTAAACTCTTCGGGCCATGGAGCCATCAGGTCGCCGGTGCGTAGGCCCGCCTCGACGTGAACGACGGGGATTTGGTGGTAAAAGGCCGCCATGGCCGAGGCCATCACGGTCGTGGTGTCACCCTGGACGACGACACAATCCGGTTTCTGGTCCTGGATCACTTGGTCGACCGCCGTCAAACAGGCTGCCGTCAGCCCAGTGAGTGTTTGGCCTGGTTTCATCAGACCGAGGTCTATATCCGGTTGGATTCCGAAGTAGCCCAACACCTGAGCGAGCATTTCGCGGTGTTGGCCGGTGCTGCAGATAATGGGAGCGATTTCCGTGGGCCGTTTTTGACATTCGATCAAAATCGGGCACATCTTGATCGCTTCGGGACGAGTGCCGAATACGACAAGAGGACGTAGGGGAGCGGATCGGGCGGGGTTGGACGGTTTTAAAGTCATCTGCAATGTTGTTTTCGGGCTATTTCGGTGGCTAAGAAGCAGGCTTGGCCTTGGGTGATAAATGATCTGGGGCTATACATATAGCTCGGCAACGGCAGCTTTACGAATTGCCACCGAAAATCTTCGGTCGGGTTGCCCTATATTCACAGAAAAACTCCCGCGATCGCCCCACCTACCCAATTTGGCCGAGCTGACATGCCCGCCAACCTCTCGGGTCTGGCCATCGCCTTTTCCACCCGACGCGGCGTGAAATGCCCCGTCCCTTCCTGTTGAAGAAATCACTCCATGCGTTCAGATCATTGGAATTTCCTAGCCAATCTGCTGGGAACCCCTGGGCCGGCTCAACCTCCTAAAGCGAAGGAAGAGAAGCCCGCAAAAGAAGAATCCCCGAAACAAGAAACCACCGAAGACAAAGCTGATCCAAGTCCAAGTGACGCTGCCATCGAGCCAACCAAGGCTGATGAGATATTTGGCGGTTTTAAAGTGGAAGACGCGGATGAGCCCGCTGTCGCCAGCAAGGCGCCCGAGGACACCGATGACACCGATGACGGTGGGATTGAAGAAATTGACACCGGCGACGTGTTGCAAGCACTCGCGGCTGTAACCCCGCCCGCTGTCTTACCTGGTTTCGGTGCACCGACTCGTAAGGAAGGCCAATCCAGCTACGAAAGACCAGAGCGTCCGGTCGCTGATGCTAAAGACCTCGATGCGGTGGTCGGTAGTCCAGAACGTTCGTCCGAGTCATCTCGAAATGACTCGCGACGTCCCGCTCGCGATGAGCGTCCATCACGCGAAGATCGCTCAGTTCGCAGCGAACAAGTAGCTCAGGACGACGGTTCAGAAGAATCGACGGATAGCAGTTTTGGTAAGAAATCAAGTGACTCGGAAGATCGGCCGCGCCGTGGTCGACGAGGCCGTCGCGGCGCTCGCCAGCGGGCCAGTGAGCAAGATCTCGGTAGCGAGTCGAACGAGTCGCTAGACGATGAAGAAGTCGTCAGCGAGTTCGTGACTGATCGCGACGACGACGAATCAGATCGTGACGGCGAATCAGAGCCTCGGCGAGGCCGTGGACGTCGGGGTGGACGTGGTGGCCGTGGACGCGGACCACGAGGAGACAACGATTCTAGTCGCGGTGACTCGCCCCGTGGCGAGTCGGGTCGTGCAGATTCCGGACGCGATGAGCCAGCCCGTAGCGAATCTGGGCGGGGTGAATCTGGACGGGGCGAATCTGGACGGGGTGAATCCGCACGGCGAGAGCCTGCTCGCGGTGAGCGTTCAGGAAGCGACGCTGATGGTGCTTCCGAGCGATCTAGACGTCCACGTGGTCGCGACGAAAGCGAAACGGTTTCCCGTGGTGATCGCCCGCGTCGCCCTGCTCCTCGTGATGACGACGATGATGATGGCTTCGGTTCAGGATTACTATCGTCCAGCGATAGCGACGGTGGTGATGACCGCGGACCCGCAAGTGATGACGATGCACCACGAAGTCGTTCACGACGACGTGGTCGGCGTGGGCGTGGGCGAGGCCGAGGCCGCGATGAAGGCACGAACACCGAGTCCAACGAAAAGTCGAGTGACGATTCCGATGATCCATTGCTGCGTTCGTCCGCGTTTGGCGACGATGACGATGGGGATGTTGAGGAAGTGCAAAGTGACCGTCGTCCGCAACGAGGCGGTGGTCGATCACGTGATGAGTCATCGCGTTCGGATAGCGAGCCTCGTTCCCGATCTAGCGAAGATGATTCCGAAGGCCGCACTCCGCGTCGTGGACGTGGACGCGGCGGCCGAGGTCGCGATCAGGAAGGTCGAGATCAAGAACGCGATGATCGCCCTCGAGGCAGAGATCGTGGTCCGAGCCGAGACAGTGACGAAGGATCAAGCGATCGTGAGCCGCCACGTCGTCGCGCCAACGCGCCGACGTGGCTCGAAACGATTGACATCTTCGTCGAGAACAACATCGAAAACCACAAGAAGAACCGTGGTGGTCGTGGCGGCGGCGGAAACAACAATGGCAGCGGAAACGGTGGTGGCGGCCGAGGACGGCGTCGCTAGTGGATCCAAAGCCGGCGTCGATGTGAATTCATTCACGTGAATTTTGTTCTGTCGGCTTCCGCAATCAGTGGGATTGCCCTTATCATGAAGGACGCGGTGCTTAATCGCTTGCGACGGGTCGAATGACCCCAACAAGCGACCCGGCTACCAGCGAAGAAGTGCGAAAACGACTGTTTGGAGGTGGCGGCCCTTGCGACTGTGAGTCGTGAACCTGGTCAGGCCTTAACTGGAGCAGCCATAAGCGGTGTAGCTTTGTGTGAGGGTCGCCGCCTCCGAGCAGTCTTTTTTTTCGCCCATGATGCTTCAAGAGGAAGCACACCTATCGACTGGAAGTTACCCGTCGCGAGTGACGCAGCCCAGAGCATTCCCCTTAGAGTTGAATTCCGGTTTTATGTCCGCAGCCGCACGCTCCGATGGTGATTCCAACAACGGCGGCAACTACGTCGTCGTCGCCCGTCGCTATCGACCGCGAGCCTTCGACGAATTGGTGGGACAAGAGCACGTTGGCCGCGCGCTAAAGAACGCGATCGAAACATCTCGGGTTGGGCACGCTTACCTGTTCACCGGTGCCCGTGGAGTCGGCAAGACAAGCACGGCTCGGATTTTTGCCAAGGCTCTTAACGCCCCGGGTGGTCCAACCGCCAGTCCCGATCCCGAGTCGGATATAGCGCAAGCAATCGACTCGGGCGAAGACGTGGACGTGATTGAAATCGACGGTGCGAGCAATCGCGGTATCGACGAGATCCGGTCGTTGCGTGCAAACGTTGGTGTTCGACCGAGTCGTTCGCGGTACAAGATTTACATCATCGACGAAGTCCACATGCTGACCGGCGCAGCCTTCAACGCGCTGCTGAAGACTCTCGAAGAGCCTCCTGAACACGTTAAGTTTATTTTCTGCACGACGGATCCCGAAAAGATTCCGATCACCGTGTTGAGTCGTTGCCAGCGATTCGACTTTGCACCCGTAGAAGTTCAGAAGATTGTTCAACGGTTATCTGAGATCATCACGGCCGAAGGCGCTGAAGCAGACGAAGCGGCTCTTGAATTGATTGCGCGCCGTGCTGCGGGGTCGATGCGAGACAGCCAATCACTGCTTGAACAAGTCCTCAGCTTCAGCGATGGCAAGCTTACCGCTGACGCCGTCCATTCCATGTTGGGAACTGCGGACGATGCGAGATTGCACGAATTGGCTACCGCGATGGCTGATCGAAATTCGGCCGATGCAATGCGGCAAATCGATGCAGCGATCGATGCCGGCGTGGACGCAGGTCGCCTTGCCGAACAATTGCTGGGGTACTTCCGAGATCTGATGGCGGTCACGGTAGGTTGTGATCCTAGTTTGTTAAGGCACACTTCCGCTTCAATGCGAGAGGACCTTGCTGAACTTGGCAATCGTTGGGGACTGCAAACGGTGTTGGCCGTGGTGGGACTGGTGGATCAAACACTCGTCCGAATTCGCCACAGCGTTTATTCGCGAGTGTTGTTAGAAGCCACGTTGATCCAAATCTGCAATCTGCCCGACCTGCAGCAGATCGCCGACCTGGCTTCTGCGGCCAAGCAATCCGGCGGTGGCAAAATTTCTGCAGCATCGGCCGCCGAAAAAAAAAAGCTAACGCTTGATCGTCCTGCTGCGGTTGCCTCTTCCGGGACCCCCGCCGCCGCAGTTCCGGAAGCGTCAGTGAACAAAGCCAATGCTGATAAAGCGGTTGTACCAACTCCCGCATCGGAGGTTGCGTCGCAGTCAGTCGCGGTTGCAGCACCAGCCGAAAAAGCATCGCCACAACCAGATCTTGCATCGGCACCCAAGGTGACGATGTCACGGACGCAAGCTGAAACCGTTTGGAAAAACGCACTTGCCGAAATGGAAGACATGACCGCAACGCTTGCCAACAGCGTGATGGCGGTAGAGGCGTCTGGACCGGGAAGGCTAGACTTGATCTTCCCCGCCGAGTCGGCACTTGCACTCCGGCGCTGCGAGGCGCCCGAGCATTTTGGCAAGATCGTGGAAGCAGTCTCGCGACACGCGGGAATGGCCGTCCACGTCGAACTGCGTGCTGCGGCCCCAGTTGCGGTCGTGAAAGAAGCCGAGCCAACCGTGAAGGCGCCCTCTCGCATGCAACGAATGAAAGAGATCGAATCAAACGAACTCGTTCAGTCTTGTATCGAAATGCTTGGTGCTGAAATTGTTCGCATTGACCGGCAACGCTAGCGAGTTCGCTCAGGCTTACTTGCCGGCGACTTTCCAGTTGGGATTCGGAACGTGAGCTTCTGCCATCATCGCAGCAGCTTTCTTGACCAAGTCAGGATGGTCATTGGCTACGTCTTTCGTTTCACCGATGTCTTCGGACAAGTTAAAGAGCTCGATTTTACCGGTCATCATTGGCTGACGGATTGCTTTCCAGTCACCAAAACGAACTGCCTGGCGACTCCCCTGCTCGTAAAATTCCCAATACAAGTATTCGTGTTCGTCCTGCTCGTTGGCATCACCTTTCAGCGTGGGCAAGAAGCTGATGCTATCTATGTGGGCCGGTACTTCCGTACCCGTTAGTTCGCACATTGTTGCCATGAAATCGCCAAAGTACGCGATGTGATCCGTCGTCGAACCAGCGGCAATTGTTCCGGGCCACCAAGCGATCGCGGGAACGCGAATGCCGCCTTCATACAACGCTCGTTTGATTCCTCGCAGCGGACCTGAGGGATTGAATCGTTTCGTGTTGTGGCTGGCCTCGTTGTGAGGGCCGTTGTCACTGGTAAAAAACACAAGCGTGTTTTCGGCGATCGCCAACTCGGTCAAGCGATCCAAGATCCGTCCCACGTCGCTGTCCATTCGAGTAATCATTGCGGCTTGGCCCTTGTCAGGGTTGGGCCAATCTTTCGTTTGGTAGATGCCGTAGTCGGGAACCTCAGCACCATCACCTGTCATTTGCGAACCTTCATTGTTGGCGTGCGGGATGGTGAGTGCCAAGTACAAGAAGAAGGGACCGTCTTGGTGGTCGTCAATGAAGGTCAGTGCCTCATCAGCAAATAGATCATGGGAGTAGTCGATTCTTTTAGTTGCCGTACCGCCGGTGAAAGCGCCGTAGGATTTGGGAGAAGGATCGACCTGATTGCGGAGCGAGATTTTCTCTACGCCATCCCAAAGAAACTCGGGGTAATAATTGTGCGCGTGTGTTTGATTGAGGTATCCGAAGAAACGATCGAACCCTTGATCCAATGGATGCCCTGGGCTGTGGAGTTCTCCTAAGCCCCATTTGCCAATCAGTCCGCTCGTGTAACCGGCTGCACCAATAACCTCGGCCACAGTAACGTCCTGCTCACGAAGCGTCTGGGCCGACATATCTGAACGACCAGCATTGCCCCGAACGTGAGTGTGACCCATGTGCTGGCCAGTCATCAATACACTGCGACTCGGTGCGCAAACCGTGTTTCCCGCGTAGAACTGCGTGAACTTCATTCCCTGCGCGGCCATCTGATCCAAACGCGGGGTTTGAATGACCGATTGTCCATAGCAACCCAAGTCACCGTATCCCAGGTCATCCGCCATCACAAAAATTACGTTCGGCTTATTTGCGAGACAAAAGGGAGATGAGACACCAAACAGCAGAACTGCCAATACGAGCGAGCAATAGCGAGACATTGTCATTTCAAGCGAAGGGAAGGAGTGGTGGGACTTTCGCCCCTTGCGCAGGAGCGATTTGCCCGCCATTATACGTACCCAGAGCTTCGAGGTTGTCGGTTTGGTTTATAACTTGCCTCTCGACCAACCCAATTTGATCAGTTCCATCTTTTCTCGTTCACTCGTAAACCTGTCGACGGCGTCATGATTTCAACGGACCAGGATCTTTCGAAATGGCTAGGACAGGTTCATTTGGGCGATTGCGTGGAAGCAATGGGCCAGTTGCCCGATAGTTCGGTCCAACTCGTGTTTGCGGACCCGCCATTTAATATCGGCTATGCGTACGACGAGTACGATGACCGACTTGAGTCGCAGCAGTACATCGAATGGTCGGCGCAGTGGATGAGCGAGGTCTACCGAGTGCTCGATGCTTCGGGAGCTTTCTGGCTTGCGATCGGCGATGAGTACGCGGCCGAGCTTAAAGTCGAGGCCCAAAAAATAGGCTTCAAGACTCGTAGCTGGGTTGTCTGGTACTACACCTTTGGCGTTCATTGCACAGCGAAGTTTACGCGGTCTCACGCTCACCTGTTTCATTTTATCAAAGACGAAAAGAGCTTCACGTACCATCCATCCGAAGTGGCTGTCCCTTCGGCGCGTCAGTTGGTTTATGGTGACAAAAGGGCGAATCCAAAAGGACGAAGTCCTGATGACACATGGATCTTGCGACCGCAGGATTGTGTCGATGGCTTCACACCCGACGAGGACACTTGGTACTTTCCACGCGTGGCGGGAACGTTTAAAGAACGGGCTGGCTTTCATGGTTGCCAAATGCCCGAACAACTTCTCGGACGCATCGTGCGGTCTTGTTCGAATCCGGGCGATACGGTGCTTGATCCGTTTTCGGGAAGTTCGACGACTCTGACTGTCGCCAAGAAACTGGGCCGCCAGTTTTTCGGTTTTGAAATGTCTCAGGACTACGCGAAGCTTGGGAACGAGCGACTACATTCGTGCAGCGTTGGCGATCTGCTGGAAGGCGCCGCTGAACCAAAAGCCAGCGCCCCGGCGACATCGTCTAAGCAAGCGAGACGACTTCCGACGGCACCGCACAATGAACGTGGATTCGATAACCTAGCTAAGGGATTGAATCTCGATGATTCTCATTTCCCTGCAATCATCGAAGCGTTTGCAAAAGCCAATCGAGGCTACTCGGTCGACCGAGTGGTGGCTGATCCTTTGCTGAATGAAGACTTCCAACTGCAATGTGATCGCGGTGCCGTGGCAGGGACGACCGCAGAACGTAATCGGATGCTGTTTCGTGTACGCAAATCAGGGCAATTAAAAGCATCCGGAATTGAAACGTCAAAACGCACCGCGTTTTCTTGGGAACAACTTGATCCATTCTTGTATGCGTCCGAAATTGCGTGGCGTCGATTAAGCGACTTGTATCCCGAGACGAGTCTCGATGAAATTCTTTGTGATCCGCGGATGGCCGAGCAGTTCGACCAGTACGCGTCGGCGATAGCGCCCGGGTTCTTGCAACTCGAATATCGCTGGGCAGCGTTGAAGCTTCGAAAAGAACGACACCAAGTTCAAAAACGGATGGAGAATGCTTCAGCCAAAGACTTGGGACTTCGGAAGTTCAAACCCAAGGACGCGATATCGATCAAAAAGTTTAAGGCTGACAAGATCGAGGGTGGCCCGGGAGTGTACGCGATTCGAGCCAAGGATGAGTCAGCGTACTTGTACGTGGGCGAATCGAGCGACTTGCAGTCGCGTCTCGCTTTGCAGCTTGCGGACTCATCGAGGCAAGGCTGGCTGCCGGGAACTCCGGCTGCAAAATCTCTTGAGGTTTGCACGCTGCACCTACCAACGGTTTCAGACGCGCGGCTCGCTCGCCAAGGATATCTTGTGAAGTGGTACAAGCCACTTTGGAATTGCGATTTCTAGTTCGTTGTTTCGGTTCGCCTGCTCATCACCAGACCCAGCGTGAAGAGAATCGCCGAAGCGGTTGTAACAAAGCCTGCAAAGGCGTGCCAGAAAATCAATTGATGCATTTGATCGGTCGATGGAAGCGGCAACATGCACAAGAATACGGTCGCAATGGTGAAGAATCCTGCGACCAGAATAATCCAGAACGCGGCGCGGCGGATTTTAGGGAAACGCTCGCTTCGAACCGCGCGAACAAGTCCGGTGATTCCGAACGCCGGAAGCACAAACACCATCGCTCCGCTGGCCATCATGTGTGCGAGCAGCCAACGGCCTTCCAAATGACCGCCACCGATCACTGGGATCGCGGTAATGGTTAGCAGGGCAATGATTACGAGCAACCCTGCTGTTAAAACTCGATCGATCCAGATACTCATGATGCATCTCCTTTTCGTGTCGTGCTTCCCGATAGTTTGGTTAACGACGAAGCAAACACTGCGAGCCCAAATACAAAGGTAAAGAAGAGCATTATCAACGAACCAGCGATAACGTATTTGAAAGTTGCCCGCCCACCGAAGAGTTGGTTCCACGCCTTCCGTTCGATAGCATCGCTGCCCTGGATCGTCGCCATGCTGACGGTCGTTCCCTCACCTGGGACAGGCCCATCGGCCGAAACAGTGGAAGCAAAGATTAGTCCATCGTCGTTATGGCATTCGACACATCCTTCCTTGCCAAGGGACCAGCCCGCTGGGCGGACATTGTGAGCCATGGGCCAAGTGATCATATCGACCGACGATGTCGCAACATCCTCGAGAATTCGAAGAGAATCACCGTCGCCCGTCGCGGCGTAGACTTTACCCGTTGAAACATAAACCGCGTTAGAGATCCCGAGTTCCTTCTCAATCGCATTCAAGCTCTTGGCAACTTTCTCTTTAAAATCAGCATCACCGAGTTCACGCTGTCTTGCATTAACTTTGTCGACCTCCGAGGTGGTCCACTCGTCTGGTTTGAGCTTCCCTCTTTCTGGTCCTAGCAATGCGTTGAGCTCACTGGACTTTAGTTTGGGAAGCATGATTTCCTCGATGAAGCTCCTGCGAACGCGAAGCGATTTGCGAGTCCAGTCGTAAACTTGGTCGGGAACGAGAGGCTTGAGCTTTTTGTCGTCGGTCAATTCTGCCCAGTAGGCGGGCCACATGACCTTATGAGGGTAAATCTTTCCATCGTCCGCTTTGGCAAACACGGGGGCCAGGATCGCAGGCAACTCTTCGCCCGTTCGATGCCCCTTTTCACCCAGACCGTGTGCGAGCGAGGTCATGATACGTACGGCTTCCTCGCGTGGAGCTGGACCACCATGGCACGCGGTGCACGAAAGCTTTTCAAAATGAACCGGCGGTAATCCTTCATGCAGCGGTTGAGGTGATCCTAGTCGACCCGCTCGCGAGGTAATGCTTGTGCTGTCGTCGCCGCCTAGGTGACACCCTTCACATGACAGCGTTTCGAATGACTGGCCACCGGTCGCTACCTGATCGACAAACCCTCGCGCCATGTCGTGGTCTATACCGTTGCGATGGCAATCCACGCACTGCATCCCCGCCCGCAAGTGAACATCCTCGTCATGAATCCAACGTTCTTCAATGCCATTTTCGTTAATTGATCGTTGGCTATGGCATTGATAACAAGCGTTGGATGTTGGTTCACGCACTAGGTCGATGAAAACAGAACCGTCGAGGTTGAAACGGCGCGAATCGTAGGTGACCGTGGGTAACTTTTTCTTAGTCGCTTCATCGTCCGGTGAGGATCCATCCTTGATACGTGAGACATCACCCTTAATCTCGCCCATTCGCAAAGCTGCAGTTGGAGCCCAGGCGAAATTCTGGCGTTCAATTTGTTCGCGTCTCGCGTTCATGTCATAAACGCCATCGACTGCATGGCAGGCTAAGCAGTCAATTTCCAGATTGCCCGTTAATAGCCAACGAGAGGTTTCAGCGATTTCCTCTGCTCCACCTGGGGCTGATTCGCCTTCCCGTAGCTCGCCTTCCTGTGGCTCGCCGATCCCACCGCCTGGAATCCTTGCTCCGAAGTGTGCCGTCATTGACCATTCGGATAGCCCTAGGTCTCGCGGATCAAACGTGTGCGGCCAAGGTCGATAGGACAAAGGAAGCTGGGTCCCCGTACGAGGATCGGTCCAAATCCACGGTTCCCCTTTGCGACCCGCATCGGCCTCTACGTCAAAGGCATTAAAGTGCCATCCATGTGAAATCGTTTCGTAGCTGTGGCATCGGCCGCATGTGTTTTTGGGCGAATAAGGCGTCTGGGATTCCGCCGTGATCTTGCGATTTGCCGTGTCGTAAAGGTCGATGTGGTGCAGGTAGCGGGCATTACTATCGCTTCTCGCTCGCGCCGTATCATCGGCGTTGGCTTGAAGTGGCAACCCGCACCAAATGATGGCGATGCTGATGATCGAGCATTGAAGTGTCGGTTTGCTCATGAATGCCTAGTCATAATTGAGAAAATGGGGATGCAGCGGGCTGTCCCTACCCGTCGCAATCACTTGCGTCATCTTATCGGCAACGGGCTCGCCAAAAAACCTGGGCGACATAAGGCCAGTCTGTGAGCGGACGATCGAGTTGGCGATTACAATTCTGACGTTCATTTCGTCGCCACCATACTTGGATGTCCGTTTCTATGCCAACTCGCGTCGCTGTCTACACGGGGTCGTTTGACCCAATCACGCTGGGACACTTGCACATTATCGAGCGCGCAGCACCCTTGTTCGACCGGTTGGTGATCGGCATCGGTATCAACGCAGAAAAGAAGTCGCTCTTTGCTCCCAATGAACGTGTTGAGTTGGTTCAACAGGTGACCGGAGACCTAGACAACGTCGAAGTCTCAACTTTCGAAGGGTTAGCGGTCGACTACGTTCGCAGCGTCGACGCGCACGTGATGATTCGCGGAATTCGACCGCTGACTGATATCGCAGGCGAATTCACAATGATGATGGCGAACCATCAACTCGACCCAGGGATCGAAACCCTTTTCTTAATGGCAGCCGACCGATTTGCTCACGTGAGCAGTTCGCTGTTGAAGCAAATCGCGGCATTGAGCGACGACGATGAACAGCTCGCAAAGTTTGTTCCCCCTGAAATCATCGCTCCTTTGCGTGCGAGAATGCGGGGGGACGCTTAAGCGGCCCGTCGTTCGTCTTGGACCGTTTCGACGACTTGAGAGTCTGCGTTTGGTTCATCCGCGATCGTCGTCTCATCGACGATCTCGTTGTCATCCTCGTTTTCATCGCGTGGTGACATTGGTTCAAGCGAATAGTCGGGTTCGATCCGATCGAACACCGCACCCATCAAACTTGGATGGAAACAAACGTAGGCCCATGCGAGGCCCACGGACGCCGATCCAAATAAATCGCTCGTAAAGTGAGCACCGCAAAATGCTCGCTGCACCATCGTTCCCACGCAAAGCAAACACGCCAACCAGCGGACGCGCGGCGCGATCACCCACAATCCAGCGGTTAGCGCCGTTGCGGTTGCCAGTGAAGCGCTAGGGAATGCACGAGTCGCCGGATCGAATGTCGCGACCTGCGACAACGTCCAATCGAATTGCCAGATCCACGCATATTCAAAGTTAGCCGCGTCCAAATACAAACTGCCGGGACGTGGTCGCAGAATAAATAGCTTGGTTAACGTTGCCACTACGGCACCACCAACGGCTAGGGTTGCCAATCGTGGCACGTACCATCGCCGCTTTGGCGACAATGCGATCAATAGAGCCAGGACAATGAACACGCCAGTGCCGTGGGAATAGAAGACTGATAAGTCAAGCAAATGCGACGACCATTCCGGGAACTCTTGCGCATTGATCCACCTGGCAACGGGCACGTCGATCAATGTTGTCATCGGAACCATCAACAAAGTGATCGTCGCTACCCACAAGAGGCTGACCATTTTGAAGCTGTCAGGGCTTCCGACTAGCGAATGAGTGGGACGCGAGCTAAGCAGACGCGATGGCTCGCGACGAACGCGATTGAGTCGATGAGTGGAGTCGTGGTCCATAACACTTCTTTTGGCGTTGTTTTGCTTCGACCAGCCAAGCGTTGACGTTGATTCGCTTCAATCGAATCAACGGGCGATGAAGTTTGTTCTCGCAATCGATCGTGAAACTGCAGAGCCGTTTGTCGCGTTTGCGAAGACCATCTTGGCAACTCGGAGGTATCAATTTTTGCGAACCCAAAGCAAGGTCACCCCGCCGAAGTCGAGCCCGCCGAATTAGAATGCATTGTCGCAAAAACTCCTGACAACCGAGACCGGCGTCACTATCGAGATTAGCGTCGCTATGGAGATTAAGGTTGCGGATGCAAGGCCGTCGCGACCAATACATAATCGCACCCTGCGGTCGTCAGAACGTCCACGTCATCCGAATGTCGCACGCCGCCACCCGAAAAGAGCTTTGAATGGGGGAATCGTTTTTTTACTCGGTGACAAATTTCGGCGGTGCAAACACCTGACTTAGCACCTACGGCGTGCAAGTCGAGCACGATAATCTCTCGCAAACCCAATCGTTTAGCAGTCTCGATCCAAGTTGGCTCGTCGTCTTGCCGACTTTGAAGAATGCCCCCGCGATAATCGAGACTCAATACGCATTCATCCGCGGCAATGGTTTCGGTCAGACGACGGAGCGATTCCTTATTGAGCATCGTTTCAGTGGCAGCGATCCACCGCATTGAAGGATAAGTTTCGTTTAGTCGAACGATACGGTTAATGTCTTCGGCCACGGTGGAATCATTCCATCCGATATCGACGAGGATCTCTAATGGTTGACCGTTACAGTTGCGAACGAATTCGGCTGCGGTCCTTTCAATGTCCCGTTCGCTAACGGAGTCGTGACAAATGCCATCGAGATCGGCTATGTACAGCCGACGTATGCCAACGGATGCATAGTGGGCAGCAAGAATCGCTGCGTCACCGTTACAGAATTTGACCGCTTCGTAACATGTTCGTTCACCGCGAACGGCATGGACAGCTTGGCCAGCTTTTAAGTCGATGACACCGACCAAGCGATCGGTATGACTGCAAAGATTGTGTGACGACACTGGGATCAGTGTGAGTCGTCGCCAATGGAGAACAGCGATTCTACTTTGACAATTGCATAGTCATCAGGAAATGTGTGAATCGCTTGAATGCGCATCGAACGTAAACGAGTTTCGATGCTGACGTAGCTCAGGGCTCCCAAAGCCATTCTGCCACTTGCGTCGAATTTGTGCAGCAGTCCTTCGGTGGGGCCATTACCCAGTTGTTGCTGGACCATCCAAAACATATCGGGGCTGACCGGTTCCAACTGAAAGTGGGTCCGATAGCTCACTTCGCCGCGGCAATCGGCTCGTTCGGTACGGCTACCTTTCAGGGCTTTGGATAGCAGCAACCGACGTTTGGGCAACGGCTGTTGTGCGCTCGTTGCGACCTCGCAGAGTGTGAGTGTGCTTTTGCAGGCCACACCATCAGCGTTGGCGCAAATTTCAGGATCCGAATTGCCAAATGGATTGTCATTGGCGGTCGGCATGTGCGCGTTCCACGTCACCACATGACCGCAATTAGTAATGTCGATTCGAGCACGATAATTTTCGCGTTCAATGCACCGAGATTGGTGAATGGTGTAGAGCTCGGGATGGAGCGAACGAGAAAAGACGTGGAAGGCGAGTTCCGCAACTTTGGGGCGAACCGAGAGCACAATCGTGTACCGTTACTGAAGCGACTATGAAAAATTCAACTCAACTTGAGTCGGGGAAATAGGACAAGAGCTCGACGGGCGATTGCGGGCAGAGACCGATCTGATCAGGGGTCTCACTTCGAATTACGCGGGGCAGTGCTCAAGTATTGGGGTAGCTCGACGAATCAATGGCGATTTTGAAGCCTGGGCGGTTGCTTTGATTGAAGTTCAGATAGATGCTGAGACACTCTAATCGCGCTTTCGCCGACTTCATTATACGCACCGTATCGCAACTGGCTAAAGAGCGTTTAAGCTGTTGAATTGTAGAAACTGTTTTTTCATTTTTTGACGCAAATTTGCATTGACATTCTAAGTCGGAACTCACCCATGGTCGTCGTCATTGACAACTACGATTCGTTTACCTTCAACCTCGTTCAACGAATGGGCGAGATCGATTCGTCTTTGGATGTGCGAGTCTTCCGAAACGACGAGATCGACGTTGAACAGATCGCAAAACTTCAGCCTTCGCGACTTCTGATATCGCCCGGTCCTTGCACCCCCAACGAAGCCGGCATCAGCGTCGGTAGCGTCGAAGCGTTCATCGGAAAGATTCCCATTCTGGGAGTCTGTTTGGGGCATCAATCGATTGGACAGTGCTTTGGCGGTAAAATTGTGCGTGCACCTGAGTTGATGCACGGCAAGACCGACGAGATATGGCACGACCAAAAAGGTTTGTTCGCAGGTTTGGACAATCCCTTTGTTGCTACACGTTATCACTCGCTTGTCATCGAACCATCGAGTTTGCCGGAATGCTTAGAAGTTTCGGCATGGACGGACACCGGCGGCACGCGGCAAATCATGGGGGTGCGGCATCGAGAACACAAACTTGAAGGGTGGCAGTTTCACCCCGAAAGTTTCCTGACTCAGCCGGGCATCGAACTGATTCGTCGCTTTTTGCATTGGTAGCCCAAATCGGTCTTGCAGCCAGTTGAAGAAACTTGCGATAGCCAGATGGAATATCGACTCGCCGGCGTAAGTGATGCCCGCGAGGATACTTTCTGGAGACCTTCAGCGATGACTTCGATGCTGTCACGAACACAACGCCCTCACCTGTTAGCTACCTCTCGTCATCTGCTTTGCGCAGCCATGATTGTGAGCACCCTTTGCTTGGCCTCGCCCGCCACTATCGTTTCGGCAGAAGAAGCGGCTCCGATGGGACCTCTCAATCCCATGAACTGGAAGATGCCCGAATTCAAGATGCCGTCTTTCAAAGCACTGCTTCCAGGTGAAGAAGAAAAGACCCGTATCAAGACCAAGAAAGACGGACTATTTTCGGAAGTCACTCAAACGGCCTCCGATAGCTGGAACCGAACCAAGGAAGCATTGAACCCGCAAAAGCTCAATCCAACTCGGTTCTTCACGGCGTCATCGAAAACGCCTTCTACGGAAACCGAAGAAACCAAGCCGGGGTTCTTCCAGTCGCTATTCATGGGACCCGCCGAAACGAAAGAGCCAGAAACGGTCACCGATTTCCTGCGACAAGATCGAGTGAACCCTTAGTCCACTGCTCGTTGTGAGCGTTTGATAATCCATGCAAGGGAATCTTCTTCCGATAACTCGGTGGAAGGTTCCCTTTTCTTTTTCAACCCGATTGGAAGCGACGCCCAAAAATTACCACGGGTGGGAAATTACCGCGGGTGGGCTAAGCGATCACTAACGATCGGCCGGACCGCGGTCGGAAACAATCCTGTAATCTGGCTCACTCCACAGGACCTTCATAGCTTCTAACGCGCACGCCTTTGACCACCACCGCCTCAACGCGTTCGATCACGCAAGGCGGTGAAGTTCAGCTACGTCACTTGGAAAGACTTCCTCAGAAACCAATACCGATGGATACGCCACGACGACCGACACCGATCGAAGTTCCGCGACCATAACCAAATCCTGAGTATCCGAAACCGCCATACCGTGAACCAAACGATGGCGAGCCATAGCCATAGGATCGGTATGGGCTAGGCACATAGCCGCCACGATAACCCGAACTGTAGCGAACGACTGGACTGCGGTAGGGTGGCACTGGACTGCGATAGCGTGATCCATAGTACGATCCGTGATGGGACCGATTGTGACCATGACTACGGCTGTAGCAGTCACCTGCCATTGCTTCACTTGAGATTGATGCAAATGCACCAGTCACAGCGACCGTTGCCGCCAAGCAGAGAGACTTAATCATAAGTTGTCCTTAGACGAGGGAGGGATTCTGGTTGCTTTGCGTCACACTCGACTTTCCGTCGACGCCAAGCACCGAACTTAACCTGTGCATCGTTTGGACCAAATTCAATCGGATTCTCTTCGATGATCGTGTAATCCGAGGCCTGTAAAACACTTACGCAAAATTCGAAAACTCGTGGTCAGAGTAATAGTGCGATCATTATGAGGTCGCGTTGAGGTATCATTGATCACGATATTTGCTCCCGCCGAACTCACACCGTCACCGTTTCATGAGTGATCCCAGCAACATTCCACCGAATTTTCGCGACTCAGCGAATCCGTATCAGGCTCCGATGAATGAAGGTGTTTTGCCGCCGGGTGTTTCCCCGACGGGAGCCAACTTTGCACCCTGTCCTCAATGTCAGCAACAAGTCGCCAACGCCGTTTCGTTTTCGTGGTGGGGCGGTGTGTTGGGGCCGAAATTGCTTACCCACGTCAAGTGTGGATTCTGCGGGCATAAGTACAACGGCAAGACTGGCGGTTCAAACACGCTGGGGATTTCGATCTATCTTGGAGTCGGCGTGATTTTCGGCATCATCGTCGCCGTGATGTTCTTCATGTAGCGGGACGATTTATCCGGCGACCGCTAGCTACCCAGCACGCGGTAGACTTCCGCTTCGTCGGTGATGCCTTGTTTGACCAGTTCGTTCGCTTGATCTCGCAACGAAACGTAACCGGCTTCGCAGGCTGCCCTGGTCATTTGATAGGTGGAATGGCCCGCCTCAAGACTCACTGCGAAAGCTTCGCCAACCTGGTCGCTGCCATCAAACCTCACGCATTGTGCCACTGCCGTGCGGCCATGGTACCGCGTGCCCCAGCAGCTTTGGCAAGTAGCCGTCGCTGCGGGTGAATGATCGCACTGGGTGCAAAAAACGCGAAGCAGACGCTGTGAGATGACGGCTCGCAATCCGCTGCGAACGACATGAGTGGGAATTCCGTAAGCAACGAGACGTTTCAATGTCGCCGCAACATCAGTCGAATGTACCGATGAAAAGATGAGGTGTCCCGTCATCGAAGCTTGCATCACGGCTTCGGCAGTTTCAGGATCGCGTACTTCGCTAACTAATAACACCTCGCTATCTTGCCGCACAGCACTTCGCAATGCGGATGCCAACGTCATACCTTGGCTTAAATCAAGTTCACTTTGACAAACCCCACGAATCTCGGCTTCCACAGGATCCTCGATCGTCAGCACGCTGCGTTTGGGCACACTCGCTGCGATTTGGCGAAGCATTGCATACATCGTTGTCGTCTTGCCGCTGCCCGCAGGTCCGGTTAGCAGTAGGGCACCGTCGTTCTGCTGGCAAAGGTCTTGTACCTGTTGAACGACGGATGGATCAAAACCCAAGTGATCAAGTGAGTGTGGTTGTTCGTCATTGCGTAGAATTCGAACGACTGCTCGAGCTCCATGCACCGTCGGGAATACGCCTAGGCGAGCGGGCAAAGTTGAATCTGCTTCGTTCCCAGGAATTGAGATACGACCTTCCATCGGTTGGCCCGATCGGTAGGTTGGCAGACGAGCCATCACCATCAGTCGAGACACCAAGTCGCTTTCGCCAGATTTCTGGATGTAGCCAAGCGAAGAGAGCACCCCGTCCACTCGCAGCATGACTTCCCAGCGACCGTGGGCGGGTTGCAAATGGATGTCTGAAGCGCGTGCTTGAACGGCAAGCGGAAGCAAGCGGTCAATGAATGCTACCGCAAAGTTCGCATCCGACTCGTTCAGCCCTTGCAAACACTGGTCTCGCAACCCAGAGAGCTCACTCACAACGTTTGTCCTCCGTCGACAGACAAAATTTGTCCGGTGGTCATGGAAGTTCCTAACGCGAAAAATATCACGGCGTCGGCAATGTCATCGGGACTGGATGGCTTGGGGATAGGATAGTCAGCGACCATCTCGTCGATGCTCCAGCCCGGAATCCCCTCGCGGATCCAGCGACTATCAATCGGACCGGGGCAAACCGCATTGACCCGAACCTTTGGAGCCAACGTTTTGGCCAGCGACTTCGTCATCGAGTTCACGCCTGCCTTCGAAGCAGCGTATGCAATCGACGAACCCATTCCTGTGATCGCCGCCACCGAACTAACGTTCACGATGGCACCGCCCTGCCCCGCCGTTAACAACTCAGCCGCAGCACGAGAAACAAAAAAAGTACCTTTCAGATTGACCGCGAGTACGCGATCCCATTTCGCTTCAGTGAGCCCCTCTAAATCTGAATAGGGTACGAAGTCCGTCATCGCCGCATTATTTACGACGACATCCAAGCGACCATGCTGCTGGCGTAGTCGATCGAGCATCGCTCGAACCTCAGCATCTTGCGAAACATCACACTTCACCGGTGTGATTGTGGTCCCAAAAGCACCCGCATCGCTCGCGGTTTGCAAAGCGTCGGACTCGCTGCGCGAATAATTTAGGAATACATCAAAGCCACGCTTTGCGAGTTGAAGCACGCAAGCACGCCCAACGCCCGTGGCGCCGCCGGTTACGATCGCGACAGGATTGTTTTGTGAGGTCATAGGTCAGGTGGTGGTAGTTCAAATAGTCGGGATATGGGAGGCAACACAAGCTGTGAAGCGTCGAAGCAAATAGCGAAGTTGCGAACAAGCGAAGAACGAAGCGTTTCGAAAAAGAAAACCAGATCAAAAACGGACCAAGCTCACTTCCCCGCTTTCAATCGTAGTCATTCCGTCCTCTGTTTGAACGTTCATTCGGCCATGTTCATCAATACCCAAACATTCGCCTGACCGATCCATGCCATGATACTGGAATGTGATACGTTTCCGCGTAAGTAAGCATCGCGATCGGAATTCGTTGATGACGTGATCATCGTGACTCTTCATTATGTCGCTGACTTGAATGATTATTGATTCGAGCACTTCTAGCTTGTCGATGGGACGCCCCGTTGCGGACATGAGCGAAACGGCTTGCTCGGGAGCGCTGCCGACATTGATACCCATTCCCACCACGGCTAGTTCGGGGGCGACGGAACTGCGTTCAATCAAAATGCCCGCTAGCTTGGAATTGTTGAGCCAAATGTCATTCGGCCACTTCAACTGCACCCGCATGGGTGCAATTTGGTGTTCGATGGCTTGAGCGATGGCAACGCCTACGCTTATCGGAAGCAGTTTCGCCGATGGACTCGCGACCTCGCCCGCATCGACCACCATTGAGACCGCAAGATTGTCGGTCTCACTGATCCATTGCCGCCCGTGTCGGCCTCGGCCTGCAGTTTGAATGTCCGCTAAAAAGACCCTTGGACAATCTGTCGGCAATAATTCACCTTTGTGAATTTGGTCCAGAGCCGTTGTGTTGGTCGAAAGCGCTCGATCAGCATGCCACGCTGACCGACACACTCCGTCGCTAATCAGTTGCGAAAGTACGCGTGAGCCGCGAACGTCCGCTTGCCCTTGAATCGTCAGCAAGTCTGTCATTGTGAGAACGCTTGCAACAACGATATTACTACGGGACCGGCGAAGACGAGCAACAGGACCACTGCCACAAGACGCCAAATCATTTTCGTTTGAGTGTTGCTAATCGAAGTGCCGTAGTTTTCGCTTACAAACTCTTCGTAGTCAAAGTCGTCTTCATATTCGTCCTGGTACTCATCGTTGTTGTACTCATCGTCGTTGTGTTGATCGTCTCGGTAGTCGTCCTCGTCATTATGTTTGTAACTCATGCCATGATTCTATCGTAACTCGCTACCGTCAATCGAGACGTCTCTGCAAGGTTGCCCCGATCTTCGCATTCCCCAGATGTCGCATCATCAAAGTGGAACGATCCCGAGATAATCCTTGTGTAATTGACGGGGAACCGTACCTAGTCTGGTAATCAAAAGTACGAGGAACAAGCGGTGTATCGAAACGGCCTGCGGCATAACGGTGGGGATGGTTGACACATTGCAATTCAACAGCAAGTGATTCATACGCGCAGGCAACGCGGTCCCAGTGAACAGCCAGGATAGAAAGCGTGCGTGTGGGTGGTAGCGAGAAAAAAGTCTGTTCAACTCGAGGGTGTAAGAACTGAACTTCTGCCCATGCCCGCAAGAGTCGTTCGGGATGCTTCAAGTTTCGCGATGCGCTTCGCAGTCTGCCGCTGGCGTCTTCAAGATCATCGGCAAGTCGCTCATAGGCACGTCCGAACTCGCGAGCTTGGTTCACTTCACGTTCAAATCTCAACATCGCATCCCGGTACTCATCTGCAGCACATTCTAGGGGCGTGCCATGCGAAGCCGAGGCTGCAGTGTTGGATAGTCCGAGGGTGATGAGAGCCAAGATGATGAGGCCGGCCGACTTGGTTGATCTGAGTTTCATGACAATGACATTTTGCGTGTTGAAGATTGTGAGTTGCGTTGGCGTGAATCGCCATGCATCGTGCGTGCCATTGGGCGGGTGTTCGCAAAAACTTGCGTTTCACAGCCGCGATGTGCATGTTTATCAAGGGAAATTTCTTCTCTGCGTCCAAACGTGTCGACATCCCGTTGCAATGAATCTCGATCGCTGTGTATCAGTTCGAACACGTGGGACATCAAATTGATGCTTCTCGGTTTTGACTCTGGCTAACGCGTTAGTGAAACACGAGCATGAAGAAAAATTGAAAATTCAGTTCAATTTGCCTAACCGGTAAGGTCGATACCTTGATAGCGATGATCGATCTTCCCGGATGGATGATCGCAACCTCCCCACGATATATGTTCTCGATTTGAAAGTTCTTCCTGATGTCGCAACCTTCCCTACGCATCTACCCAACGAACCATCTTGATCGTCGTCGACAACGCGAACTTGATCAGGTGACGGGCATGGCAGAGCCGAAACGCGTTTCGGTGCCATTGTCGAAGATGGTGCCGTTATTGATGGAAGCGGCGGAAAGCAATCGTGCTTGGTTGCATGACTTTGCGAACGACACAATTGAGATCGATTCGGATTTGTTCGACGTTCTAATGGCGTATCACTCCATGCGTGGGACTGCGGCTGCCTAGTGCGTTAGTCAGTTTTTTCTTCCACGGAATTAGGCACGAAAGGAATCACCATGCGTTCAATAGCTGTGATCAATCAAAAAGGCGGCGTTGGTAAAACCACCAGCTCCGTCAACCTCGCTGCGGCACTTGCCAATACGGGAAAGCGAGTGTGTTTGATGGACCTTGATCCTCAAGCTCACGCGTCACTGCACCTCGGTATTAGCGCGGTGGATGGCGATGCGACGATGTACGAAGTGCTGTGCGGCGAAGCATCGCTGGAGCAAGCTCGTCGTGTTGTTACCAGCAACTTGTCCGTGGTCCCGGCTAACCTGGATTTGGCGGCGGCCGAACTTGAACTCGCCGGTGAAGTCGGTCGTGAAATGATCCTGCGAGACCGTGTCGAAGACGATAGCGAAAAGTTCGACTACATGGTTTTGGATTGTCCACCAAGTCTAGGAGTGCTGACGGTCAACGCGCTTGTTGCGGTAGGTGAGGTCTTTCTTCCCCTGCAACCGCATTTCTTAGCCCTGCACGGACTAAGCAAACTGCTTCGAACCATCGAAGTTGTCTCGCGACGACTCAACAGCGATCTGCGTTTATCGGGCGTCATGTTGTGCATGTATGATTCCAACACCCGTTTAGCTGCCGAAGTGAGCAACGATTTGGATGAATTCTTCCAAGCTGGTCAAAACGGTCGCGAATTCTTTCGTGGTGCAAAGTTCTTCGACACTCGAGTGCGACGCAATATTCGCTTGGCAGAAGCGCCCAGTTTTGGGAAGTCAATTTTTGACTATGCTCCCGAAAGCAATGGTGCCACAGACTACCTTGCGTTGGCTGAGGAAGTGCTGCAGCAAGAATGCGTCAAGAATGGGCAAGTTGTCCGAGCAGCGGCCTAATCAGGTTATGATTTGGGCATGAGAATTTGGATTGACGCTGACGCGGCCCCGCGAGACGTTAAAGACGTCGTCTTTCGAGCCGCCAAGCGATTGGAAATCGAAACGTTGTTGGTCGCAAACCGAAGACTTGCCACTCCCGCCGATGCACCCATGGTGCGATCCGTGGTGGTTGTCGATGGTGCTAATGTCGCCGACCAGTACATTGTTCAGAATGCTTTGAGTGGTGAGCTGGCCATTACGGCGGATTTACCGCTGGCCGCGGAGTTGGTCGACAAAGGAGTTCACGTTATCGACCCGCGAGGCGACCTGTTCACGCCCGACAACATCGCGGGGCGTTTGTCGATGCGGAACTTCATGGATGAATTGCGAGGCACCGGCGTGCAAACCAGCGGAGCCGCTCCGTACGGAGACCGTGACAAGAAAGAATTTGCCGCCTCGTTCGATCGGACATTAGCCAAGGCCCTCAAACGATGGGACCGGAACTCTTAAGTGTCATGCTAGTGTCATGTTTTTTCTCTGGCATCGATGGGGCAAGATTGTCTAGACCATAGGCTCGCTGACAACTCTTCTCAATCTTTTCTTTGGTTTCACGTCATGCTCCAGTCTTTTCTGCGTCTGTTTTCCTCGCCTCAGCCGCCACGGAAAATTGAAAGTGGCCTCCCCAACGTCACTCTTTACGCAAAAGTGCCTAAGCCGGTCGACCTTCATGCACCGCAGGCCACCCCAAAAACGCAATCGCGAGGGTTGTTGCAGAACCAACCCCAACCTGTTCCCCATGTTCCCACGGTAAGCACCCATCGCCAGCGTTTGTTGTCGATGAAGCTTGAACACACGCGAATCTGTAGCCCTCGGCGTGCGGAACGACTCGCTGAACTAGGGATCGAGACCGCTGGCGATTTGGCGAACTGTGATCCGGATCGGATCGCCAAGAAGTTCGGTTCGCCTAAGAAGGCTGCTCATATTCTTCGTCAGTATCGGCGGGCTGTTCGATTGGCGGCGTCCGTTCCCGGAATGATGCCTCGTGACGCCATGTTGTTAGTTTGCATCCATCGCCGCAGCGTCCGTGGCCTAGCACACGAAAAACCGGTTGTTCTTCATCGAGACCTTGAACGTTTTGCCGAAAGTTCAACTGGTCAATCTCAGCTTCGTGGCCGACGTCTACCCAGCGTCCGCAGGCTAAAGCGATGGATCGAGCATTGTGAGTCGATGTATGTCCGGCATGCGGCACAAGCGCGCGTTGCTTAGACGTATCAGAGACCACGCTTCGGCCAAATTGGTGCATTGAGAGCGAACCCTAGAATCCTTAGATATTCCGCGCCCTGGGTCTATCTATAATGGAGCCTGTGTTAACACCCCGGTTATCCAGTTAAGGTGACTTGCTCATGCATGCTACGAACGTAACGCTTCGATACTTCGGTGATGTCATCGAAGCGGAACTAATACGCAGTCGTTTAGCTGTGGAGAATATTAATGCCACTTTGCATAACGTCACCCATGCGGCGGATATTGGAATTGGTGAATCTGCGATTCGACAGGGGGCACGATTAGAGGTAGCGGTCGAGGATTACGATCGTGCTGTTGCCATTCTCAAACGTGATCAAGAAACTCTTGAACTCGCGGGCGACTGGACTTGCGGCGAGTGCGGTGAGCCGAACGAGCCAGCGTTCGAGCTGTGCTGGAATTGCCAGGCTCCTCGATCCGACGGTTCAGGTGACCTAGTGCCCGATGCGAATCCCTTGCAACCGCCAACCTATGCGCAAGAATCCGAAGCGAAACTCATTCAAACCGAACCTCAGTCGAATCCTTATCTGCCGGTCTTGATTCCAGCGGATCATGACACATCTGTAGACGGTGTGACGGTTCCAAGGCGAGTTCCCAAGATGTGGGTTGTCGCTAGCTTCGTCCTGTTGGTGGTGATCGCTTTGCTCTTGATCATTGCTGGTTAGATAAAATTGTCTTACGCAGCTTTGTCGAAAGAGAATCCGGTCATTGCATCCTGTCCAGCTTTGAAACCCGCTCGAATTAGGGTGGCCGGTTGGCTGAAGTCAAACCAGGATACGTGCCCGACGTCCGGACGAATCACCAGATCAGCTTTGGTGGTCTGGTAAGGTCGCATCAGTTGCTCGCTGATGTCGCCCACTCGCATGGTGATCTCCATCGCGGAGTCGCACTTGACGATGGGGGGCAACTCTTGCGCGACGTCAACGGCTACGACATACTTGGCTCCGTGCTGGCGCGCCAATTCAACCGGGGCTGACTCGATCACACCCAAATCGCAAAGCAGCAGGTTGTGTCCTCGCTGAAGCTTGTTGCTTTGCCAACGGACAGGCGGAAAGATTCCTGGGATAGACATCGATGCGCGGACGGCTAGCCTGAGCGGCCCTCGATCGAGCGTCACTCGCCTTCCCGACAACAAGTCAATCGCCGCAATAGAAATGGGAACGCGTGTTTGGGCTATGTCGATGTCGGGCAACAGGTGGTCAATCGCTTCGCGTAACCAAATGTCGGACAATAGCCCTGCACTGGTCAGGCCACGCGAAAGGCGTCGATGAGCGGCAACCATTCGTTTGGCTTGAGCAAACCATTGAAAGTAGCTTTCGGTGTGGTCTGGCTTTGATGGACCTGACGCCATCGCTAATTCTGACTTCGTGCGAGCGAATGACTTTGATTTGAGCAGTGTGAACGCTTTTTGCTGGGCATCGTGCGCATTGTCACTCGTTGCGTGCAAAGCCCCTACCAATGCACCAATACTGACACCCAAAATGCGGTCGATTGCGATGGACCTCGCCTCCATGGCACGCAGAACTCCGAGGTGGGAAAGTCCGCGCGCCCCACCACCACCCAAAACTACAGTGACTCGATCGCGAGGATGATTCTCGCGATTGTCGATTCCTAGATAGCGAAGCCAATTCATAGTCGAAAATCCGTAGCGGTGATTGCGTGATGCCTGTTCCCCTAAGACTTAGTCGTTGTATCGCATCATTATCTCGTTCGGTTTCGCAAACTCGATTTCCTTCCAACCGTGCTCGGCGATCATTTTGCCAAGATCGGTGACTTGGCGGAAATCAGCATCGCTCGGACTGCGACCCGTGAGTCGTGATCTCAGTCGCCGGCACAGCGCGTCACTAGCAGCTACCAAGATTTGATCGTCCATGGAGGAAGATTGGAAAGAAGTGGTGTGCAACGCGGTTACCAAGATCACAATCGCATCCTGCAATTGAGACGACAACGCAGACATGCGGCACTGTCGGTCAGCGAGTTTTAGTTGATGCTGACGCATGACGGCACTAATCGCCATGCCACTACGCGAGAGTACTTTCATCGCATACTTCGCATGATTTGCCATTCCATCAGGCAAAGGTGGCAATGCCGTCGCGGAGCTCCTTGCGAATTTGCGTCCCAAATACCAGCGAGCGTAATTCATCATCGGCCGACGCAACATCCACACATGGCTTGGGTTGGCTAGATTCGGTTTTCGTACTCCCCGTTCGTGTAGCGTTTTGCCAATCGATTCGAAGTACTCTTTGCCATGATGCTTAACGAGAGATTTGAAGAATGCCATGCCCAGCATTTCTCCTTCGCCTTCGTAAATGCACGGCGCTAAGAAATCGTGCACGTTGTCACCGAACGTGTGCCCATGCAAGAACGAGCGGCCTCCGTGCGTTTTCATGAACCATTCGATGGCGGCTTCCTTTTGAGCTTCGCTGCCGTAGATCTTTGCCACGATGCATTCCATCTCTCCTCGATAGCCCTGATCGAGCAAACCTGAGCACCAAGCCGTGAGTGCATCAGCAGAGACGATTGCCCCGGCCAAATGCCCAATTCGGCGACGCACTAGCTCCCGTCGATCAATAGGTTGTCCATAGGTTACTCGCATCGCCGCCCAAGGAAGCATTTCCGCGAGCATAGCCCGCATTGTTCCAGCCGCATTCGCACATAGTGCAACTCGACCGAGATTTAGCCCGTGATAGGCGATCGTCAATCCATCACCCATCGCGGGTGTGAGCAAATTCTCGACTGGCACACGGAAGTTGCGGAAGATCAATCCGTTGTTGTGAGCACGTCGCAAAGCATAGATGCCGTAACGGCGAATTTGAAACGTTTCGTCTTCTTGTTCGGGAAGATCAATGACAAGGACACTCGGTTTGTCTTTGATCTTGCACACCAATCCCACCGTTCGGCCGTTGGTCGCATTCGTGATGAAAAGTTTCTCACCGGTGACGTAGTAGTAATCTCCCTCGCGTACCGCCACCGTTCGCAGTGCCGTAAGATCGCTGCCGGCACCCGGTTCGGTCAAAGCAAAGCCTGATAACCGTTGGCCGCTCGCTAAGCTGGGAAGAAACCGTTGTTTTTGTTCATCGGTTCCAAACGAACGCACTGGGTCAACCGCACCGATGCAGCCATGTACCGACGCCAAACCCGCAATGGTTGGCTCAATCATTGCCATGCGAGTGATCATCTTTGCGAACTGAGTCATTGTCGCGCCGCTACCTCCATACTTCGGATCGACTAGCAACCCGAAGTATCCTGCTGCGCCCAGTTCCGCTAGCACGGATTCGCTGACTTTTCCACGATCGTCATACAAAGAGTTCGCCTTCTGATGACGCAGAACCACGTCAAGGGAATCGTGTGTCACCTTTTCCACCGCGTTCGATGCTTCCGCAGAGGCAGGAACGAACAATTCGGTTGGCAAATGAGAATCCCAAACCGCGCGGTGAACCGGACTCAATCGCGTTTGGTACTGAGGTGCGAAGAAACCCTCCACTTGATCATCTGCGGTGTCGAGCACTCCGGTGCGTTTTGCTTCATCCGCACTAGCCCCACCGAGTGTGAGTGCCATTTCCGCAAATGACGTAGCTTCTTTGTCGACGTTGGTTTTTTTGATATCGGTACTCATGACATTTCCCTGACAGTTTGAGTAAGAGGGTCCGTCGCTGGACCTAGTGAGAAGCGTTCCCCGAAGTGACGTTCCAAATTGGTTCTCTGGGCATCAAAGGTTTCGAAGCCAATTTGCTTAATTACCGACAAAGGGCCACCTAGGTGCGGCGCAAATCCCGTGCCCAAAACCATCGCCAAATCAATCGCCCATGGGAACTCAACCACGCGTTCGTCCACACAACGTTTCGCTTCGATCAACATGGGGTAGATCAGCCGACGCTGGATGGCCGTCATTCCATCATCGCGATCTGCGAGTATTGCTGGCGGAGCCAAGCGATTTCCAATGGCCAAACCCGCGATCGAGCTCTCACGCGATGTCGTCTTTTTGCCTTTGTGATAGTGGTAAAACCCTTTGCCAACTTTTTGCCCTAGTTCACGTCGCTCGACCATCCGAGCAAGCATCGTTTGAGTCGCCGAGTTCTCTTCCTGAATCTCGCCGAGTGATCGTGCCACTTGCAGTGCTACGTCCAAACCAACTTGGTCAAGCAGTTCGATTGGTCCCATTGGCATTCCAAAATCACGAGCCTCGGCATCAATCGTTTCCGGTGCGATTCGCTCCATCACCATTCGCATCGCTTCACTGAGGTAGGGGAACAAGATGCGGTTGACCACGAATCCGGGTGAGTCGTTGGTGACTACTGGAACTTTCCCAAGGGAACGAACAAACGTGATCAAATCGCCCATCGCAGCCTCATCCGATTTCGTGCCACGGACCACTTCGACCAAATCCATTCGGTGAACCGGATTGAAGAAATGTAGTCCGGCAAACCGGTTGGGATGCATCAGATTGCTCGCCATATCATCAATCGACAACGACGATGTGTTGGACACGACCAAGGTGCTGGGCCGAACGATGCTTTCTATATCCTGGAAGACTGCGGACTTGATCTTCATGTTTTCAGCAACCGCTTCGATCACGAGGTTGGCATCAGCGATATCGCCAAGAGTAGCCGTGACAGAAATTCGCGATTTCACGTCGGCGGTTTTTGTGCTCGACCAGTTTTGCCGCTGGGCCAAGGAGTGGATTGACCGATGAATGCGATCTTGGGCAGACGCCGCAATGTCCTGATCGACCTCCTTCAAAACCACGTTGAAACCGCGTATTGCAGCCCACTGACCAATTCCTGCTCCCATCACGCCCGCGCCAATCACCGCGACATTCTGGATGGGCCGGCGTGGCAGTGGGCTTTGGGGTCCAGATGAAATCCAAGTCGTTACCTTTTGCGCTCGCGTGCGAGACAAATACAAGCCGAGCAGATTGCGACAGGTAGGCGTATAGAGCAGATCCAGGAATTCGGCGCGTTCCACTAAATAGCCGTCAAACGCTGGGTCGAACGAAATCGCCGCTGCACGGACGGCGGCGGGCAATGCGGGATAGTGTTTTGCTCGACGATGGATCGAACTTTCCGCTTTGCGAACGACCAAAGCACGAACGATTGCAGTGTCCGTGATGAATCGTTTCAATCGCTGCGTGAACGAACGACGACCGTTTATGTTGTTTACGATGATTTGCGAAATGAACGCATCGATTCCTTCCTCCCATTGATCCGCTTCGATAGCCTCGTCGATCAGTCCGATTTGAAGTGCTTCCGCCGGGCGAACCGATTTCCCGGTCAGGATCATAGGAAGTGCTAGATGCAACCCGATCAGCCGGGGCAGTCGTTGGGTTCCGCCCCAGCCGGGGATCAGGCCAAGTTTAATTTCAGGCAAGCCGAGCTGCGTGCTGGCAACGTTGCGAGCGATTCGATAGCGACATGCCAAAGCCAGCTCAAGACCGCCGCCCATGCAGGGACCGTCGATGACGGCTATGGTTGGAAATGGAAGGTTCTCGACTCTCTGAAACAGCATTTGGCCCAGCTCGATCACTTTGCCAGCCTCATGGCGGTCGGCGATCTCAGCAATCGCGTTGACATCGGCACCGGCCAGGAATCCGCTCTCTTTGCTGCTACGAATAACGACCGCACTTATTTCACGACCGTGACTTTGTTCCAACTGCGTCACGATGTCCGCAAGCTCGGCGATCACCTCAGCATTCAGGACGTTCAAGGGGCGGTCGACCACGTTGAGTGCAAGCGTGACGACGCCGCTTTCATCGGTCGTGAGTTGGAAATGACGATAGGAATTCTTTAGTTTCATGATTCAGATCCTATTTGGGTTTCGACAACCATAGCCATTCCCTGGCCGCCTCCGATGCAGAGGGTAGCAAGGCCACGATGAAGGCCGCGTGCTTTTAACGTTCGAAGAAGTGTTAGGACCAATCTCGCGCCGGTCGCACCCACAGGATGCCCCAACGCAATCGCTCCTCCCAGCACATTGACTTTAGGTTCAGGCCACTCGCCGAGCGCTTGACGACGGTTCAGATAATCTGCGGCGAAATGTCGTGACTCGATCGCTTTGCGGCAGGCAATCACTTGCGCAGCAAAGGCCTCGTTGATTTCAATCAGATCAAAGTCATTGAGTGTGTAACCCGTCTGATCCATCAATTTGGCAATCGCGTACACGGGGCCCAGCCCCATTCGCGACGGATCGCATCCCGCGATCGAATAAGCGGTCACGTAACCCAGCGGTTGGTCGGTATACTCCGACACGTGCTCGGGTAAGCAAAGTGCTAGTGCCGCTGCGCCGTCGGTAAGCGGGCTGCTGTTGCCCGCCGTGACACTGCCTTGTTTAGCGAACACAGGCTTGAGTTTTGCAAGTGCTTGCATGGTTTGGCCGACACGAATAGTGTTGTCGCGTTCAACCTTCTTCCCGTTTTCCAGTTCCACTGGCGTGACCTCGCTGGTCAGGTAGCACGCTTCGAACGCGGCTTCAGCCTTATGATGGCTTTCCAGTGCAAACCGATCTTGATCTTCGCGGCTGATCCGGAATTCTTTTGCCAGCAGTTCGGCGGTTTCTCCCATGTTCATATGGCAAACTGGATCAGTGAGGCCCAGCCGCAACCCAGCAATGGGACGCATGAAGCTCGGTCGGAATCCTCGGATGGTTCGAAGCTTTTGCAGCCAGGATTTAGAGCGTCCCAGTTGAGTGAAATAGGCTTGCGCGTCTTTCGAAAAGAAAAGCGGGATCGACGACATGGATTCGGTTCCACCGGTGATCACTAGTTTCGATCCGCGATGATTGATTGCTTGCCAGCCACCCAGAATTGCTTCCATCCCAGACCCGCAGTTGCGGTGAACGGTGTGCGCGATCGTGTGATAGGACAGCCCTGAACGCAACGCGATCACGCGTGCGATGTTGGCTGCATCAGCGGGTGATCCCACGTTACCGAAGATCACTTCATCCACATCTTGGCATCGGCAAGAGAGCTTCGTTAGCAGTCCGGTCATCGCGGTGCGTCCGAGTTCGACTGCGGAAACGCCACTTAGGTCGGTGAACGCTTTGGCGAACGGAGTCCTTACAGCATCGAGTACAGCGATCGGCGAATGCGTGTTCATGATGCAACCTCGTTTTTCGAATCAGGGATGTCCACCGGTGAATCAGCTGAACCGTCCTTACCGGGGTGTTGAACGCCAGGGTCGTGGCGACTGTCCTCTCGCAAAGATCGATGGATGACCTTGCCCAAAAAATTGCGAGGAAGGTCGCCGGTTACCAGCTCGTAGACACGAGGTTGCTTATGTTTCGACAATCGGTCGTGGCACCAAGACCGAACGGCGGATTCGTCCCACTTGGCTTTCGTTGTTGCCACAATGAACGCTTTGACAACTTCACCCCGCTTGTCGTCTGATATTCCGATCACAGCCGCATCAGCAACCCCGGGGGCCGAACGAAGAACGGCTTCGACTTCGCTGGGGTAGACGTTGAATCCGGACGTTATGATCAAGTTTTTCTTTCGCCCAACGATCTCATAAGTGCCATCATCGTGCTGCACGGCTAGGTCGCCCGTGCAAAGCCAACCGTTGTGAAATGCTTTTTCAGTAGAATCCTGGTCGTTCCAGTAGCCCTGCATGACTTGCGGCCCACGAATCAATAATTCGCCGATTGATCCCGGCGCGACGGCTTGGTCTAAATGGGTCGGCGACGCTATCTTGCAAGCGGTTTCGGGCAGCGGATAGCCAATCGTTCCATAGTGAGGCGGTCCGAATAGGTCGCCGACGTGAGTCACCGGTGATGCTTCACTTAGGCCGTAGCCTTCGACAACCAACGCCCCGGAATGTTGAGCAAATTCGTCAGCCACCGCCGCATCGAGCGACGCTCCCCCGGAAATGACCCATTTCAACGAGCGAGAATGCAAGGGATGCGACCGGAATTTTTCGTTCATCGCCACCAGCATCGCCGGCACCGCATGAAAAACCGTCGGTTCGAATTGGTTGAGCAACTCGATCGTTTTGTGGGTGTTGTATCGGTGATGAGAAACGAGCGTGGCCGCCATCGCAGTTCCCGCCATCACGATGGCCGACATACCGTAGCTGTGAAAGAAGGGCAAAACGGCCAACATGGTTTCTACGCCAAATGACTGACCCGTCCACATGTATTGTTGCCACGCGTTGGCTACCATGTTCTCGTGCGTCAGGGTGACGGACTTAGCGGCTCCCGTGGTTCCGCCGGTCGGAAGAATGTACGCAGGAGTTTTGGCGGGGTCGAAACTTACCTGCGGAGCTGCGTCCGAGGTGGCATGAGTCTCACGCCAAAATCCATGATGTCGTTCGTCCCCCACCAATGTCCAAGCTCCGATGCTTTGCCGTCTCATCCAGAGGTAGCCGAGCTGGTTGACCGTCGATAATTGCTCACGAATGGACACCAGCAGCAACTTGACACTCGGGCAAGTAATCGTGCTGGCCAACACATCGAGACAAATTACCCAATGACAATCCGTATGCTTCAACAGAGACTCAATCTCTGATGAAACCATCAAAGGACTAATTGCTACAGCGACTGCTTCACAGCGCCAGATAGCGTTCACTGCAATGATGTATTCAGCAGTGTTCGGCAACAGGATGCCAACACGGTCGCCCGGTTGAATTCCCTTCCTTGTCAGCATGGCAGCAGCTTGTTGGGACAACTGCTCGAGTTGCCCGTATGTCCATGCTTGGTCACCCTGGACGATTGCCGTACGGTCGGGAACTTGGTTAGCCGCGTGAGTTAACAGCTCGAACGCAGCGAGTCCGCGATAGGTCGAAATGCCTCGGGGTGTCGCTTGACCATGGTCATCGGTATGAGTGACCGGAAGCGTTGACGAAGACAGTGAGTCGAGCGTACCCGGAAAATCCTTCGACGGATTGTAGTCGGGCTGCGCATCACGGCCAGGTGAATCGAGTGGCAAAAAACCCATGATGGATCTGTTCCGATTCCGATTGGCACGTCCGTGCACCGTTCGTTGTACGACGGTGTTGCCGGCTCTCAGTCACCGTGTGGGGTGAACCGAAATAATGCGGGAAGTTAGCCGCGATCTTGCGAGACTCACCTCTAACTTTCCCAGGCAGCAGACGGCCGACATCGTGAGCCGGACCAGCCGACGCCACCTAGCCCATTATACGGCCTGCTGCCAAATTTGGGTTTCGATTTTTTCCGCAGGGACGTTTACGGGTGGGTAAGCTTCCGTAAAAGGCTGTGTCGAAAGCAGCTTTTTCGCTCAGATAGGCGCTTGCCACAGTCCTAGGGCTGGATTGCGGATGAAGTAGAATTCGGTCCCATCGGTGTCCATGTGGAACCCGTCATCTAATTTGCTCACATCGTACCGCTTCATCAGTTCGTTGACGTCGCCGTATTCGTAGCCGACCGACTCAACTTCCTCGGCGGACAGTTTTCCAGCACCATAGATCACGCGAAAACGATTTTCCGGTGAACCGTGAACAAGGTGAGCTGCGGCCGACGGGTTGGCGGCAAGGTCTTCGTTTTCCGCGACCAGCTTGACCACCTCTTCCTTGGTCCGATAGCCGTACTTGCGAATCAGTTTATCGATTTGCGCATCCTCGCCAAACTCTTCGACTGCGGGGCCTAGCACAGTCAACTTTCCACCGGTCGCGATGGCTAGTCGTGTTCGATAGATCGACTTGTTTCCCAGCCAAGTGCTCTTGAATTCGCTAGGGTCGAGATACGCCACGACATGCTGTGGAGCACGATCGAGATGCGTAATGTTGACTTGGTACGCCAAATCAGCGGCTTGGAAAAAAGTTTCGTGATCATCACCAATGTACAAACCCCGCGTATGCAGCGTTCCATCGGGCATCTGTTGCACGACTGTCAACGCATAAAGAAGCGGCATGTCTTTGCAAAAGTGATCTTGAGCGTAGTTGAGTATCTTTCGCAGCGGAGTGTCCGCACGACCGAGCGTTTGTTCAATTCCGCAAATGGCGCTCAGGTAGTGGCTCTCGTTAATGCCTTCGACGCCGCCAGTTCCGACAAACACATTCTTGTTGTAATTGGCCATTCCAATCACTTCATGGGGGACGACTTGCCCCAACGAAAAGATCAGATCGTGGCCGCCATCACGAAGCAGCTTGTTGACCTGGGCTTTCCAAGCCGACGTATAGACTCCTTCGGTAACCTCGGATACGAATTCCGCGGGGACTTCGCCAAGCGTCACTACGTCATCACGCCAGCGATGCGGACGGAAAAGTTCGTGAGGAACTCCTGGGAACATATGGTCGAGTTGTCCCGGCTTCATTGGCGAATGCGTGCCCAAGGCAGGCATGATGTCCTTCACCTTGTCGCCGAGCAGTTCGTAACAAATCGCGGTCATTTCCCCGGCGCGGCTGAACATCCGAGTTTGATCGGGCGGCAGCAACAGAACCTTGTTTCGCTCGCCAATCTTGGCAAATGTATCGACAATAGCTGCCCGCAAATCTTCGTTAGTCAGAGACGTCGTTTCGCTGCCGCGAGCGTAATAAGTGGTCATGAATTAGGTCTGGGAAAAGGACGGTGGTTAATCAACTCTCTATCAGCCTAGCAAATTCGCTACGGCTTGACTTCGGGCCCGCGTTTGGCGTCTTATAAGCGAATGAGCGAACAAGAAATCATGAACCGTATCCCCCATCGAGCTCCCATGCTCTTGGTGGACGAAATTGTGTCCGAAACGGACTCGTCGATTGTATGCCGAAAGTCCTTTTCGGCGGACGAATTCTTCTTTCACGGGCATTTCCCCGATTCGCCAATCGTGCCGGGCGTGATTCAGTGCGAATGCTGCCTGCAAGCCGGTGCTGTGCTGCTTTCCAAAGCCAGTGAATCCGCAAGCAGTACAGCTTTGCCTGTGGCCACTCGGATGGACTCGGTCAAGTTCAAGAAGATGGTTCGTCCAGGCGACACGGCTGAGATCGAGGTCACGCTAAACGAGCAGGTCAGCAATGCGTACTATCTCACCGGCAAATTGAAGGTTGCTGGCAAGCTGGCGGCACGTTTGGATTTTACCGTCACGATGAGTGAGCCCGAGGTTTCAGTATGAGCGAGCGTGAACCCGCTTTCGATTTTTTGAGTCTGTCTGACAAGACGGTTCTGGTAATGGGAGTGGCTAACAAGAAAAGTGTGGCCTATCGGATCGCCAATATTCTTGAAAGCTGCGGCGTCAACGTGATCTACACCCTGCGAAGCGAAGCCCGTCGAGAAAGTCTCGCTAAGCTGCTCGCTGGCCGGACAACACTAATTTGCGATGTCGAAGACCAGGCCCAGATTGATGCGATGGCGGCGAAGCTGAAGTCCGACGGCGTCGAGTTGGCCGGCTTGGTTCACTCGATTGCATTTGCGGATTATCCCGAAGGGATTCGTCCGTTTCACGAAACGACACGCCAACAGTTCTTGCAAGCGATCGACATTTCAGCATTCTCTTTGACGAGTGTTTGCAATGCATTGAAGGACTGTTTTGCGAACGATGCATCCGTCGTCACGATCGGAATTAGCACCACGCGCATGGCTAGCGAAAGCTACGGTTTCATGGCGCCGATCAAAGCGGCGCTTGAATCATCGCTTGCATTCTTAACGAAGTCGTTCAGCCGATTTAGCGAAGTGCGCTTCAATGCCGTGGCGGCCGGTTTGCTTAAGACGAGTGCTTCGGCTGGAATTCCCGGCTACGTTGATTCGTATTTGTACGCCGAGAAAGTCATCCCGCGTGGCCGAGCAGTGTCCACTGACGAGGTCGCATCGACGGCCGTCTTTTTAATCAGTCCACGTAGCAGTGGTATCACGGCCCAGTCCGTGGTCGTTGACGCAGGCATGTCCATTAACTATTTCGATGCCTCCGTTGTTAGTGCTGTGACATCCGCCGACGTCGATTAAGATGAACGCTTCTTGCAGCTAGCTATCTATTTCTTTTTAAGCATAACTCTTAGATTTTTCCGATGAGCCAACAAATCTATATCAACGGCGAGTACTTCTCGCGCGAGAATGCCAAGGTTAGCGTTTACGATCATGGCCTGCTGTACGGCGATGGCGTTTTCGAAGGAATGCGAATCTACAGTGGACGCGTCTTTCGTTTGCAACAGCACCTTGTTCGGCTTTGGGAATCTGCTGCTGCAATCGCGTTGCCCATGCCCATCTCAATCGAAAAGCTCACTGACGATGTAAACGAGTGTGTTGCTAAGAACGCACTCGACGATGGGTACATTCGTTTGGTGGTGACTCGTGGGGCCGGGCCGTTAGGGCTTGATCCTTACAAGTGCAGTAATCCACAAATCATCATCATTGCGGACAAGATCAGTCTCTATCCGGAACAAATGTATGAAGACGGTTTGGAGCTGGTGACTGCGGCAACGATCCGTAATCACCCTGCTGCCTTAAGCCCGCGAATCAAGTCGCTGAACTATCTCAACAACATCATGGCCAAGATGGAAGGCTTGAAGGCCGGATGTGTCGAAGCAGTGATGCTGAACACCAAAGGTGAAGTAGCGGAATGCACCGGCGACAATCTTTTCATCGTGCGGCGCGGGGAACTTTCAACGCCGCCGATTGATGCCGGAATTCTTGAAGGCATCACGCGTGGTGCCGTGTTAGAACTCGCCAAAGCGGCCGGAATCAAGACTCATGAAGTGCCGCTTACGCGTCACGACATCTTTATCGCGGACGAATGTTTTTTAACCGGTAGTGCTGCTGAAGTGATTGCCGCCGTTAAGCTCGATGATCGCGTGATCGGAAACGGTAAGCCTGGTCCCGTGACGACGAAGCTTAACGAAGCGTTTCGAAAACTCGTTCGCGAGCAGTAGTCATCGCTACGGCGTTTGCCAATCAAGGTGAACACCAATGTCTTGAGACGAGGCAAGCCAGAGCTTACGCCGCTTGCTTCTTTTCCTCGGCAGCGTTGACTTTGTTGTAGAGCGTCTTCAGGCTGACGCCGAGTTCTTCAGCGGCGGCAGGTTTGTTGCCATCATTCCGCTCGATTGCCCGCTTGATCGCGAGCATCTCGAGATCTCGCAATGTCATCGGCCCCGATTCCGCAATCTCTTTGCGTAGTTTGCGTTTGCCGAAATGTTGAGGTAAGTCGTCACCACCGATGGGCAGCGATTCGCACAGGATCGCGGCATGCTCGATCACGTTGGCAAGCTCACGAACATTACCAGGCCAGCGATGGGCAAGCAGTTGTTCCATTGCCTCATCAGTGAATAGATTGTCATCGCTACCATCGCTGCGATGCCGACGCAACAAGTGCCTGGCAAGGGTTGGAATATCTTCGGGGCGTTGTCGAAGTGAGGGGACGCTGACCTCGAAGGTGTTGATGCGGAACATCAAGTCTTCGCGGAACGTACCGTCTTCAACCATTTGCTCAAGATCCCGGTGCGTGGCACACACCACTCGGACGTCGACATGTACGGTTTGGGTATCGCCGAGTCGTCGGATATCGCCTGTTTCTAGAACCCGCAGCAACTTAGCTTGCATGGCCAAAGGAAGTTCACCAATCTCATCAAGGAAAATAGTGCCACCCTCGGCGACTTCGAATAGTCCCGTGCGAGCTGCATCGGCACCGGTGAAGGCACCCTTGCAATGACCAAACAGTTCGCTCTCGATGAGATTCTCGGGGAGAGCACCACAGTTGACAGGGACCAACGGCTGATCGGCTCGCAAGCTGGCGTCGTGGATCGCGCGTGCGACGAGTTCTTTACCACAACCGGTTTCACCGCGTATCAAGACCGAGCTGTCGGTGGGGGCAACCTTTGAGATCAAATTCTTGACTGCGTTCATGGCCTTACCGGATCCAACCAAAGTGGATCCCCCCTCAGCCGCTTTCACTCGGTGAGACAAAGCAGCCAACTTTCGTTTGCTCTGGCGTCGTTCGGCAACTCGTCCAAGTAGGCCCGCGATGTCGGCTAGTCGCGATGGTTTGGTCAGATAGTCAAACGCTTGATGACGCAACGCCGCGATCGCGGTTTCTTGGCTCGGCTTTCCTGTCATCACGACCGCTTCGATTTCGGGCCGCAGGCTTCTTGCCTTTTCGATCACCTCGATTCCGTTCATCCCCGGCATATCGAGGTCGACGATCATGCAGTCGAACGATTCCTTTTCCAACGCTGCGACTGCGGTTAACCCATCTGGGCAAACCGTGACGGAATATCCCATGCGAGGCAGTTCTGTGCGCATGAGTTCTTGCAAGTTCTTCTCATCATCGGCAAAAAGAATGTGCATCGCTGGCTTCTTGTTTTTAGTTGATGTCATGACGATCAGTTTGCAGTGAGTCGATAGGAAGCGTTGTAGTTAAGTCGCGTTGTAATCGCGCTTGTATTTAAGTTCGAGTGACCAGAGACAAACCGCTCTGGCCGTTGGTTTTGCCGCGGCTAGGCGGCATGACTGGTTGCGGCTGGTGCAAGAACTTTGAACCGGTGGCTCGCCAAGTTGTCTTCGCATTCCGGTGAAATCGGTAGCGACATCTCCATCCGCGATCCGCAGCCTTCACCATCGCTGTACGGGATCAAGGAACCGCCGTGTTGAGACACGATTCGGTAGGTGATGCTTAACCCAAGACCCGTACCCGTGCCATCGCGTCGTCGGGTAAAGAATGGCTCGAATAGATGCTGCATGACCTCTTGGGTCATCCCGCATCCATCGTCCTGGACGACAACGGTAGCGATATTGTCATCCATCTTGACGGAGACCGTGACGGCACCGTTGGTGTCAACGCTTTCGAGGGCATTGGTAACCAAGTTCAGCACCACTTGGCGAATTTCTTGCGGGTTGACGTGGGCGAACGCCTGCTCGGGAGCATCCACGTGGATCGTTTTGCAACGAAATTTTCCGACGGTGCTCACCATTGCGACCACGTCGTGTACCAATTCGACCAAGTCAGTTTTCGCACGTCGAATTTCGCTAAGTCTGCTGAAGTCGAGCAGCTTCTCGGTGATGCCTTTGCAGCGATAGGCTTCATCTTCAATACGACGCAGGTTTTCAGAAAGCTGTTGGGTTAGGTCTGGTGCGAAAGATTGGGAACCATCACCCGAACCCGCCATTTCAACCAAACGGGACTGCAGTGATTCAGCACTCCAGGCGATGGTGGCGAGCGGGTTGTTGATCTCATGAGCAACGCCGGCTGCCAAGAACCCAACGCTTGCAAGTTGTTCGTTCTGAATGACTTCACGCGTGCGTTCGCGAACTTGGTGATCCAGTTCGGCGCATAGCTTGTCGGATTGCTGTAGTGCGTTTCGGAAGCGACGAGTCATGTCATTCATTGCCGAGGCAAGTTCACTCAGTTCGTCATCGGTGCCCAAGTCAATGACATGGTGGAATTCGCCGCCGGCAACAAGCCGAGAGCCGACGATCAATGTCCGGAAAGGCTTAACGACAAGTGATCGAAACGCGATCAGGAACACCACGACGATTAGCAGCGCGCAAATGATACTGACCCAAGCAATCCCAATCGAGGTGCGATACTTGCCGCGAACCTCAGTGCTGAATTCAGCCATGCCCGTATGGATGGCGGTCAGGTGATCATTAGTTTGGTCAACAAGGCCATCGAGGCGTTTTTCGAGTTCAGCTCGCCGGGAAAAGTCTAGGGGAAGCGGAGCTCGAAGGAATTCTTCAAGTGAGTCAAATGACGCACGGATCTCACCCAGGCTACGTTGTTGGCGAGCGGTGTCGACGAGCAACGATTGCTGTTCGGTTGCTTCTTGAATTTGAGTTTGATACTTGCGGATGGCCAGATCGAAGCTGAGCAACGTTTCTGTGAAACGATCTCGTTCAAGGGCTGCGATGTCAAACAACGGATCAAAGCTAGACGTTTCGATCATGCGTTCCTGGTTGTCAATTTCACTGCTGCGAATATGACTCTCGCGAATCGTGAGCGCTAGTCGGCTCAGATCGTTCGCCAGCGGAATTTCGACTGCTCGTTGGCTAATCGAATTGGCAAGTTTGCGGTACTGATAGAGCCCCCACAAACCGCTAGACGCCAGCAACAGCACCACCGCCGACAACAATGTCAGAGCGATGATAAGCTTCGTACGAATTGGCCAACGTTTAACCACGCTCTTGCCCTCCCTAGCTCGGTGCGTGAAACATCCTGTCTCGATTCCACACAGTATCGAGCCGAGTGGCTTTGGGCAAGATGAATCAAGGCGTGGATTGAAGAGTCGCAATTGCTTGCATTAGGGGGCAGTTCGACGGAACATCGAGCCCACGACGGTAGTTTTCCAATCGTTTTCTTGATTCCTCGGCCAACATTCGACGCACCTCACGACGTTTTCCTTTGACGCGAGGAATTTTCATGTCGTCGTAGGCGGTGGTCTGATGACGCATCCAAGCGATGACCGCGGACTCGGCTCGCCGTTCGATCGGAATGCGTTGAGTCCTCGCCACTGTGCCGCTGCCGACCGGGGTTGCCAACGTTGTGACAGCGGTCGCAAACTTCTGGGCGACGGATTGATAGCGTTTGTCGAACCTTAGGAAGTCCAGCACCGCCCCGTGAAAGTCTTCCACGTAGGCAGTTTGCTTTTTCTCGCGACGAGCTGTGTCAGTAGCTTTCCTTCGAGCGTACGCCGGGTCAGCACGATCCGCTGCCACCGATTGCTTCGCGGCTTCGATTTGTGCCGATGGCGCCCAAACGCCATGCGAAAAAACCTTGCGTCCCTTTTTTTCTTTCACGGTCCAGGTTGGCCCCGTTGATTTGACTCGGCGAGTCAGGCCAGCGTCGCCCGGCGGCAGCAGGCTCCAATCGGCGGGAACCTGTTTGATGGTGCCATCGGTGAACCGTACGCTGCGTTCGTCGGGACCGGGACCGACATCCAATGCTTCCTGTTTTTTCGCCAAGTTACGTCTCTTAAGGTTGTCCTGATCTAGCTTTCGAGTCTCATTCCACCCGCACTTCGGACCAAAGCCACTCGCGGTAATTTTCCAACAAGCTGTTCAGTACGAAAGAAGAATTCGTCTTCCTGACCTGGCTCGGGAGGTTCCATTCCAAGAAACACCAAAGCGGCGTCGCGACTGGTTGTCTGAATGGCCGATGCGGGGTCGCTTGATACCACGACCTTAGTCTTTCCGGCAATGCGAGCTTCACGCAAAAGGCCATCGAGGTGCGAACGTACTTCACTTATTCCCGCATCAGTGTCGACCACGCGAAGCAACCTTAACGTTCGGTTTTGCCAGGAAGGATTTTCCAACAATAGGTGTGCCAGCAACACCATCAGCTCTCCGTTCGCACGACCTCGCCACCAAACATCAATCGTTCCGCGTGGCGCCACCCAATCATTGTCAGGTTCATCCATCCGGCGAAGCACGACTACGCTACGACCGAGGCCTTCAAGATTGCGAAGCAGTCCACCAAACACTCGCATCCGGTCGACCGTCAGTGGGCACCCCAGCAAGATAGTATTGGGACGCAATCTTCCGAGCCCTTGGCATTGGACCAGGGCTTCGACGCCCGCGATGTAGTCGGCTGCAACGACAACGGCTGGGAACGCGCTGAGGTTGTGTTCGCTGATCATGCTGTGCAGGATGCGTTCCTGGGAATCTCGCCGTCGGTGCCGATCGTCAAGTTCACCGGGTATGACTTGTCCGAGGGTTAACACGCCGGTTTGTGATGTTAGCCAACTTCCAAACACCACCAAATGAGGTCGACTGAATCCTGTCCCGCTGAGTGCCAATACAAAGGGACGCCAGTTCTTGGGGTGATACAGTTCGTCTTCGAGCTTAAGTAAGTTCCGACGTGTGCGTTCAAACAATAAGCCGCTTTGCAGGTTGCCCCAGTCCGACTTCACATCAATCCGCGAAAGATAGGCGTGCAAACCAGCGACTAAACCGATGGCCACAATCGCCCATCGCCAATCGATAAGGACCATGACAAGTCCGCAGCCAATCGCACCGGCAAGCGATGTGGACCAATGGCAAAGCTTGAACTGAGGACGGTAGCTGGGGTTCTTCGTGATCGCCTCGTAGAACGTGGCGAGGTTCAACAACCCATAAGTGACTAGGAAAGCCATCGTGATCAAAGGAGCAATCGTATTGAGATCCGCCAACAGGATCGCTGCTTGCGAAATTAGGAACGTGGTCAGGATGGCGCGTCGAGGCTCTCCATCTCGATCCGAACCCACACCAAGGGGCTGGAGAACTTGATACAAACGATCACGAGCGAGTGATTGCAAAATGCGTGGGGCTCCCATCATGCTGCCTAAAGCCGACGAAAGGGTGGCGGCGAACACACCAGCGGCAATGAAGGCCGGCAGGATCGCAATGTCGGACATGACCATCGCGTTTTCGACCAACGCGGATCGTGGGCGTGATCCAGCAAGCAAGAACGCTTGCGACAAGTAGATAACCGCTGTGACGCCAATCGCAGCCAACGTTCCGCGAGGAATCGAACGCGCAGGATCACGCAGGTCACCTGACATGTTCGCCCCCGCCATGATCCCGGTCACCGCCGGGAAGAACAAGGCAAACATCGTCCAGAACGATTCGCCATGATCAAACTGCGGCATAAAGTTTTCGCTCAACATGTGAGTGTCGAACGATTGATAAGCGCCAAAGTAGAACGAGGCCAACGAGGCGACAATCGCCGCGAGTATGAAAAATTGCAGCTTTAGGGTCCATCCAGCGCCGATGACCACGCATGCGAAGACTGCGAAATTGGTTAGCGTTGCGACCAGTGTGGGAGAGATCCCGGCGGGCAAGTAGCCGGCGGCGGCCTCGGTAAAACCCATCACGTACATCGACACGGAAAGGGCTTGCGCAGAGAAGAACAATATTCCAATCGCACCACCGAACTCAGGCCCGAGCGAACGACTGATTAAAAAGTACGCTCCGCCACCTTCGACCTTGGTGTTTGTGGCGATTGCCGAAAGTGACAACGCGGTCAACAACGTGATCAGCTTGCTGGCGATGACGATGCCCAACGTCATCAGTACGCCGGCCTGGCCAACAACGAAGCCAAACCTCAGGAACATGATGACGCCCAGGATCGTCAACACGCACGGCGTAAAGACGCCACTCATCGTGCCAAACTGGTTGCCTTCGTCTGACGATTCGACTTGGCTCATATAAAATTGCCGTCCTGGCACTAGCGATACAACGTAAAGTGGCTGAACCACGATTCTAACGTTGCAAGCGCTCGACTCGCCAGGGCGAACCGGTTGTGATGTTGCTATGGGAAGGTCGGACGTCGTAGTCGACCTACAGCGATTCGAATTGAGAGGCTGCTAGCTCGCTGGACCCACGCGTGCCCAGTGCCCCCCACAAACCGTAAGGGCTCGGTGGATTAACATCGGGATAACTGCCGGGGTAGACGGTTTTGGCGGATGGGTTTCCCGCATCGATCGAGTCCGTTACGAAACGCACGGCACCATCAGCCAAGCAAACGTGAACACCGCCTTCATGACGACTGCTAGATGGCAAAACTCCGTCGCTGTCATCGCGGTTCTCATCAAGAATGATCCCGAAGTTAGGAGCCGAAATCGTTTGGAATGATGTATAGAGTGGCATTCCATCAGCCCATCGGTATCCACGTTGCTGGCCCAGTTGGCTTAAAGACTTACCGAGCTGGACTTCATCATTCCAGAAGTTAGGTCGTTCCGGATCAACAAGTGGGCTGGTCTCAGCCATGTTGGGCTGGTCGCGCAGCGAAGCCGACGAGTCGACGAGTGATGCAATCGCTGGGGTTGTCCGCCAATCCCCGTCACTCAATCCGGTCGCAATTTCACCAAGCAAGATCGTTTGTGATCTGCCGTCATCTATGTCCTTCAACCGTGTGACCTGTCGAGGAACGAAGATCCCTCGCATGGAAACGTCAATCGTCTTTTGCAATTCATCGTCGTGAACATAGCGACCATTCACTAGCTTCATTGCACCGGTGGATGAACCGACGATGCCATCGCCAATGCATGCTGCGTAGTTGATGCGTCCTAACGATGGACTCCCATATCCGGGATCGCTTGGGCAACGGAACGAAGGAATTTCGGTGACCCAGGGTCTGTACTGATGGACAAAAGGTTCAGGGCCACCAGCACCCCAGAACTCATCTTGAACGTCGTCTTTCGCATCCTCGAAATCCATATTGCCCATATCGCCCATGTCGCTCATCTCGTACCCATCGTTCCAACCAGACGCCACGTAGGACGGCTTAGGTAGCGGCTGTGCGATCGCGTCGGCAAATTGCTCTTGGCTTATGAATGGAAGTATGGCAACGAAGATGCTTAGCCTGCGATCGTTGTCGTGGTGCAATACCTCACTGCCGTCGGTACCAGACAATTGAACCGGGAACTGATCGAAAGTGACGTGATATCCGGTGACCGCAAGGCCGATTTGAGCCAAATTAGAACTGCACGAAATTCGGCGTGCTCCTTCGCGGGCACTCTGGACGGCCGGTAGCAGCAAGCCCACCAACATTCCAATCACAACGACAACGGCAAGCAGTTCAACGATCGTAAAACCGGCGTGCGCAATCGTGGCTCGCGAAATCGGTTTGTGTGTCAGTAGATTCACTTGAACTTCCCCAGGCATGGCGGAACCGCGAGTGCGGGATCGTAGCGATGGCTCTGTTCAGACATTCTGTCTGTTTTGGGTGGGGATGTCAACGCATTTTCTTGGTGACTTCATGCCAGCGTAGACAAAGATCGGCTCGCACCCAGATCAGCACGCACAAAGATCAGCACGCACAAAGAAGATTAGCACAGGCCAGAATCCGCGCCGGCCAAGATCGTTAACTTTGCCAGCGAGTGTGCGGAAGGTTAGTCGCTCCGGTTCGCTACCTTCCTGTTACTAATGGCACTTGCGACTCGATACTACCAATGAAGTGAACCGCTAAAGGAAAGCACGCCACCGAGTCTTACTTACCCAGACCGGTCATCATTTTGACCTTGGTGGGCGAACGCTCTTCATTGACCTCACTACCGGTGGACTGATTAGGGGATCCCGTCCGAGAATTGCTACGCTGCTGCATCAAACGATCCAGTCGATTTTCGATCATCGAAGGACGTTGGCCGCTTTGACGCATGCTTCTATCCGTGAATTCAGTCGGTAGTTGTTGTGACAAATCGCCGAACTGATCAAGAATCTCAGTCACTGACATCGGCGAAGCACCCGTTTCCTTGCTGGCACGGGTCATTTGCAAGACGGCTTCCATGGGAACGACGCCTTCGCTGCGAAAACGTATTCCGGTCACAATTGGCCCAGCGGGATACATTCCCATCAGGACCGTTTTGGCGAACCGAATCTCGGCCGAGATGGTAGGGATGGGCGAATGGAGGCGTTCGTTGCTGACGTCCAAACGATGCAGTGTCTGTCGATCGTCGCTAGTAATAAAGACTCGCACGTCAGGATTGTCGACGGTTGATTCGGCAGGCAAATGCAGCAGCAAGAGCTCAGTCGTGACTTTAGGCTTGGTGGAGGTAAGCGCAAGCAGGCCTTCCGCTTTCTCGAAAGTGAACGCCATGGCTAGCGTTCGGCCGAGAACTGTATTGGTTTCTTGCATGCCACCGGGCGAACTAATTCGGGCGCTCGAGCCATCGCCGACGATACCTAAGGCTCGGAAACGTTGAACGGCGGTTTCGATCATCGGCTCGGCATCCACGGTGACCCCGGGTCGATCAAGTTCAAAGAATGCTGTTTGGCAATCGGTACCGAAGTACAAGTGTCCCGATTCGTCGTGGAACAAAATCGGCTGCACGGAAAGTCTGTGCTTTCGCAAGTACTTCTCAACCTGCGTGCGAGTGACGGTGGGTAACTTGTCGATTCCCTCGCTGCCTAATGTCAAGCCGATGGTGAACGTCGGGATTCGACCATAAGTACCGACTCGTCCTGGTCGAGCACCGGTGCGAGCGGGAACCACTGGCGAACCTGGTACCAACATGCGGCATGCGCGATCCGCAGACGCGGTGTAGATCCGGCGAATTTCGGTACCTGTGTAAGGCAAATGGCTGATCGTGGTTACTTCTTGGCGATCAGGCGTGGAACCAATTTTCCCAACCTTCAATATAAGTTCGGGCGAATCGACCTTGGTGGTCTTGTTTGTGTCACTTTCATCGGACTGCGAAATACCATCGCCGAAATTACCAAGGCTAAGATCACTGATCGGAGTGGGCTTCACTTTGGATTGGCTAGACGTCGCATCGGCGTGAGCGGTTGAATGGGACTGTTCTTGTTGCATTAGGGACCATCCCAACATCCCGGCAACAAGAGCAAACATTCCGAGGGTCGCCATTTTCAATGTAGCTTGGTTGTTCATAAACTTGCTCAGATGATGATTCCGTAGGCGGCACTATGAACCGCGAAGTCATTTTGAAATTTGCTCGTCGACCAGACTCGTCCAGAGTGATGCCAAGGCCAAGCATCGCTCCGCCGCCGCGACCGTTCCGACGTGCCTCCACGATAGCGAAACACTGTCACTTGTTTCCCATATTGTGATTGCTAGCTGCCCATTTGACTGCATTGGGGCAAGGAACTCGATGTCTTTTAGCTTAGCATTTCCGATGAAATGCGTTTTTTTCTGGTCATGCGGGCTCAAATCGCTCGTCCTGGACTCCAGTCCCAATCGTCGTCCAAACTTCAAATTTGATAGACACGTCACGCTTGCAGTAGGGAGAAACCAGCGAAGCTTTTCAACCGTGGGAAATCCCAACGGAATGGACTCAAGAATTTTCATGCCATCGGCTAGTTCGTGCGCGATTCCGTGCTCTCGAACATAGGTCAACTGTTTCTGTACACCTTCAACGCAATGGTCCACCGATTCCAGTTCTTCATGCCGCCTTCGGACAAAAGCAAAGCCAACATGGTTGTTCGTTTCGCGGCGTTGTTTCCAAGTACGGGTTTGTACAGGATTCATCACGCATAAGTATCTGCCCCACCTCGGTGATATGATTTGGCTAAGCGCTTTAAGAGTAATGGCGACCGAGAAGTCGTTAAGAGTGACACTCTTTCGACGCAGATGCTGTCGCAATCGCGAGGAGGTGTGCTGGCCTAGCGTGGTTCGTACGAACGGTCCGTGTGATTCAACAAGCGATCGTTGAAGATGGTCCGATTCGAGACTGGGTAATCTGTCGTGTGAATGTCGATCCAGCATCGCGTTGTGCCCGCGAATGGTTACCCAGGCGTTTCGTGGGTTGGGAAGGCTAATCAAACGTCGCTTAACCGCTGCGTTCGCATTGCTGTCGCTTGGACGATCGGATTGCTTCGATGTCTCGTCAGTATCGGCATCATTTGCAATTCGTTTGGTCGGACTGCCTAGCGATTCGGATTGATACTGACGAAGCACAGCGGTGACGATTCGGATCGCACCCACGCCATCGATGGCCGAATGGTGAAAGAAGAAATGCAGTCTTGAAACGCATTCGCTCGTCTCGACCTGATGAATCACGAGCCTTCCAGCGATGCCTTGTCGAGGCGCTATGGAGGCAATCAATTGATCACGATTGTACGCTGATCCATTGGCAATTTCGATCTTCCATTCGTCTGCGCTAAAGGGACGCAAGTTCCATTTTTGTTTCGTTCCTTTGCCCGACAGCCTTGCAAACAGACGCGGTTGAAATTGAACCACCAAATGCCACGACTGTGTTAATCGTTCAAGATCAATTTCGCCTTCGACGGATACCGCGCCATCGAACACCATTCCCGAACCGTGGCACGGTCGCGCGAAGTAACGCTCAACGACGGTAGATGTGACTTCGGAATTCTTCGCTGAAATCAATTCGGCGACAGAATCAGGCACGGATGCTAACTCCACCGTCGACAATCAATGTTTGCCCCTGGATTAAATCGCTAGCGTCGCTACATAGGAACGCGACTACTTCGGCAACGTCTTGCTCGCACAACTTGCGTTTGCCCACCATCATGCGATCGGTTGCAGCATCGACCAACGCATCGGCGCCCGGCATGCTGGCGATTGCGTCGGTAGCAATAATTCCCGGCAATACACAGTTAAAATTCACTCCATCGTCCCCATGTTCGAGCGCCAGGTGGCGCATCAAACTTTCCAGGGCTGCCTTGGAAGCACCGATCGCTCCATAGTGAGGCACCGCCCAGCGAGATCCGTGACTGCTAACGGCAACCATCTTGCCATGATGATTGGCGGACTTCAACGCTTTGGCGGCAGCTTGCGCTAACCAAATCACGGGTGCGGAGTTATTGCGAATGGTGGCTTCAAAATTGACCGGAGTGAGGTCCGCTAGATCACGGAACCCACCCGCGGCAGCATTGCTAACGATCGTGTCGAGTGCACCGAATTGATGTTCGACCTCGGCAACCATAGCAGCGATGTCGTCCGCTGATGAGATATCGGCTTTGACCAACATCACGTCGGCGCCCATTTGATCGATGGCCCTTGCTACTTCAACCGCGGCACTTTGTGAATTCAGGAAATTCACGGCGACGCGAGCGCCTTGGCGGGCCAGTTCGAGCGCGATTGCGCGACCAATCCCTCGGCTTGCGCCGGTCACCAATGCGGTTCGTCCTTGGAGATCGTTTTTCATCGTTTCCGAATGTGTCTGTGTCGTGTCAGTGGAACGTCGGTTGCCCTAGAGCATATTCAATCATTCTGCTCGTTGCGTCAGGAAGGCTGGGATAATTCGGCCCAATTGGTTTGAAACGCGTGAAGTCGCTCTTCACAGCGACCAAAAATTCGAGAGCTGACGGTTCGCCCACCGGTTTCGGGCACACTCGCAGCGGCGACCATTCCGGCTTGAATCTTAGGAAAGATCGCTGCATCCTCATCTAGGACTTTGCGAGCGAGGCCTTCGGCGGTTCGTCGCAGCGCCGCGCTGATGCTTCGCTTGATTGGACTTGAAGACGTGACCCGAGGCGTGAATCCAAATACCCGAAGCGCGCAGGTTTGATTACCGGTCGGATACACTTGGTAGATTAAGCTCAGCGAATCCGTCAAAGATGCCATCACACCGGGGAAAACATGCACATGCCGGTAAGTTGGGTCAAAGGAACCCGTTAAGTACCGTATCGTGCGCTCTTCCAAACGTGTCAAGAATGCGTCATCCCGAAGCGTAGTAGAAAACGTGGTTCCCCAGTCTCGCAATTCGTGATCGCTGTTTTCTTCACCTGGATCCTTCCCAAACGTTTCGGCGTGAACTTCCGACAGGTGATAACTTTCAAGCGACCCTTCGACCACAATTTTCCAGTCGCACGGGTATTCAAGTTGATCGGTGAAACTGAATCGCCATCGCTTGGGATCTGTTCGATCAGCAAACAAGGTCTTCCATGAAGCTTGGTCGTCCATGGATCGGTTCGGACCGCCAAGGTGAGCAAACACAAGTGAACCGACCTGCTCTAGCGAAAATTGAGGTAGCCGATAATCATCTCGCTCAAACTTGGGGAAGTTTGACGCGCCTGGCAATTTCCTGGTCCGGCCGTCGGCACCATATCGCCATCCGTGGTAGGGACACTTAAGTTCTTCGGCGTGACCACACCCTTGGTCAACCAATTGACAATGGCGGTGGGCGCAAACGTTGTGCAACGCTGTCAGTTGGCCATCGTGATTACGTATCAGGATTGGAACGCCCATTCGCTCGTCGGCCACATAATCACCAGCATTCTTAAGCATGTCGGTGACGCCAACAAGTTGCCAACTCTGTTCGCGAAAGGTGTGCGTGTCGCGCTCGGATGCCGCCGTGTCAACGTAGTCACTTGCCGGCAGGACTGCGGTCAGAGAGGTTTCACTTTGGTACATTCGCCTAACTCAGCCATCCAACTCGATAACCATCGAGCCGCAAGATGAGATCTCGATTTTGGCCGGCCAAGACTGCTGACAAACGTCCTCCAGCAATTTCGCTAGTTGATTCTTCAAGTGAGTCTACCCAGCGGACAACGACGCGAAGCGGTTCGCCAGGATGGGGTAGTCGTCCCAATTCAATTTCGTCGAAGAGAACTGGCAAACTAGGTCTATTGCCAACTTGGTATGCCAACATTCCCGCGGCATACAAGACCGCATCCATCGTCGCGGGTGATATGGTCCAACCCACTAAAGGCCGCGATTCACCGGCAAGGTGTGCGGGACTCGGGGCCACGATCGTTCCTAACGCGACCGGGATCTGGCCGTCCATTGCAAACTCGATCTCACGAAGGCACTGCAGTGATGGGCCGTGATATACCGGCGCGTCTTCGGGCATGTACTCGATCGCTTTTGCATCGACTCGCAAGTGGTCAAGCAAGTCCACGGAATCGTATCGCGTAGGTTTGCATGCGGTCGCGTCTTCTAATTCAACACTCGCGGTAAAGTGCTCGCGAGCAGCCTCCACCAACCTTCCGTCGCGACGACGCAAGTCACTCACCAATTTCCAAGAATGCGAATCATTGCCGGGGATCAATTCGACTGCGAACGCATCATCCGTTAAGCACTTCAACGGCCGGATAGCTTGCACGTTACGTAGCGAACTCACACGTTGCGGCTTTCCTGATGAAAGTGATTGATGAATCGACGCGGCTTCGCTAAGCATTTCGATCGCCATCACGAATGGCAATGTCGGTCGTCCCTGAACCAAGTGTTCTTTCAAGAATAGATCACGTTCGGGATCAAGGGTTACCTTGAATGACGTATCGCGAAGGTTGTGATCGGACCATCCATTCTCTGATGGATCTAGCATTGCTGCCGGTGCGGCGAGAACATCAGTGGATGTGTGTTGTTCGTTGGGGAAAAACTTGCGAACGTATCGACGATCGGTGATCAGTACTTCTGCATCATCGCCACCGTTTTCAATCTCGTTCAGGAAGTGTTGCAACCCCTCTTGAGCTGGCATGAACTCCATGCCAATCATGTCTAACGCGAGTTTGGCTTCTGGTTTTGTTGCCATCCCGACATCACCCCACGCGTGCCAATGAAAGGTCACGCATTTGGTATGGGGACGCTCGGCGCGAAGACGTCCAATTATCTTAGAAAGCATGTCATTGGCGGCGCTGTAATCGGTGTGCCCATTAGCGCCGAACCGGCCGCTGATCGAACCGAAGCCAACAAACCATTCAAGCGGGTCAGCTTGCGTGGCTGCGGCAAGGGAAACACAGCCGTCAATCTTCGCATCTAAACATTGTTGGACTTTGTCGGGACGTTTGCGATCAAATCGAGCGTCTTGACCGGAGCCAGCACCCTGAATTACACCCCGTATAGGACCATCGGATCGGCGGATACTCGCAACAAGTTGGGCAACGTCTTGCGCGTCGGAGACATCCACGCTGTGATAAGTTGCTTCAATACCACGCTCGCGACATTGCTGTAATGTTTGGTCAATCTCGATCGCTTTTTCGTAGTTGCGCCAATGCTTGACCGGGTTGCCGCCGCTTTGCTGGACGCGATTCATGGTGTCGCGTCGCAGTTGAGCCCGATCGATTTGCGCTCGCTCGCGAGTGTGCGGATCGATCGGTTCGGCTTTGGCCATACCAAGCAAGTGCAGTTTAAGACCGTGTCGCTGAGCTAATTCCATCGCCGTCATGGCGGTGATGCCACGTCCGCCGCCCGCCACAAGCCAGACTCCACCCGGTGTGATATTAACCGAATGAACGCGATCGGCGGCTAAGTTTGCTTGAGGGATCGGTTGATACTGGGCCCGTGTTGCTCGGCGTAAAGGCCCATCCACGATCACTTCTTCGTCGTAGGAAGGCACTGCAAGTTCTCGGAAGCCGCCATCGACGATTGCGTCGGCGGTAGCGTTCTTTGCACCGTCGACGACCAGCATGGGAGTGTCACGATAACCACGCATCCAAGCCTCAATCAGCATTGCTTTGGTGAGTCCTGCAATTCCACCCGACTCGGCTGAACGATTCGCTAGGTTTTCGCCGCTGCCCGCATCAAAGCCAAACTGGCCGCCATTGCGAACAAAAGAGACCAACGAGGATTGATCCATCAATTCATCGTCGATGACTTTTTGCATCCATAATTGACACACGCGATACGGGATCGAAAGCGCTGCGACTTTTCTTGCTTGCCATGCGCGAGCGTCCAGCGTCGACCAACTGGCTTCCGCGTCGTGGGGCGTCGTCAAAAACAAATGTTGGGATACACCGTCTTTCCAAATCGATTGAATGATCGAATCAATTTGGTCCCAATTCAAATCAGAGCCGATTTGATGATAGGGCAATCCGGTCATCTTCCAACGCTTGATGATCGCGTCAGCGATCGGATTGTCCCCGACAATCAATGCTGGTCCGCTAAACCTTGGCTGATTCGGCGTGCCCTCGTACCGAGGAGCCTCGCAAGTTCTCAGGACGAAGCGGTGAGTACCCTGGGCCGGCGTCTTCAACGGTGCCGGCTCCGTTTGATAGGTCGCTTGCTCAGTTAGGGTAGGAGATTTTTTTTTTTCGCCGCTGTGGTTGGCGGTTTGGTTGGCGGGCTGCTCTTTTTCGCTATCGGCCGAGGTCAAGTGCTTAAGCACATACGCGTGGATCGACGCGAGGGTCGGGAAATCAGACAGCCGCAAATTCTGTTCGCGGATAGATTGCAACTCGTACTGCGTTTCAAGCTCACCCAGCAATTGTGCCCGTTTAATAGAATCGACGCCAAGTTCACCCTCCAGGTCAGCATCCATGTCGATGATGCTTTCATCGTAACCCGTCTGGTCGACCACCAAGTCGATGATCATTCGTTGAAGCGATTCGGAAATATCTTCGTTCGAGCTTGCCGGTGCGTCGACATGAGTGTTCAGCTCGCTGCTGACTGCGTTATCTGCTGTGTCGTCTTCGCCAACTAGAGCCAGGATATCCGCAAGCGAAGCAAACTGCGCCAACCGCATCGACTGCATGTCAATTTCCAGATTGCCCCACTGAACGACTTCGCCAATCAATTGAGCTTTCTTGATGCTGTCGACACCCAGTTCACCTTCGAGGTCGGCGTCGAACTCAATGATTTCAGGGTCGTAGCCGGTCAAATCAACGACCAAGTCAAACAAGAATGCTTTGGCGGATTCGCGTTTGCTTACGCTAGCCTTAGCAACTGATGCCGGTGATGTCGCTCTCACTTCTTGAGGGTTGGCCTGGTTGGAAGCAACCGCAGGAATGCTCGCGATTTCATTCGTAGTACGAATGGCACTTGGGTATCGGTTGGGTTGAGCAGCGCCGGGTTTCGGGGTTCGATGCACGACGCCGTTAGCGTTTCCGTTGCGAGACGCAGGTGATGGCGCGATCGTTTCGTCGCCGCCACGATTGCGACGTGTGACATCGACGACATCAAACTTGGAAGCGGAGGATGATGGTGCACCGTCAACCAAGATAGAACCATTCTTCGAAGGCGAGGACGTAAGTGCTGCACTGCTGGGTGGCTGTTGAACATCGTTCGATGTTGCGCTGCGTATGGTTGATCCAGTGAATGCTTCGCAGGCTAAGTCAATTAAAGCCGTTCGCAAATGCAGAGGGCGTCCGCGATCATCAGCAGACAGGCAAATTGCGTTTTTGGTGAGTGTCGACTTCGCCAACCGCGTCAGAACGTCGCTTGGACCGACTTCGATGAACAATCCACATCCATCGTGTGCCAAGCGTTCGACAGCACTGGTGAAACAAACTGGACGAGTAAGTTGATCGATCAAATTAGTGATAATGTCGAGCGGTTCAGCCAAGTAGCGGTTGCTGATCGCAGACAAGAACCCGAATCGAGGTGGCTTGGCGACTTGTGAACCGAATCGAACTCGCAGCAAATCTTGCGCTGGCTTCATCGAAGGTGTATGAAACGCTGCCGGCACTGGGATGACGATTGAAGCAAGGTTGGCACTGGCAAGTACCGCCTTCGCATTGGCAATCTGAGGCTTGCTACCCGCGATTACGGTTTGCTCGGGTGCATTGTGGTGGGTGATGAAGTACGTGATGTCATGACCGCTCAATGCAGCGTCGATTGCAGCGGGTTCAGCACGTACCGACAACAATTCACCACCGGTAGCCGCTGCGGTAATTACCGCGTCACTGCGGTACTTCGCAAACTGAATTGCTTGTTGAGTCGACATAACTCCGGCACACCATGCGGCGGTGCATTCGCCAAAGCTGTGTCCGAGGACAACATCGGGTCGATGACCTCGTTGTAACATCGACTGAGTCATCGTCGTTCCGACGGCCAGGACCCAAAGCTGAGTCCACCAAATGTTACGTCCTAACTCATTCCTGGGGTCGTCAAGCCGATGACCGACCGGTTCTAACCCCATTGCCGTCAATTGTGCGTCGAACTCATCCAGGAACCCTTGCGATAATTCGCTGTTGCAAATCAGTTCTGGTTTCTCGGCATACTGCGATCCTTGGCCGGGGAACAGCCAGGCTGATCTTGAGCCGCAACTTGGGAAACGAATCCAACCGCAATGACGGGGCAAAGCTTTGCTGGTTGAGCTTGCGAATGGACCCTCAAGGATTGCCTTGGCAGTTTCGCGAACTTCATCAAAAGATTGGCCAACGATACCGGCTTGAATGACGCCGGTCGCATCATGGCTGAAGTGACATACCTCGCCCACCCATTGATTAGGTTCGCTGCTAATGACGCTTTGAAGCGACGCCTGCATCTGCTCGGGCGACCCTGCTTCTAAACGCAACGTGATCAGATCCCTCGCTATGCGAGACGAAACTTTTTTCTCCACGTTGGTGATCGGATGACTCGATTGGGATTCGCGTGCGGGCATCAAAGTGGAAACAGCCGGTATTGGATCAAAGGATGATTGTGCGTCATGGTTCACGGCGATCGGCGACTTCGTGCCGCGCGACACTCGGTAGCTTATTTGGTAGCCGTCGTCCGCGGTCTCTTCAATGGATGTGACCCGCGGTTGACTAAGTTCGTTAGGGTCAGCAATGGTGGCTGCAATCGTTTGAACTAAGCCCTGAGCACCTCCGAGGTGTCCAATGGTTCGAACAAGCTGATAGCCAGATATTTTGTCGTGGTTAATCGAACGTTGATAGGACTCGTTTCTTGATTGTTGGACATTGTCTGACCAACTCTCTTTAACGCCGTCTATCACGCCATAGATCTTTCGTCCCTGGGTTATGGCATCGTCGAGGCGTTGCAATATCATGCTTGCCACACCCTCCCCCGGGAAGATTCGGGAACCGTTATTTGGCAGATCTTCGACTCTGCCGGACTCCACTAACTGGTGTTTTCGATACAACTGGTCAAATGCCACCAAGTCCATCGCCCGATGCGTTGCACCGCAAATTGCGACATCCACATCATGAGTGTTCAATCGCTCGATCGCTGTCATCAATGCGAGACCGCTCGACGCCTCGTCGGCGTCCACCGCGTAGGCTCCACCCATCAAATTGAATACACGTGCGATTGCTGATGCCAACGTGCTGGCTGTGAAGCCACCTGTTTCATCCAGTAGGGCCGGGTAACGCTCGAGAATCAATTCGCGGTATTCCAGCAGCAAATCGGACACGATTTGGGAACCGATTCCGTGTCGGGCCGCTGCCTCGGCGAGGTGCTTGCCGATTTCAGGGAGCCGCAGCCCGATTTGCAATTGATTGCTAAACTCGCCGCCAAAGATCGTTCCTACCGCGACTCCCACGCGTTTGCGGTCAACGGTCCATTGATGGTTGTCGAACTCCTCGATTGCTTGGCGAGTCGCTTCAATCAACATCAATTGCGCTGGATTGGCATTACGCACAAGCTTGGGTGGAATTCGATACGACTGAGCGTCAAACTTAAAGTTCGTTACGTAACCACCTCGGCAATGAGGCGTCGAAAACTCACTTCCATCGTTGCTGCATCCGAGAATCTGGCCAGGATGAAACGGATCGGCGAGCCAGCGATCTGCTGGCGGATCGGTAATTTGGCACGTTTGACTTGCGAGCAAATCGCCAAACGCTTCAATAGAATCGGCGCCCGGCAAGATCACTCCGCGGCCAACGATTGCAATCGGTGGTGATTCCTTCCGAGTTTTCGCGACCGCTTTCGGTTTTGAGCCTGACTCGGGTGAGTTTTCTTGTTCGATGATCGCATGGGCATTGAGTCCACCAATGCCGAAAGCGTTGACACCGGCAACTCGCGACGATTGCGACTTAGGCCAAGGCAAGACGGTGTCCACGATCTTGATGGGAGAATCGTTCCACTGATACAGGTCGGTGGGTTCAGCAAAGTTGATCGACGGAGGAATTTGTCCTCGTCGCATCGACAGCAACACTTTCACCATCCCGACCAAGCCAGCCGCTTCAAGCAGGTGGCCAAGGTTGCTTTTGACACTGCCGATTGGTAGTTGTTCGTTGGGCGGTTGAGGAGACGACGAGTTGTCATTGGTTTCACGCAGCAGCGTCGTCAAACTTTCGAGTTCAGTGGCATCACCAACTTGCGTGCTAGTCGCGTGGCATTCTAGATAGTCGATTTGCAAAGCGCGATCGAGTTTTACTCTGGCCCGCTTCATCGCCAATTGTTGACCCTCGCTGCGCGGTGCCCATAATCCTTTGCCCTTTCCATCGGAAGCAACGCCAACCCCTCGTAGCACAGCGTGAATCGGCAATCCCAATTCTTCCGCAACACGACGTCGCACCAATACGATCGCGACATAGCCTTCGCTGCTGATCAATCCACTGGCGCGACGATCAAATGGGTGGCACCCCGAATCACTGCACGCTCCTGATTGTGAAAACAATGCTAAGTTGTCGACGTTATTAAAGGTCGCTCCACCGACAATCGCCAAGTCCAGATGATCGGCGTCGATTGCCAACGCTGCGTGCTGAAGGGCTAAAAGAGAAGACGAGCAAGCAGCGTCAATCACTTCGCGGCGACCCTGCATACCGGTAAGTTTCGCGGCTAGCGAAGCAGCGGAATAGGCGTTCAAGTGAGGTCCGCCATCGTCTTGCCGACGCGGTCGCGATTGACGGATTGCCTCGGTCGCTTCACGAACCATGCGTTCTTTCGTCGGCATGCTAAGGGAAGCTGCAGCCGATGTCTCATTGATCAAACAAGTCGCCGTTTCGGCCATCGTTGCCATGGCAAGTGGACCGCCAAGTTCGGTGCCTCCACTGTGACCGACAAAAACGCCGCCGCGTTGCGGGTCCAGACCGTCCACCTCAAGGAGCTTGCGATTCCCAAAAACCGCCCGAAATGCGGCTGTGGCGACATGTGCAAATTGACGGTGGGTCAAATCGTAGGCGCCGAGAGCTTCAATTTCGCGTTGGATATTTTGGTCGATCGGGAGCGGATCGACGCAGCCACCGAGTTCCGTATACGTCTTGCCGGGAACGCCACGCCGACTATCAAAGTACAACGAACGATCGAGGCGATCAGCAGGCATCAGGTCGATCGCCGAACGACCTTGAAACAACAATTCCTCGAACTCATCGACATTGTTGACGTTACCGGGCAGGCGAACCGAATAGCCGCAGATCACCACATCGTCGGGATCGTTGGGTTCACTGCTGACGGTTTGAATGGATGGTTTCGCCAGCGTTGAATTGGTGGGTGATGTCGGTCGTTTGAGTTTCTGACGCTGCGGCGCTGGTGCCGACCAATTCTGGATCATGCTCAATAGCTCATCTTGAGCTATGGAGGGCGTTGGATCGAGATCGGTTTCAGCGATCACCCGATCAATCTGAGTGCGGTCAAACTTGGGGTCGTCTCGGAAGTACGGTAAGAAGGTGCGAACAAATGGATCAGCCATTTGGTCGATCTCTTTCTGCTGGTCCGCGGATATTTCTTTCTTCGCGGAACCGTTTGATCGAACACGTCGCCCTGCGAGCCATGTTTGAGTAGCCGTGCGGAACGCAGAATCGAGGGTTTCGATTGCTGTGCCGTCTGGTGTCGTCAGGTGATACGTTTTACCGTGATACTTTGGCGACGTTGCAATCGTCGCAACCGCACGCGAGATCCAATCAACGTCGACTAAGTTCTTTCGTTCGTTGCCTCGGAACCCAAGATTGCGGAACCAAACCCCATCATCAGGCAATCCAAACTTCGCCGACAACATCTGGTACATGGAAAACGCACCATAGATGGTACGGTCACCTGATACGGGTGCGATGCCAGTTCGATCAATAACAATCGAAGGCCGATAGATCGTCAGGTTGGACTCTCTGAATGCATCGTTGACCATTTGCTCAGCAATTGATTTGCTTCGCTCGTAGTCATTCGCAAAGGATTGACCGACGTCATTCTCGTTTTCCCGAACGGTACCTGATCGCGTTCCGCAAACGTAGGCGGTCGAAATTTGGTGCCAACGTTTGATGCCAATCTGCTGACAAAATTTGATTAGGTGGCGCGTGCCGTCGACGTTCGTTCGATAGGGTTCGTTGTCAGCGTTCTCGGTCGCCGGAGCGAAGCTTAAGCTCGCTGCACTATGGATGATTTGGTCACAGTCATTAGCGATCGCACGTTGATCGTGATGAGGGATACCCAAGCCGGGCTGGTCAAATGAGGCTTCAACTACTCGCGGACGCGGCAGAGTTTGATTCCAAGCTTGCTCAAAATCTTGCAGGATGTTCTCGATACGCTCGGCGGCGGATTGGCGACCCTTGGAACGAGCAGTCACAACCATTGGGATGCCGCGTCGTAGCATTTCTGCCATGACGTACGAACCCACCATGCCAGTGGCACCAGTGAGCAAAGTAGAACGAGAGGTCGTGTGGTCAGGCATGAATGATTGCAGAGTCGATGAGGAGAGCCTGATGGGCCGAGACGCAGCGTATGCAAGATACCAAAATCATAGAATTACCATCGGTATAGTCTATTTTGATTAGGTCTCACATAAAGCCCAGCCGAGCTTCGCGAAGCGGTCGGGGGAGCGTTGCTAGCCTGCCTAATACGTCGCGTTGCGATCGCGTTTGCCTTTGCGCCGAGCTTGGGAGGCCACGAATCACCTTAGAAAGGATTGTTAGGAATCTCAGTCATTTTTGGCAAAACCATTCGGTAAAATCGGATTCCTCCCACCCAAAACGGCCCAACCGGTCGAATCCCACTATTTGACACTTTTAGATAGGTCCCGACTCAATTAGGTTCCTATCAAGCTAGAACTGCAATTGACTGGTAAAACAGCCGTTCTCACACCCCAAAGACCCTTATGGTTGCGCTCCCCAACATTCCCGAGTCTCATTTAAGGTGCTTGCTTATTCAGCCCTGCTTTGAGCAAACGAACTATTGGAACTTTGTCGAGAGTGCGCGGGCGATCGGTGCCAAAGCAACCGCTCCGCCTTTGGGCTTGATGACGGTGGCCGCTCTATTACCCGATGAATGGGAATTCCGTTTAGTGGACCTTAATGTTGGTCCATTGTCCGAAGACGATTGGAAGTGGGCAGACGTCGTTTGCACCGGAGGAATGTTGCCGCAGCAACCCGGCATTCTTGAACTGATCGCGAAAGCCAAAGCCGACGAAAAGTTTGTCGCCGTAGGTGGACCCGATCCAACCAGTCAGCCACAAATTTATGAAGCGGCCGATGCGGTGGTCATGGGTGAAGGAGAAATGACGATTCCGATGTGGATGGATTCTTGGCGAGATGGAAATCCGCGAGGCGTGTTTGAATCGGTCGAGAAACCCGATGTGACGACGACGCCGGTCCCTCGATTCGAATTGATCGATTTTAACGATTATCTGCACGTCGGCGTTCAGTCGTCTCGCGGTTGTCCTTACAACTGCGAGTTTTGCGACATCATTGAACTCTTCGGTCGCCGACCGAGAGTAAAGACACCGGACCAATTCATAGCGGAACTACAAAAACTCTATGACCTCGGTTATCGAGGATGGGTCGACTTTACCGACGACAATTTCATTGGCAATCGTAAGCTCATTAAGCCGTTGCTGGTCGCACTAAAAAAATGGAACGAGGAGCACAACTACCCATTCGTTTTTTCGACCGAAGCGAGCATCAACCTGGCTGATGACGACGAACTCTTGCAGTTGATGCAAGACGTTCAGTTCCGCTACGTGTTCTTGGGCATCGAATCACCGGACGAAGAGACATTGATTCATACTCAAAAGCGGATCAACACGGTTCAACCGATCATCGAGCGGGTTCGAAAAATCTACGCTCACGGGATCTCGATCGCGGCTGGACTCATCATTGGCTTCGATACTGATAAGCCAGGCACTGATGGGCCAATGATTAAGTTTATCCAAGAAAGTGGAATCTCTCTCTCGATGGTCGGTCTGCTTAGCGCGTTACCCAACACTCAGCTCACGCGTCGACTCAGCAAAGAACGCCGTCTAATCGATTCCGAGCATAACTGGATTAGTGAACCGGGGGCTGTCTACGAACTTCGCAGCACCGAATCGAAAGACCAAACCATTAGTGGTCTTAATTTTGTGACCACGCGAGACCGTGTGGAAATCTACCGGGAACTTCGTTCGATCATCGAGGCGGTGTATTCGCCAGAGGCATTCATGGCCCGCGTGATGGATACCACCAAGCGGATGAATATTCAAAATAAACACATCCCCAATGGTTGGGAATTTCGCCGAATGTTCAAGGGTTTTCGAACCATTGCTTGGCGGATGTTAACTGACAAACGGACTCGTTGGTTGTACATCAAGAACTTCATTCGCGCTGCAATGATGGGGCCGACCAAATTTGAGTATGCGCATACGATCATGGGCAGTTTCTTGCATTTTGATTTACAGACTCGCAAGATTCTCGAGACGCTTGATGTTTCGATCGACTATGCCGAAAACCATGCTCCCTATCCACGCAGCATCAAGGATGCCAAGTATCAAGCGGCGATAGCTTCGAACTCGTTGCCAATCGCTGAATCGTGTGGCGGTTGCTCGAGCGTTGATTCAGAGTCTGTCGCCCACGGGTTTTAGTCCTTGGGTGTAGTTCTGAAGCCTTGATTGGGTGAATGGGTAGATTGCCAAATCGGTGCGTTGCCGCAGATGATGAACTGCCACAAGCGGTGCAATCCAATGAATTGTTCCAATTGGAACAAGCCTCTCACTAGTCGGGGCCATGCTTGGTACTGTGGCAGGTGTTCGACCTGTCTTTCGTGACACTAGTTACACTATCCGGTGTCACGCACGTGAACGTTTTGCTAACTGATTGAATTGAAATTTGGAGTGATCGATTGGGAACCGCTGCCGCCAAGAACAGCTCATTGCTGGCCGTTGGTTTATTCTTGCTGCTTGCCTTCGTCGGCGTCGTCGCGGGTTTGGTGATGTTTGGCTGGGGTGGCAATAGCTACCAAACGCGGTTGAACTTGATCCTCGTTTCATGCGCAAGCGTTTCACTTGCGTCGCCTGTTTTGACGGCGATGCTAAAGCGGCCTTACGATATTTTTCATCCGCTCAACTTCATCGCCTTGTCGCTGTTCTTTGGTGTGTTCGGCCGGATCATCTACGTGTTAAGCGTTGATTCGCCAGTCGTCACCGAGTTGCTTGATGATCGACCCTTGGAATCCTTGGTTCCTGGCGCGATCCTTTCCGCTGTGGGATCGGTGCTGTTTTGCGCGGGGTACTTAGTGCCGCAAGAGATGTTCTTGAAACTGCGTTGGCTGACTCGGACGTTTGAATCCTTCAACCAAAAACGCTTTCTCGCGTTTCTGCCTTTGTGGTTCGCTATTTCAGCCGTTGGCGTGTATTTCTTTTTGAAAGCGACCGGGTTCGAGTTCAGCGGTTTTTCCAGCATCTCCGAAAAACGTCGCGTCTTGATCAACGGCGTTGACTCGTCATTGGGATATGTCCGTCTGATTGGGCAAGAACTTCCCAAGATGGTGTTGCTGTTCTTGGTGGGCGTTTGGATGATGCGAAAACGCACGTCACTAGTGGTCACGCTTTCTTTAGCCGCCTTTACGGTGCTCGCGATTGCATTGCCGTTTGTCGCATCGAGCCGAGGCATTGTCGTTTTGACGATGATCATGGCATGCGTGTTGATCAACCGCATCCGGCCCATCAACGTTGTCGCGGTTGTCGGTGTCGGTGTATTAGCGCTTTGCGTGATCTCAGGAATGCTTGCTCTACGCCGGGTCAATTCTCGAGGTATGCAGTTTGGCGAAGCATTAACCGAAATGGGCCTAGAGCCTATTTTCGGCAATCACAGCTTTGCGGATGTCGTCAAGTTGTCGCACATCTATGAAGCCGTACCCGATGAGATCGACTACAAGTATGGATCAAGCTTCGTGTCCATTTTGTACACTCCGATCCCACGTTCACTATGGGAAGACAAGCCGCAAGTTTCCATGGGACGCGAGATCACTGAAAAGGTCTACAACAAGGGGTTGTTGTTAAAGGACAAAGGAGGCGGAACGCCGCCAGGATTATTTGCCGAGTCGATAATCAACTTTAGTGTCTTTGGCTTCCCGTTTGCCGTGCTCGTTGCGGGGGCCTTGCTAAGGCTACTGGCAAATTCGCTCGACCGGGTTGCTGATTATTCCGTTCCCGGTGCGGTTCTCTATGCGTCGGTGATACCGCCTTACTGCCTAAGCATGATGTCAGGTGACTACACTCGGTCATTGACTCAGTCGCTAACCGCACTCGTCATCGTGGTCGGTGTCACTCTTGTATCAAGAGTCAAGATTGGCAACTAAGCACAAGCGTTGCCGCGTCGAATTGCCTGTTAGTTAGTAGACTTCGCTCGAGGGTTATTCCACGTCGCCAGTGAACGCCCGAGGACGGTCTCTAACTTGGCAACTTCAGGCTCAAAGTATCGATGTAGTTCGAGTCGAAAGGCATCGTCGAGTTCATCGCGAGGTGCATTAACGAACATTGCTCGATTCTTGAGTTGCTTGGCGAAATCAAATGCCTTGCCATTTAGTTTGCCCTTGGCCCAGAATGTGATTTCCCGGACCGCTCGCGATCGAAGTACTCTTGTAACGACGCGTGATTTCGCTTTCATCGCAGCGTTTTGTTTTGGGAATTCAGTGCGACCGTCATCGGGAAGTTCCAAGAACCGTAGTAGATTTTGGTAGCACTTCAATGGATCATGGGCAAAGTCGTCCAGAACGACAAAGTGAATTTGTTCCCGCGGAATGATTGTAAGAGCGCGTTCGATTTGCGAACCGAGTGCCGCGACATAACGGTATTGAAGCAGTTTTTTACTTAGGCACCGATTGGGAATAAGAGTGTCATCGGACAAGCGGGCGTCCTGCAATTGCCAGGCGGTGGAAAAGTTATCTTCGTTTTCCTGCTCGTAAAAACACATTTGCATGTGGTAGGCATGCGCAACCTCGGCCGGACATCGGAACGCAAATACGAATTTTGCGTTGGGATTGTAGGCGTAAGCATCCGGCAGAGCGTTCTCAGAGTACAGGTACATCGTTGAGCCTTCACCGACAGCAGCTTTCCCCGACGCATTGGCGAATAGACGCTCGTAGTCGGCAAGCGTATTGATTCCGATTTGGCTGCTGAGCTTTGGCATGTCGGATGCCCAGAATGTCGGCTCTTTCGGCTCCGAGATGAAAACATTCGGATGCGTGCGCAAGTAGCTTGCTATCGCGGTGGTGCCACACTTTGGCGCGCCGGCGATGAAGAAGTTTGGTTGGACAGAAGTACCACTCACAATCAGCTCACCGGGTGGTTGGTCTTGGCGAAGAGTGAATCGACTTGCACGATCGTTCCGTCTCGGGAAGCGACATTTAGAAATCCGATCGTTTCGTAGCCAGCGTTGGTCATCAGCACGGTCAATTCACCAAACGACGCTTCACCTTCGTAAGCACGCAGAAGTGGGCATTCCACAAGCACGTACTGAAAGTCGTGTAAACGCTGACCCGCACCTTGGATTGCTGGTTCTTCAAAACCTTGCAAGTCGAGTTTCAACAGCGCAGGTTTGCCAAAGTCGACTCCTTGGAAATGAGTGTCGAGCCGGCAAACTTCCACTTCGATTCGGTTGACAACCTGCGCTGATCCAAGCAACGCGTTGTCAGGGACTCCATCAAGAAACGACGAGCACTGTGTGTCTGAATACTCGTTGAACACCATCTTTCCGTCCGTCTTGCCAAGCGCCTTTTGCACTACGGTGACGTTCGGAAGGTCACCGAGGTTGCGATGCAAGGTTGCGACCATCTCGGGTAAGGGTTCAAACGCGACCACCTTGGCATTCGGGAAATACTGGCTAATTGCTCGCGAGAACTGACCTCGGTTCGCCCCGCCATCAACAACAAATTCCAGTCCAGGTGCCAATTTGGTTAGTTGCCGGCCAATCGCGTGCGAGGCGATCGAGCGAGGTTTTCCTTTTCGCAATAGGTCGCGAAAGATCCCTTGTTCGACAACGGAAGTGAGCTTTTTTAGTTTTGAAATCATGAGTGACTTTCCGCTGTGGCGGATTGGAATGAACTCGCGGCGAGATTTGCCAAGTGATCGATGCTAGGAGCAGGACCGTTGATTGCTACGCGAATAAGATCGATCAAATGTTCGTGCGGATCGTTGCCCCAATCATGTAGTGGAAACGGAACTCGCTGCGACAACTGAATTACCTTGTTGCTGCGTCGTATTCCCACGACGGGGACCCGGTGGATCAACGCTAAGATCAGCGGGTGCATACGTACGCTGACGACGCAAACCGAACGGGCATAATTTTGAACGACTTGGTCCGGGTAGTCGAAGTGACAAAACCGAATTCGCGGATGCTGGATTTGCGATTCCAAGTTCGTCAGCATTTCTTCGTCGAAACCGGCTCGGCAGTCGTTCGATACGAGCGACACAGTATGATCCGGGAAGGCTTCGGCAATTGTTGACGCTAGCGCCGACATCTCGTCTGTGGACGCATATGATCGCGACGGCGCGAAATGCAAACCGACCGAGATCATGGGCAATTCGGAAGCGTGGGACTCAAGTGTTTCTAGGTTGTTTGCATCTGAATCGTCTACCAAGCCCGGTAAGTGTTCGCCCGCGATCGCTTTGCTGAGCACGACATCAGCCATTAGATTCAATCGTTTAGCGTCGCACCCCGCCTGCTTGAGCATCTCTTGCGAATACTCATCGCGGCAATCGACGCGCTGACAGTTGTTTGTGATGACTCGGCACAATAATTTGGCGACGCGACGGTGAACTCCTTCCACCCCAATTCCTACCATGATTGCACGGCGACTTAAGACACGTGCCATGGTGGTAAGAATCACCAGGAAGATAAGTCCTTTGTAAGACTTGTCGCCGGTAAGGATTTGTCCGCCACCGATGATCAACTGTCGCCCGCGTAACGCCTTGGCGATTGCGGAAAAGTCTTTGGCTAGGACGATTCTACGGCCGTTTTGTTCGTAAAGCTCTCTTGCACCCTCACGCACTCGCGTGCAGATCACGGTTCGATTGAACTTACGTTGTTCGCCGGTGTTTCGAATCTTTGGAATCGAAAGCAGGTTCTCGACGGTTGCAAGAATCGCCTCGTCGCCAACATTCCAGCCACCAAAAGAACCGTACAGAACGTACTGGTCACTTGAGACATTTGATGCGTTCGCACTAGCTGTCATGATCGCGCCGCCACGGATTGAAGTGGGACGATCCCCTGTTCGCAAGGAGGCATCACCGGCCAGTTGCCGTTTTCGAATGCGTCGATGAAGAGAGACAATTGATGTTCTGCCTCTTCACGCAGTTCTTGCCCCCGACGGTAGGCGGATTGCCGAGCAACTTGGTATGCGTCTGGGTTGGCGATCCATTGTTCCATCAAGTCCGACGATAACTTTGCGAAGTTCTCATCACGTTGAATCACCAAGCCACCGTCACCGCCGACAACGTATCCCGTGCATCCGCGTCGGTACGTCATTACCGGAACTCCCGCCATCAATGCTTCGTTGAGCACGATTCCCCAGGATTCGTTTCGATAAAGCGTTGGGAATAGAAAAACGTCCAAGTTCTCGTAGAACGCTTTCTTGTCGTCACCGTAAACGGGCCCGTGGTGAATGATGCGGCCTTCGCTGCGGGCGATTGCCTGAGCGATTCGCTCCTCAGCATCGGCGCCCCGAATTGGACCGCCAAGATGCAATTCAACGTCGGCGCCTCGACGTCGCATTTCTTCGAAGGTGTCGATTGCTTCGCCGACGCCTTTGGTGATCATCAGATTACTGAGCATTCCCAGACGAAGCGGGCGACCTTGGATTTCGGACTTTGTCAGCGAGGTTGCTTCATCGGAATCAATGCCGACGATTCCCGGAGTTACAAATGCGGATTCAAATTTTGTACCGTAGATCGTCTTTAGTTCATGCAGCATTTCCGGACAAGCAACGACGTGAACCGCTTGGCTGCCAAGGATGCGAATGAGCCAAGCCATCCGACGATCATGGCCATAGAGGTACGACCATCCGTGATGATGAACGACCACCCGGAATCCTCGTAGTCGGGCAAAAATACCTTGCCAGGCGTTGTACAACAATCCAGCATTTGAATTGATAGGAATGTAAAGGTATTCACCAGAGTTAGCTTTCCAGCAAGCAATTCGTAGTCCCGAGAAAATGCTTTGGATCGCTTTTTTCGCCAGCCAAATGCGATTGGATTTCTTGTACCCGCGACCCACATCGCACAATCGCACGCGATACCGATCACGCAGTTCGTCGACAATGCGCTGAGTCATCAGCGTCATGCCGTTCTTAGTGCCGGGCATGACCGCGACGACAGAAACGCGAATAGGTTTTTCTGGTGAAGTCATAGCGGTGCTGGTTGGTCGCTTTTTGAATCGTTTTAGTGGCGATTCGTTTCGGTTTACTGAGCGAGAGGAGTAAGCATCCAAACGGTCGAAGGGAAAAAGTCTTAGCGAACGCTTTGGGAGTCCGGCGCGGGAGGAGCGGTTTCGGGGGCGTCGCTAAGTTCAATGCGCTCGTACCCACAACGTTCCATTGCCGATCCGGCATGTTGCCAGAACTTGCGTTCCATTTCGGGTGTGAAGTGCGTTCGCCATCCGCCTGATTTTCCCGTTCGAACAAAACTTCGATTTGCTTCGCCTTTGGCAGCCCAGAAGTCAGCTTCCTTTTGTTGCATCGCTTTAACGCTGCAATGATCCACCGCTTCGTGAAGCAATTCATCGCTTGCGTCGATGCCGATGTAGTCGGCCATTTTTCGAAGGCACCCCAACGTGTCCGTCTTTAGCTCTTCGAACTTCAGGACTAGGAAATCGTTGCCGTCCAAGTCAGCGGCGTCGAGCCATGATTCAACGTGTCGGTGCCAACTGCGATAACCGTTCGTCTTGCCTCGCAGGAACAGATCTAGAAACTTGGCAAACGAATTCTCGTAGACTGAAAAGTTCTTCGAGTACGCCTTTTGATAGAAGTACTCGGACACAGCCACGTCACGGCCATCACGAACAAAAAGAATTGAGCGTTTGTATTCGCTTCGATAGGGTTCGTGAGTCTTGATCAGTCGACCACTCGTTCCAATCGAAGGTAGGTGTTGGTGCCGGCCGACCGAATGAGAAGTCTGATCGATACCGCCACGCCAAGGTGTTGGTTTTTGAGTGACCATATGCGCGAGCAAATGGCGTATCCAAGTGTTGCCCGACTTCGGGTACGACGCCAGGAACACGTCGTTGGGTTTGAGTCCGCGATGTCGCAGCGAGACGAAACGATGCCGAAGTTCACTGGTTTGAAACCGGTAGCGTCCTGATTGGATCAGACGCTTGACCAGCGAAGGCTGCGAACGTGGGGCCTGCTTGGGTTCGCTGTCCATGAAACGTGTTGCATCAACAAATTGCGGAGAAAAGTGAAAGCATCAGGCTGGCGACTTTCGTGATGGCGTCAGTCTAGTCGACGCTCAATCGTCGGCAATACGCTAAAGCCCTTCCCGCGAATCCGTTGTCGCTGTCGCTGGCTGCTTAATCCGCTTTTGCTTGCGGTTCCGTATGATCGTTAAGATCCCACCCGCCTTGCGAGGGTCCCAGTAGGGTGTGCACCAAATCCCGAGCCGCCACTTCACCAGTGCCGTGGCAATTGCGTTTCGGCTAACGATCACAATGGTGCCCATCACCGCTGCGCCCCAGATTTGATAATGTTCAATCACCCATGGGGTAATCGCAAGGTATAAGCCGCCAATCACGAGCGTTGAGACTGTTGCAAAACCTTGGTTATCGGTCATTCGCAACGCTAATCCCGCACTGCCGGCACCCACGAAGATCACGTTCGCAGCAGCCAGCAAAATCAGCGACGGCGTTCCGATTGTGAACGCGGGATCGAAAATGGCTAACATCCAGCCGCCAAAGAAACAGATTCCAACGAACGCGACGATTGCCGGTGGAGTTGCCAGTGTGCAAGTGCCTCGCAGTAGTCGTTCCATCTTCTTGTAGTCACGATGGCTATGGAGTTCCGCGATAAAGCCGGGGATAGCCGCGTTGATGAACTGCAATGGTGCGCTAACCGCAATCATCAATCGCCGAATCGCTCCCCAGGTATTGATCATCTCACTGCTGCAATACTTGCCGATCAAAATCGTCTCGATGTCAGTGATGCCCCGAGTGGCCACCTGAGAAACCAAAACTTTTGAACTTTCCGAGAACAGTTTTGATGTGGCGACCGGAAAGCGGAAGCTGAGTTGGCGGTCATGCTGTTTGAAAACTCGAAGCATGAACACCATGGAAAAAACCGTGACGATGGATGTCGCGATCAGGTGCAGCATGATCGCCTTACCGGCGGTATCTACATCCTTGCCGTGAACAAGCAGGCTGGCCAACACAAGCAAGTTGACTGCGGGGCCCTCTTGTTGGCCACCGATTATCGCTGCCAATGAGAAGTGCTTCAGTGCTCTCGCCGCCTCGGTGATCAAGCTCAGCATCAACCGAGCGGCGATCCAGGTCACTATGATCGCGGCGATTGGTGCCACGACCCAGCCAAAGAACAGGGGGTCTACAAGCAAAATGCCGACGAAAACAGCAGAAACTAACGCCCATATCCCAAACGAAAGCACCGTTACCTGAAAGAACAAAGCCGATTTCGGAGGTGGCGTTTCCGATTCGGGATGGTCACCTGAATCGTCGGTCCCAGCCCGGCGCGTATGGCTCAACCGACGCAGCAAGACCGACCCCAATCCCGACGCACATACCAAGGCTGCTAAGGCGACGATGCCTAATACAGTGTTGTAAATCGACAATTCATCTTCAGGGAGCGTCTCGCAAACCAGCCGGTAATTCAGCAAAACCGATCCAATCGCTGCAACCCGACCCACAACTGACCAGATGCCGCTTGACGCCAGTTGCCGGGTGAAACTTCGGGGAGGTCTTGATTTAGGCTCGGTGGAGTCGGACATGCAAAGATCTTAATTTGTTCCATGGTGATTACATGTGCGACGCCGAAACAAAATACAATTTCGGAGCCGACGCTGGTTACCAGCACTGCTGGTTCATATCACAAGCGGTAAGTTTCATTGCCGGTCGCGGTCAATGATCGCACCTGGATAATTCATCATGGCAATCGAGCCATGATGACTATTTGTTAGTGACTACCTGGTCAGGAAAAACGTTGACGCTCTTATTCGCTCTCGCTTTAACCGTTGTTCTAGCAAACTTCTTCTGGTTACGATTTCGTCACGACGCCACTTTGGCTCTTGGTACTTCGATCGTAGCGAGCTATTGGTTTCCTACCTACTGGGTTGTCGACGTTCTCGGAAATCCGATCAGTGTGCAAACGGCTTCGGCGGCACTGTGCTTGTTCGCATTCGTTTTGACGCGGGGATCACTCGCTTTTCGTTTGAACATGCTCGACATCGCGATCGGTTCCATCATGGTCGTTCACGCTGTTTCGGACGGTGTGGTACATGGTGAAGGGCCATTGGCGATCGTTCGCGCGTACGGGGAATGGATGCTCGCTTACGCTTCGGGTCGGTATGCGTTTGGTTCTATTGAAGCCCTACGCAATGCACGCTTTCATATCTGGGCGTTCTTCGCTATCTCGCTATCCATTTGGATGGTTGATGTCTTTGGTGGAATCAATGTTTGTTTCGATGTTACCGAGATGTTTGCGGACTGGGAGCCGCCTCGTCGGACCAAAAGATATGGGATCATTCGAACAGCCGGACTCACCACGCATCCGATTTTCTTCAGCGCACTACTAATGTCGATGCTTCCGCTTGCCGTCGCGTCGTTGGGCTGGACTTACAAGGAGCAATTCAATCGACGCTATCTAACGGCGGCAGTCAGTCTAGGGATAGGTTGCTTATTCTTGTCTCGTGCTGCGGTGCTGTCGATATTTGCTGCGGCCGGAGTGTTTGCGACCACGATGAGTCGTAAGGTCTTGTTCGCTGGCTTGGTCAGCGTTGCGATTGGAATCGGAGCGGTTGCGATGAACTTCGAGGCCGCAAAGACAATGTGGATGAAGACCGGCGACTTCAGTGACGAACGCGAAAAAGTCGTAGTGATTAATGGGGAAGAAAAGATCCACACCAGCACGCTGGCTCGCTTTCGGGTTTACGACGTTTATGGTCGCTCGGCAATGCGGGCGGGATTTTTTGGCTACGGAACTCAGGCGGTAAGTGGCTTTCCACCGAATATTCCTTACCTGCCCAAGGAAGCCATGGCCACGGAAGTCGTATGGACGGTGGAAAATTCATATTTGTTGTTGTTGCTTCGCTTCGGTTGGGTGGGGCTCGCGTGCTTCTTGTTGTTGATGGTGTCTCCCATGATCACGATGATGACAGCACGCGAGTTTGAGGTGCGAGAGCAGATGCAAATCTTCGTCGCCGCAGCGGCGTCGGTATCGGTGCTTTTATTCACCGTGTACGCGGACTACCAAATGATCGGCGCCTTTCTGTTCTTGCTAGGCGTCACGTCTAGCTTGGCGGATCCTCGAATTGGCGTTGGCGACGAGTAGGAAGGGCTAATGATCGCTGGCTAGGACACATCTAGTCAGTTTGATTTGTAGCGAGTGGTACACCTATTCCAATTGTTTGGATTAGGGGGGGGAGTCAAGAAAGGCTTCCCAAGACGTGGCAACGTTCGCTTCTATGTTCGAGGTTGAGTAGCTAGTCTCTAGGTGACGTCCATCGGCGGCCGATCAACCGTCGTCTCATGTGGCCTCACTTATTCACTCACTTTTCGCTCAGTAGAACTGCTCGCATGACGCAATCGAATCCCCGCGGTGCCCTCGTTTATGGTTTTTGGGGCCAGAACATCGGCAACGCCTTTTTCAATATTGGTGGCAAGTGGATCGTGGAGAACACGTTCGGTCCCAACGTCAGCGAGATCCAAGATCAACCGGCGTACCGTACTTTTCACAAAAAGCACAGTGGGAACCCTAAGAACGACATCAAGTTGCTTCAGTACATCGACTGTGACTATGTCGTTCTTCAAGGTCCGATGCTAACGACGTCCTTTCGTGCTATTTGGGAGCCGACGTTCAAGGCACTGAAAGCACGCGGGACCAAGATCATTCTGCTTAGCGCTGGTTTCTTTCGCTACACCGACGAAGAGTTCGACGCAGCGATCAGCTTTTTGAAGCAGTACCCGCCCGACATGATCAGTTCGCGTGATGCGAGAACCTACGAGAAGATCAAAGACTTGGCACCGCTTACCTACAGCGGCATCGACAGTGCGTTCTTCTGGCCACGCGCCTACACGCCTGTCAAACTCGACATGGATCCTTACATCACCGTCAACTTCGATCAGTATCCTGAACCGAACATGACGGTTTCTAACGCTCCGCTTCCTGGTTCGGTGACCGCCAACGCGGATCAATCGTTCGAGGCACTGGGCCGACACTGGGCATTGAAGCAGCCTTCACTCCTGAAGAAATTTTCCGCCGCAGGGCAATGGCAGTGCTATCTCGGTGCTCGATTGGACATGCGTTCTTTGCCAGAGAAGATTGACGGACTGACCGTAATGCGTCCCGAGCATCGAGTGAACCCGCACATCACATGGAAGGTTTACAGTCAGCCAGGAGCGATTGGATCCGACGAGCCGTTCACGTACTTCACGATCTATTCCCAAACTGAGTTGACGCTATCGGACCGTGTGCATGCTTGTGTTGCAACGCTCGCGGCCGGCAAGCCAGCAATGCTGTGTCACCCGACACCTCGCGCTTACTTGTTCGAACGACTAGGGCTCGACGAGATACGGGCAAAACCAGTCTTGCTCGATTTAGATATGTTGCATCAAGAACAGGAATCCGAGTTGGCTTTCTTGCGTGACGCTGCACAACAGTTGTTCCCCAAGGGCTAGTGTTATGAAATCAAAATTGAAGGCATTCATCAAAGCGCAATCGTTCGGTGTCCACCGATTGCTTAGCCGTGCTGGATTGCATGTTTCGCCCGTTCACTATTATTCGGCCCAACCTGATGTAATCACACTCGAAAAAACGAGGGAAGATTGGGCCAAGCCGTCAGCGATGCCTGGCGTTGCAGTCGATCTTGATGCGCAAGTCGAAACCCTTCGTCAGACTTGCCTTCCGTATCAGGACGAATACGACAAAAGTGAAACCTTCGCCTTCGCTACCCAGAACAACTATGGGCCGGGATATGGTGCAATCGAGGCTCAGTGTCTACATGCCTTCATTCGCCACCATAAGCCTTCACGCGTCGTAGAAGTGGGCAGCGGAGTATCAACACAATGCATGTATGAAGCGTTTCAAATTAATCAGAAGGAATCGCCCAAGCCGTTCGAAATCACCTGCGTCGAACCCTATCCCTCGGATAAGCTTCGTCAAATGAACGTCAATCTGATCGAGAAATTCGTTCAGCGTGTTGCGTTTGAAGATTGTTTCGAGGCACTGGGTGAAGGTGACTTGTTGTTCATTGATTCGTCGCATGCGGTTAAACCCGGAAGCGACGTGAACTACCTCTTCTTAGAAATCCTGCCCCGAATTCGACCGGGAGTATTGGTTCATATTCACGACATTTATCTGCCGTATGACTATGCACCAAAAACACTGCACACTTATCTTCACTGGATGGAAACTTCGCTGTTGCGAGCCTTCCTAACGCACAATCACAAGGTGGAAATTTTGTTCTGCCAAAGTCATTTGCATCACGAAAGACCTGACGCTTTGCGTGATGTCTTCCCGAGCTATCAACCGCTGGAATTGGTTGACGGCCTTTATCCTGACGGCATGAAGTCGAGCCCGGCAGCGGTAGGAAAACATTTTCCTTCTTCTATCTATCTGCGCATCAAGTAGACGGTGGCCTCTTCTATGAATCAACGAACGGTCATCATTCATGACTATGCCGGACACCCTTTCCAGGTTGAACTGAGTCGGTACCTAGCATCGGTTTGGAAAGATCAGGGCATTCGCGTCATTCACGCGTTTTCGTCTTCCACGCACACACCGCAAGGTTCACTGCAAGTCACGCCGGATGATCCACCAAACTTTGAAGTGGTGCCGTTGTCGCTTGGGAAGATGATCCAGAAGTATCGGTTCGTGGATCGTTTCATCTCTGAAAAAAAGTATGGACGCTTGCTGTGCGAGCTTTGCGAACAACGCAAGCCGGAAGCGGTGCTTTCGGGAAATACTCCCACGGTAGCCCAGTTGATGTTGGTGAATTGGTGCAACCGAAACAACGCTCGCGTTGCAACGTGGATCCAAGACATGTACGGAGTCGCCGCCAAACGTGTGCTAAGCAAGAAAATCCCCGTGTTGGGAGGACTTGCGGGAAACTATCTCATTCATCTTGACGGGAAGAGCTATCGGCAAAGTGATTCCGTGATCCCCATCACCGAGGATTTCACTCCGCTTTTGCTGAAGCAAGGTGTCGACGCTTCCAAGATTCAACCGATTCATAATTGGGCGCCGCTGGACGAAATGCCACAGATGCCTCGTGACAATGATTGGTCGCAATCGATGAAATTGGGGGATGAGCCTCGGTTTATCTATTCAGGGACATTGTCGGTCCGACACAATCCGCAATTGCTGCTCGATTTGGCGATCAGGTTGGACAAAGAGAAACGCGGACGTCTGATCGTGATCTCCGAAGGTGAGGCTGCCGATTGGTTGGCCGAGCACAGCAAGAAACTTCCCAGCCTAAGCGTGCTGCCGTTTCAACCGTTTTCGCAATTGCCAATGGTGCTCGGTGCCGCAGATGTATTGCTGGCGATTTTGGAACCCGATGCAGGAGTGTTCTGCGTGCCCTCCAAGATTCTCACCTATCTTTGCGCGGGTCGAGCCTTGTTAACCGCAATTCCTCACGACAATCTTGCTGCTCGCTTGATTCGTGATCTCGATGTCGGTCTTAACACATCAGCCACTGAGTCCGAACCATTTGTACGAATGGCGATGGAATTGGCCGCCGATAATGAACGACGGCAGGAAATGGGCGAGCGTGCCCGGCAATATGCCGAGAAAGAATTCGACATCGCAAAGATCGGCAAACGATTTGCAGCCGAACTCGGGATTCCAGTTGACCAGGAATGTCTGGCGAAATGACCCGCTACGCTCGTCGAACCCGGATTTGAAAGCCACCTTCGACGGGCTTGTCGCTTATCACGATCAAGTATCCGCCACCACAACCTGACATATTGTATCCTGCGGTTGCGTCGAACTTTTTAAAGAAGGGTTCGAACTCGTCGGGCACCGTGAGCGGCAACATCTTCCGCCACGCATCAAGAGTTAGCAGCAAGGCTTCACCAAGCATCTCGGTGGACTTGGATCTGACCGCTTTCATTGCCAACTCGCTTGAACGAGCTAGACCGGAAATATTGGCACGGGATAGATCTTGTTCGAGCAGGGGATCGTAGCCATCGGTTCGTTCGCGTAGCGGGACCATCCAAATCACGCTTTCCAACCAAGCCGTTGTCTCTTTGTCACATTCAGATTCAATCTTGGTGGGCCAAAACCCGCCGTCGTAATGAAGCAAAGAATAGCCCGGCAAACAGAGCCCCAAAGCGTCCTGTGAACCAGAGATGTATTTCTTGCCTGGTGGGTTCTCGGCTCCGAATAGAATTTCAGCGAGATGAACTGGGTCACCGCTCGGAAACGTCGACCAAATTCGCTTGGCTGTCTCACGAGTGCTCGTGGCCATTCCGCCGCGCAGCATGAAGCTGCGATCGGGTTCTACTCCTAAAACGGTAACACCGCCAGGATGAACTTCCGAGACCCACGGTTGATCGAGCCAACCCCCGGTCATGCATATCCGATAAGGGAAGTACAGATTGGTGGTGTCGATGCTAACTGATTTTTCAGGCGTGGCTTCCACGGGGCGACCATCGAAGTCATTCGGGTCGACAACGCGATACTCAACACCATGCTTTTCGCAGAGTGCTCGTTTGACAGGTGAATCGTTGTAGATCGACGAGAGGTAGCAATCGGGATTCACTGACTCAATAGCTTCTTCAAAATCCGCTTCCCCTTCACCATGCAAAGCAATGCTGCTGGCAACGCATTCCAACGCGGCTAACATGTTGGCGCGGTCAGCTTGCGAATACAGCGAACGAGTTGACTTGAGCCGGAAGTGATTCTCATCCGAGCCCACACCGACGTACAAATCGCCTAGCCTGGCCGCTGACTGAAGAAACCGAAGTTGGCTGGGATTGAGTTGGTCAAAGAATCCAGAGGTCAAAATCTTCATAGGTTGATTCGATCTCAAGACGTCGAGATCTTCGCCTTCTCAATGATTTCAGTAGTCGAAGTGGGTTGTAGAAAACTGGGCACGACGCGCGGGACCGTCACGAGTTCGATGCCTCGGTCGCGACTGAAGTCGCGCTTTTGATCCAGTCCGCTGTCATCGTCGTTAACGATGTAGACATCCGGGTGAACGTCCTCGCAGAACGTGACGCAGTCGATCTTTCCCATGCTGTACTCTTCGTCGCCCAACACTGCGAAATCAACTGGTTCCAATGCCGCGACCAAAAAAAGCCGATTGTTGTCTTGGTTGATGGGGCGGCCTGGTTTGAGCTTGCCAATGTTCTTCCCACGCCCAACGACAACCACTAAATGGTCGCAGTATTCCTTGCATTGTTCGAAGAATACGGCGTGGCCCGACTGCAAAATGTCAAAGCAACCCGTGCAAAAACCAATACGACCCTGCAGGCCGGATAGCTTGGCACCGCACTGACCGGGTTCCAGAAGCTTGGATTCAATAGAACTCATGCTGCGACAATCTCTTGGGTGGACCCTGCCGGCGCACGGGCTTCAACCTTGCGTGCGTCATGGGAAAAACATGAGAGCGATGATTGGCCTTCGCTCTAGTAAGCGCCTTCGCGAAGCAACAGCGTACGAAAGGTGCGAACAACGATGTACGCATCAAGCCAAACGGACCAATTGCAAACGTAATAACTGTCTAGCCGAACGCGTTGGTCATAGCTTGTGTCATTGCGACCGCTTACTTGCCATAGCCCGGTAATCCCCGGAACTACGCGAAGATAAAGAGGATACATATCGCCATAGCGACCGATTTCGTTTGTGACGATCGGGCGAGGTCCAACGATACTCATTTCTCCCTTCAAAACATTGAAGAGTTGCGGTAGTTCGTCGAGGCTGGTTTTGCGAAGGAAGTGTCCGATCTTTGGAATGATGCGAGGATCGTTTTTCAGCTTTTGATCTTCGATCCACTGCATCCGCATGACGGGATCGGCTTCGAGATGCTGCTCAAGAACTTGGTCAGCGTTGGTGACCATCGTGCGAAGTTTCCACGCTTTGAACTTCTTGCCACCACGACCGATTCTTTCATGTCCGTAGAACGCTGGGCCTGGACTTTGTCGTTTGATCATCAGCACAAAAGTACCGATTATAGGAGCTAAGACGATCAACGCGAAAAAGGCGACTACCCAGTCAATGAGCTTTTTGACCGCTTGTGCGATAGGGCTGCGTAGATGGTCGCTGACGTGCACGCCCAGCACACCAGCACATTCGCGCGAACTCGACCACAGGCTGGGCAATAGGTAGGGTGAAGGCAGCACGAGCAGGTTCTTAAGGTCTGCACTGAACTTCATCACCTCATTCATGCTGAGGGTATCGCATCCCGCCGGAGCAACAATTCCCCATCGGATCCGATAGCGTTGTGCTAGTCGCGAGATCCTTTCAACCGAACCAAGATAGGGAAGATCAGGATTCCCTGAATCAAATGTGACTTCCATCGGAGATTGAGGGAAATCGACAAGTCCGATGGGACGTAGGCCGCGCTGCGGGGCACGCTGATGAAAGTTGTAGATCGCACGACCTTGAGGACCAGCGCCGATAATGATCGCCCGTTCGCCCCACCAATCGAACTTAGCAAGTTGATAGCGACTAAACGTTCGAGCAAACGGTAGGCAGATTGCGGTGAAGATCCCGCCGACTGTCCCAATCACAAGTTCCGAAAAACTAAGCGTCGCAAATAGCTTGTTGAGCAACAGGACGAGGGCGCAAGAGATAAGGCATGAGCGGACAAGTTGTCGAAGTTCCAAAACCGGACTCACAGCCGTCCCCGGAAAGAGTCCCATCAACGATCCAATGGCGAAGTAGCAAGCTAATACGCCCAAGGACTGAAAGAACATACTCACGTTCGTGTTAAGTCCGAACGCGAACTGCATCACAATCGCGGTGGCAGCCAAACATGAAACAATGGCGATCGCGTCAACTAATAACAATGATCCGGCGGTTAGGAAGAACCGAACCGTTCCGCTTGGACCTGCGGCTAATGCCTTGGGCCGTTGAATCCGTTTGGCGGTTGGATTTTCATACTCTCCTGTCCATGCGCCGGGAAACGATTGCATTTCCGCTCGCGAGATGGGATCGATCGGTTCAATCGCGTCAGCAGAAATGACGCCAACAGGTAGCTTGGACATGTCCAAATAAATCTCGATGTGGAAACTAATGCAGCTTTGTTACCCAAACCCGCCGCCTGCGGGGTTGGGCCAATCGTGAGTCAAGCAACCTTGCTGGTTGGGCAATATAGCATGTGCTTTCCGGTTTTCTCACTCGGACATCCTAGTCAAGGCAAACATATAGGCACCCCTCATCCAATCAAAACTGTTGCACCGGTTAAGAAACCACCAGTGAGAGTTCTATAAGGAGAGTTAATTCCTCCGCTGCCGCTTGTGATTATTTTAACGGCACCGGACTCTTGGGTATATCACCACTTGGCTCGCGGGGGTGGTGTGCTGATGTGCACTGGCCTGGGGGTATGTACCGATTATTCGGTTCGAACCGGATTTGACCAATGAACCAGTCGCATGGATCGTTGGGTTGAGCTTTAGCCAATCACCCGTTTCGTTGGTGTTTTCAGGCTATAGGAGATCATTGGATCGTCGAAGACAGCAGCTAGGGAAGGATCCCGAAATTCCGCAGGAGCATGTCGTGAACAAGATTCAATGGACACTGGCTTCAGTTGCGTTGTTATCCATGGTGGGATGCGCTGCACTGAACGATGCCAAGTACGAAAACACTCAAAAGGCTCGCGCCGTTCTTGAGTACCACAAGTGTGGAAAACCTGAGTGCGAGCGATATCCGCATGACTACAAGCTCGGATGGCTTGATGGTTTCTATACCATCTCGACCGGGGGACCGAATTGCCCACCAGCGGTCGCGCCTCAGCGATACTGGAATCCGAAACAGGTTCTCGACGATTGCGACAACCGACGCCATGCGTTCTACAGCGGTTGGCAAGACGGTGCGGCACGGGCAACACAGTTCCCCGATACGCATCACTTACGCATCTTTGAAACTTGTGAATGCCCAATGCCACGTTGCGAAATGCCGTGTGGAACCGGAGCCTGCGGACCTTGTGGTGCAAACTACCTGGGTGCGTCGGCGTACACGGACCTGATCGAGATGCCTTACACCGAAACGATCATTCCAAGCGAATCGGAACTGCCTGTTCCACCCGCTCCCATGATTGACGGTGAGGCCGACCAGTCGGCTCTTGAGTATAACGGCGACGAGGTGCTTGAAGCCGACGCTTCCGTTGGAATGATCTCTACGCCCGAAACCTTGGTCACCCAAGACATCGCTGCTGTCCCACATGAAGACCTTCTTAAGGCGAACGATGCCGACACCATCTTCGGTGCCGCGTTCGATGTCATGTTGCCAAGCGATGCAACCGTTCAACTGCAGTCCAGCGACCCGATCGAAAACTTGCAAAACGACGCTGTTGCGGTAAAAGCCACAGCTAAAGTGCAAACCATCGTTGTGGAAGAAAAGGATCTCGCAAAAGAAGAGCTCGAAAAACAACGTCAAGCAGCCATCACAAAGGCAAAGCTTGAGGAAGAGCGAATTGCGGCTGCCAAACTAGCTCAAGCAAAGATCGCCGAAGAGAAACTGAAACAAGAAAAGCTAGCTCAGACGAAGCTTGCCGAAGTCAGCAACGCTCAGCCAGCAATCAAGATTCCGGTGCCCGTTCAAGACCAAGTACCAGCGACAACCGCTGATGCTAAGCAGGCGACCGCAAAGCCTGTGGTCGACAACGCACCGGTTCAGCGAGCTCAAGAAATTACCATTGCTGAAGACAAGCCTACGGCAAAGTCCGACGCGCCGGTTGCCAAATCGAACTCTTCGGTCAAGTCAAATGCAACTCAGCAAGCAAGCGTTTCAGAACATCCTGAAGTCGCTGTTAAAATGCTTCCGGTAACATTCGAGATGATTGAAAGCGATCAACCGCCAGTAGTACTCGCCAAATAAGGTTCGGTACTCAATAGATACAAGTCGAACGTGTTGAATGTGTCGCCTCGCCAAGGGGCGACACCTATCGGATCAAGGATGGTTCGGACACGCAAAATCGACAAACGATGTGTTCGTTGTACGACGACACTTTTCCAAGTCACTAAAAGTCCATTGCGAAGGGAATCAGCAATGAATCAATCGAATCCAATTCGATCGCGAATCGTTACGAAGATCGCATCTAAGCCCGCTCGCCTGCGGCACCTGATGATGGGATTGATGGCCGTTGGGATGTTGACCAGTAGTACTGGTTGTCATTTGGTTTCATCCGCCAAGGATGCCGTTCCAGCTCACCGGCTGCCGCCCGATCTTTTTGACTGTCCTCGCGAATCTCTCGCACCATTGCCGTTCGCTGCGCTGGGACAAACCAAGCCTGCGGATCACGTCATCGGTGCTGGCGACACGCTTTCGGTTTACATCTATGGTGTGTTTCCACCTACCGAAGATGAAACCCCGGTCGTGCAACGAACGCAAGCGGTCAATCAACGGTACTACCCTGCTCGTGGATCAAGCCTTGGTCCAACTACCGGTTTGCCCATTCGCGTCGAAGCCGATGGAACGATCGATCTTCCTTTGATCGGACGACAAGTCGTTGCTGGACAGACCATCACCCAAGCTATCGATTCGATCTTGGAAGAGTATCGTGCGGAAGACATTCTTCAGGAAGGTCGCGAACGAATCACAATCAGTCTGTCGCAACCTCGTGTGACTCGAGTAGTCGTACTTCGTGAAGACACACCAGCGGAGAACGTCAGCATTGTGTCGCCACAGTCAGTGGACGAAATTCACCGCGGTAGTGGTCAAGTCATCGACTTGCCCGTGTACGAGAACGATGTGCTGCACGCGATGGCTGCAACTGGTGGATTGCCAGGAACCGACGCTCCTCGCGAAGTCTACGTGATTCGCAAAGGAAGCGGCTTTGACAATCGCTTCTTAAGTGCGGGTAACTTGCAAAGTCTCGTCAGCGGTGGTCAAGGTGATGGATGCAGCCCTGGCGTGATCCGAATTCCGCTGGCCGGGTGTCCTTGCGAACAAGTGCCGTTCACCGAAGAAGACATTACGCTTGGCGAAGGCGACGTGCTTTACATCCCTCGTCGTAATGAATACTTCATCACCGGCGGTTTGCTACCCGGTGGTAAGATTCCATTGCCGCGCGATGAAGACGTTGACGTGATCGAAGCGATTGCCATGGCGACCGGTTCGGCCGGTGGTCCTCTGGGACTCGATGGTTCCGTGCTTTCCGGCGGAAACCCAGGCTACCTGCGAGAACCAACCCGCGTGTTGATCCTTCGCAAACTGCCCGACGGTCGCCAGATGACGATCCGTGCCGACTTGGACCGTGCAATCTACGATCCGAAAGAACGAATCCGCATCCTTCCAAACGACGTTGTGATGCTGATGTTCAAGCCAAGTGCATCGACTCTGAACGTGACGCTGAACTGGTTCTCCGGCAACGGCATCGTCCAGGCGATCACCCGTACGGTTAACAGCGACTAACAGTCGTTATGATTCCCAAAAAAGAAAGCGGCGAGGATTACCCTCGCCGCTTTTTTTTTTGCGACAACCGAAACGTCGACTTTTAGTTCATGTCCGTTGGAATCGACGACGCGCGTGCCGGCGATGCGATTCGCTTGGACGAACCATTCTTGCTGGCTGGCCTTGAATAGTCGCTGCGGTAGTAACCGTAATATCCGCCTTCGACATTGAACTTCTTGCCAGCACCGAACGCGTTGAGCATACAACCGACGAAGTTACCGCCCGAAGACTCGATCCGTCTCATTGTATTGATTACCTCGTCACGACGAACACGCGAAACGCGTACCACCAAGACTCCGCCGTCAAGTCGAGGCATGACGACGATCGGATCCGAGACGGCTAGCACGGGCGGCAAGTCAACAAGAACCAAGTCGTACATTTCGCGAGCCTCAGCAATCACTTCATCCAACTTGTCGGATTGAAGTAGTTCTGCTGCCATCTTGGGTGACGACCCGGCTGTGACCACATGGACGCCTTCGGCTTCCGTTTCGCGAATCATATCTTTGAACTGTTCACGCCCTTCAAGGACATCGCAAAGGCCAGCTCCCTTCGCGACAGAGAAATAGCGGTGAACACTTGGTCGACGAAGGTCGGCGTCAATGACCAGCACCTTCAAGCCAATTTGCGAGAACGAAACGGCAAAGTTGGACGTGACCGTCGATTTTCCGTCCCCCTGCATCGGGCTGGTAAAACCAAGTACTCGCAATTCACCCGAGCGAATCTCAGGCAACAGGACCGTACGCCCGAGTCGGAAAGCTTCCGCGTTGGGGGAGTTTTCCGCAGCGATCAATCCAGAGATGCCTTCTCGGATCGAGTTCAACTTCGCAACCATTCCCAAGTTGGGGAGGCCGATTGCTTCGTCGAGTTCTGACGCCGAACGGAAGCGTCGATCACGAACTTCATTGGCCACCGCGAGTACCAATCCAGAGAAAAGTCCAAGCATTAGTCCACCGAGACCGCAGATGGGCAATTTCGGCCATGACTTTTTACCAAGGCGTGGAACTTCCAAGAACTCGTAAAGGTAGCCACTCAAACCACTCGCAGTATCGAGGTCGCGGAGTTGTTGAACAACGCCATCGAACAAAGCTTCCTGGCGAGAGATTTTCTTTTGCAGGACCAAATCTTTTAATTCGTATTCGATCAACGCTTTTGCTTTCTCTTCCGCATCAGCGGCCAAGAAAGTTAATTCTTTGCGTTGTTCATTAAGCGCAGACATGTCGTGATTCAGGAAACCGACGTAAGCCCGTAACAATCCCGTAGGTGTTAGTGTGCTATCAGCGAACATCGCCGCTGGTTCCGCAAGCTCGTCGTTCTCTTGCAGGAACGCCTTGACCGATTCAATTTCGCTTTGAATATCTTGAACCTTTGGATGCCCAGGGCCAAAGACAGCGGTAAGACGTTGCTTTTCGCTGTTGAGTTGTAACAGGTGAGTGATTTCGGCTCGTGCTTTTTCCGTCTGAGCAGGCATCGCGGCTCGGAACTCAGCCGTATTCGCTGAATTCATTTGCAGCCCTGCAAAAACTCCTAATCGTTCAAGGCTCTCGCTATCGATCAACGCTAACTTGTCTAGTTGATCCGCCGCTGTGCTTTTTTCCTCGTCCATTTCTGAAAGAGTTTCTTCGACCCGTTCCAATCGCGTGCGAATGGTGGATTCTTGAATATCAATGTCGAGCAATTGTTCCTGCAGACGGCGATAGCGATCCTGGTAGATATTGCTGCTTCCTTCACCTTGGAAGAACAACGGTGCTTCCTGTCTGGCCGTCAAATATTCTTGTTCAGCCGCCACCAGATCGGTCTCAACTTCGGTCTTGGCCTTGTTGACCATTTCGTTGGCGCGACCCATCACCTGCTCAACTTGATTGATGATGAATTGCTCGTAGCGTTTCAGCACCGCGGTCAAAATCAACTGGGTGTCTTCGGGGTCGGTGTGAGTTAAAGCAATGTTCAGGCTACGTGCTGTCTTAGCTGATCCGTCACCGCCCTTTACCAATTCCAAACGATCAATCACGTACTCGACGGGATCACCCGAATCGCCCAGGTGAGGTGTGATGGATTCGAGATTCATCAACCCGTTGGATTCCAGTGCTTCGCCAACGATCAAGCGGCTTTGCAGCAATTCCATGTGGTTGGCCAGGATGTCTTCATCAATGATGTCGGTGGCTGCGGATCCCGCACCCAAGCCCGCGCTCTTTTCATTGATCAGCACCTTCGCTTGCGAGCGATACCATACTTCCGCGTTGAGAGCGTAGATGAGCCCAACCGCCAACCCGGCGAGAGTTAGCAAGCCGATCAACCAACGTTGGCGACTGAGAATCGCGAAGATCTCCAGACCGTCGTTGTCCTCGTCGCTCGAAAGGCGATTGGAGAGCTGTGTTCGCAAGCTGGTGTTTTCTGTGGAGGTCGCCATCAAAGCCAGGCTTCAAAAAATTAAGGGTCGAAGTTCACAGCGAACGCGAGGGGAGCTCCAACCGCTGTTCGTCTGTGCTGTAAATTAATGTTCGCATCTCGGGGCGAACGCTCCCATTGTCCGTGAGTCGTTGAGGAACGCAATGAATTCCTCTGGTCAGCCAAGGCCAATGTCTGGATTCCAGCCGCAAAACTGCCCCAGAGTTGACAGGTGTCACCAACCCTACAATAGGACTATTCCACACCATTGTAAGGGTTCTTTCCCCAAACGCCCTAATCTTCCCCGTCTGCGACAAGAAGCGGATACGGCGAAGTCGAGCCAATTTGCGGATGTATGAGTGGTGAATGAGCGTTTCGCCGCTGGAGGAGACCCGGCTAGGCTCTAGCGGGTGGTTCGGCAATGCGTAGCAGGTAAGGTAGTCGGGGGTCGGCCACTGTCCAGAGCGAAATCGCGGCTGGCTAGCTGACTATTGCCATGCCGATTAGAATGGAGCCGTAGATTAGTGTTGAATTTGAATGACGCTAGTTTTAGATATCCATCTATCGATATCCGGGGGTGATCTGGATTCGACCGGATGTAGAGAAGCGCTGACCTGCGTGTCGTGGTTGATCAGTTGGCCACGTAAAAAGCTGATCACAATTTTTTAATTGCAAACGAAAGTTTCGCACTGGCCGCCTAAGAACAGGTAGCCCGGGTTGATGGGGGCCGCCAAAGTCGCCTGAATACCCGTCACAATTTTGGATCGCTCTCCGTCCTACTCGAGACGCGGTGAGTTAAAAAAGATTCGAGTTAGCGGAACTGGGAGCCTGTCAAGCAGCGCCCAGCGAAGTGAAAAGGTTCTTCAGTGAACTACAAATAGTTTGACTACACATCGTAGACGGTCACGTGGACGCATCGCGGGACGCGGGTTCAATTCCCGCCGCCTCCATCGCTGGTTTGTTCTGTTTTTATCAGGGCGAAGCAGCAATAACTTTCAAGAGCCTCGTTTCAAACGAGGCTCTTGTTGTAGGGAGACGACTGCTATCGCGTTTAAGAACATTCTTTGCAGCCACTCCATTGTTCGGTTGTTTCACGATTGTTGGTTGCTTCACGATTGTTGGTTGCTTCACCGGGCGCGGCCGATAGGGCGAAAGTTGTTACCGATCTGGTAGTGAGACGACCTAGACCAAGCTGACGCGGAAGTTGACACCGCCCAGCCTATCGTGGTCGTTCGTAAGTACGATGTCCTGAGTGTCATCGCCCAGCACCATCCAGAGTTCTGCAACAACGATGTGTGCTTGGTAAGCGCCGGCATCAGCGATCGAATCAAACACGTACCTCCCGCGGTCGTCGGTGACGGTTTCTGCCACAACATTGCCAGTGCTGTCGAGCAGTTCTACCGTCACACCGCTGACTCCTTCATCCAAACGACCATTGTCTGCCGCTGGATGTTGATCGCCACGAAGATTGGACTGATCCATCGCGAGCAAAGTTAGATCGTGGTCACTGATAATGCTTCTAGGATTTGAAGGCCACTCATCAGAATCCGTTGCGTCGACCACTGTTCCGCTTACCACGAATGAGGTCTCACCAGAGTCGGAGGTGTCCGAAATTTCTGTCAACGCATCGAAGTCGGCGGCGACGGAGGCTGCGATTGTTTGACCTACTTCTTGGCCAACCAAGTCATCAAAGTCGAAGTGAATGCCAAGGTAAACTCGACTACGACCGTTTTCTGCCATCGCCTCACTAAACGAATCAAACGTCCGCGTTGCGTCATCAAGGTCAAGACCGTAGGCGTCCTGAAGTTCAGGGTTGTCGAGCAATACTTCTAGCTCTTCTGATGTCACTTCAAACGAGATGTCGTCGGTGCCGTAGAAATCTTGCAGCGTTCCAAACAGAGCTCCGCCAAAGGTCGCGTGGCCTGAGATATAGGTTGGGAATTGCGGAGTGAAGCCGACAATGTCATCACCGCCATCGGGTGCTCCCAGTGCGGTCCACTGCGTATCGCCTTCGGTCAGTGGATTGCCGTCGTCGTCACCTTGTTGAATGGCGGTGATGGGGCGCCAAAACTCTTCGCTGAACTTGGTTTCCCAAGCAACGATGGCAGCATCGGCCATAGCAACCGAGGCCTGGGCGAATAGAGCGACGTTTTCTTCAAATGTATTTCCTTCTTGAGTGGCAACGCTTTCGAGAACGTCCGTGTACAGAGCAATGGGGGTACCGAGACCTTCGCGGTCATAGGCCCAAAAGATGCCGATTTCGGTTTCTTCAGCGGTTCGCTCGGTGCTGTCGACTGATCCTAACGCGAGTACTTCGTTGTACGATGCAGCGTACTCATCACTGGTAAGTGCTGGCGTGGTGTCGGGGACGAATGGTTCGGTGGATGAAATCGAGAAGGTGTCGACATCTCGCCATGCTGTTCCCCAAGCTGGCACGTCAGGGTTCAGCGGATCGGGTTGAAAGTAACCAACCTCATCGGTGTAGGTATATTCGCTAGTCAGATCGGAACCATCATCGACTCGAAGTGCAAGAATCTCGTTGGCAATCTCTTCGCCGAGCAATAGGCTCGCGCTCAGATCGTCACTCGACGAAAAGACCGTGAGCGATTGTTCGAAGGCATCATCAAGCTGAGCTTGTTGATCAGGGTACAGACCACTTAGCGCCGTGTAGGCCGCTGCGGTCGCGACCGCTTCCGCCGACAAGTCATCAGTCGCATTTACGATATCCGAGTCGTAATCGTAAAACGTTCCTTCCGTATTTCCCGACGCGATTGCGACGGAATCAAAGATTGCCAAGTTCAGGATTGCAGCGGACCGTGATGCGTAACCCGGGTTTTGATTCTCGAGACTATCGCCCAAGACTGCTCCGAACACATCATTCCAAAACAAAACAGGATCGCTACTCGCCTCGGAAACTGGTGTGTCCTCGGCCGTAGGATTACCAACGGTCACTGAATCGTCAGTTTCTAATTCGTCATCAGTAGTGTCTTCAGTGGTTGTTGCGTCACTGTTGAGGTCATCGGTTGGCTGTTCATCCGTCGGTGTCTCGTTTGGATTGCCAGGATTGCGAGAAAGTGGATCAAACCTTTCTTGTTCGCGACTGAGGCGATTGATCACCAACAAAGCATCGAGCGCTGAATCTCGGCCGTCATTGTTAACGTCCGTCATTCGGCCAGGTTCGCGATTGAAATCGTTGCCACTTTGAACACCCTGCCCCGATCCGTTCGCGGATTGGCGATTCATTTGGTTGATAATCGTCAGGGCGTCTAAAGCGGATACCACGCCGTCTTCGTTGACGTCTTCGGGCAGTAGTTCGTTGTGAAAGATGTTTGCCGCTAGTAGCTGCCGTGTCTCTAGGTTCTCAGCCAACGCGCGTCGTCGCTGAGACGGTCTTTTAACATTCTTCCGACGCGACCGAGTCCGATTGATCCAGCGATTCCAAAACGTTGCCATGGAATTACCTATGGGTTGGTTGGTACGAGAGAAGAGAGAGCCAACGAAGATCGCCTAACTGCGACTTGTGGCGGGCTATTAGTTAGGGGACGAACAGTTCAGTTCAATGTCACATCGCCAAACCGGACTAGAGTTCCATCGGTTTGCAATTTCTCGCCCCGCTCGGTCGGTACTCTTGGGGTTAGTACTCTTAGAGTGACAAATGGCTGGCAAATCGTCCTAATTCAATGGTGTGCGATGACCTTCTGCCGTCTTGCACATTGTTCGTCATGCTCACGATCTTCAGGTGCAAGATAGGTCACGCGAGCGTGTCGGGAACCGCAGACATGTTGAGACCTTTGTCTACCGGCTTGCTGTTCTAGAATTCGATGCGGAAATACTTGAACTGAATGCCAATCGCGTCTGCAGATATTGGTAAGTTCAGTAGCTCGCGTTATATCGCCGATTCACGCATCACCCTAACGTTCGGCTGCAAAACAAATCACTTCCCTCGCCATAGAAGCTCGACATGAATTCGTTATCGAAGAACCGGTTTGTAACTCAGTCATTCAGCAGCGTTTCTTTGGTCGTTGGTGCCATTGTGTTATCGGCTCTTGTGTCGACGACGTCTGCCGTGGGGACCAATCAAGAAGGGCCGAACACTGCACCGCGAGACACAAGTCTGCTTGTTGACGAGAAAGCACTTGATCAAATGATCAAAGATCGACAAGCCGAGCTTGCAGAACGTCAGTCGCTATTAACCCAGGCTATGAATGACTTGGGCACAGACCATCCATCCGTCGCCGTGATGCAACAGGAGTTGGACGAGGTGGAAAGACAAATCTCTATTTGGTCCAAGCCAACGGAAACACTCGTTGACATCGGCGATGATGATTTGCGTTTGTTGGTAGTGCAGTTGATGTTGCGAATTGATCAACTGGAAAGCAGTCGCAATGAGCAACAGTTTCAGCAGCAGAGAAGTCAGCGAAATGACAGCATGTTCCGTGGCGGTCGTCCTCGTTCGGGACCAAGACCAAGGCTTCGCTAAATCGCCGCGAACGACCTTTGCAAATGCAGATCGGTCTCACACAACAAGCAGTTCAAGTGTAGAGACCACACATAGCCATGCTAAAAATCTGTGTCGTCAGGCCAAGCTACGACTGCTGGTTCTGGAAAGCGTTCCGAATGGCCTCAATTGTCGTGGCCGTCATACTTGGTTTGTACTGCAGCACTACGTCGGATTCCGGTTCCGGTGCCTCGCTATTGGCCGGTTCATTCTTCGGCTGGGAAGCAGATGGTGGTTCGTAAGGCCCCAAGATTCGCATGATTCCGGTATCTGTGACGGAACGATGGTCGGCTTCGGTAGCCGCCGAATCGTTTGCATTCGTCGGAAGAGCAAACTCAAATCCAGCTTGGCATACAGGGCAATGAACCCAAGTTCCAAGCAGCGAAGCGTTTCCTTGCACGTGATGGCCTAGAGGGCAGTGAGTCGAGATTTTATTCATCGTTGATGTGACATGAGTTTGTTTGAGCCATGCATTCTTGCACGGAGTATTCAAACTGTAAGTTGTCATAGGTTGGTGATTTCCGCCAGTGAAAATCAACCGATGAAGGCATTTGCGGTTTAACGGCCGACTTCGATCCCGTCGCTGAACAGGTTGGTGTTCTTACTGAACGAACCCATTTAGGATCGAAAGGCGGGGTCGCGGCCTTTACCACGCTCCTTCGATAATCTCGTGACCATCGCGAGTTCCCAAGGCGTGCCAAACATCAATGTCGATGGATTCCGTTATTGATGAAACACTGCCGTCAAGTTTCGCGACATTGACTAGCCCAATGTGGTAACTCCGCGACGTAATCATGGCGTAAGTGGGGTTTCCGGCGATACCGTTCTTACCTTCTTGCCAAGAATTGAAATCCGTTTCCTCGTAGAGTATTCCGCTATTGGTGTATTCGACTTTGCTGTTGGGTGGAAGTGTAACGGTGAAGCCAGTGTGGTGAACTCGACCATCGGGCCATTCGGTATGGCCGGTGTCCTTAAACTGAGCACCACTGGCAACGATCACTTCGGCTTCAGCTTTGTTGATCGGCAAGGTTGTCGATGACGGCCCGCCATTGCGTTGATAGGGCGTCCAGGCTTTGACTTCACCGACCAGTAGAGTTTGCGTCGTACCGTCCAAGCAGTCTCGGAAGCTCAGGAACGAATTGGGGTAAAACATTCCATCACCTGCTTTGCGATCAGCCGGATTGAAGACAAACCAACGACCGAAGTTGAATCCGTAAGTGGTGGGATACAAGGAAGGGCGACCGTCATCAAATCCGCGAACTTGATCAGTCCCAGGATCACTCGGGCAGGCGTATGTTGCGATTTTCAGCCCGTCAATGGCGGTCTGGTAATCCCATGCAACAGAGAGATCAATGTTTTCGTAAACGTTGCCCTGTTCGAGATAGGGCAAGATGCGACCGTGAACTCCCCACGAACCGTTGTTGCCGGTATCAGTAACGCTTAGATCAACGATCGCCGAAGGAGGGAATTTTTTGAAGGCACTTTGGTAATTGTGACAAGCCAAGGCAATTTGTTTCAGGTTATTGCTGCACTGCATCCGACGGGCCGCTTCGCGAGCGGCCTGGACGGCAGGCAGCAGCAAGCCGACGAGAATACCGATAATGGCAATCACGACAAGAAGTTCAACAAGCGTGAAAGCATCACGACGCTTCGGCATAGAGTTCCCTCTTTCAATCGGCTCGGCTGTTCAGATTCGCTTTTGTGCAGCTCGCTCCAATGCGGCTGTATTCGACGCGGCTCTATTCCCTATGGTCGCTTCAATTCGAAGTCTTTGACCTTGAGTGCGACAGGTATGCAGACCACGTGCCAAACCCAATATTTGCAAAACCAATGGTATTCCCCGAGGCCCAGTCGTCAATTCGGCAATGCGTGACGTTCCTTTCGCCACCGACGGCGGATATTCCACCGGCACGAATTGAATAGAATGGAGACGTGAACCAGCACCCCGCTCCTTTTCGATCGCTTCGACTTCGTCTTATCGCCCCTATGGTCGTCACGGCGTTGTTGGCCGCTGTCGCAGTCGCGATTGCATCGTATTGGCTCGGAGACCGTTGGGCTCAGGGTGATCTCAAGCAGCGGTTCGACGCAATTGAACGCTCACTGGCGGAATCCACCTTTCCGCTCAATCCGATGGTGCTCGATTCGCTAGCCGATCTAACGCAAACCGAATTGGTTGGACTGGACCTTCAAGGCAATGTGACTCACAGCACGATTGATCTGGACGCCGCGTCGCGACAACGTTTCAGTATCTATCGCTTTGCGACAAGTAATCCTTCGTCGCGCCAGGATCGAGTGTCAGAGGTTGAGGTCCTATTCGATAAGCAGCAGATCGCCGCGAGCCGACAACGCGCAGCGATCCTACCACTCGTTACAGGGCTGTCCACCATCCTGGCCCTCAGTAGCGTTGCGTTGCTACTATCGTCGCGATTGGTCAGTCGCTTTGGCAAGTTGCAACGACGTGTGGAACTAGTAGCCGGGGGCGACTTTGAATCAACAGTATCAGATGATGTCGAAGATGAACTTGGACGTCTTGGCGGTGCTGTGGATTCTATGGCTGCCCAACTAAGTGAGCTTTGGAAACGCATCAACCGCCAGCAAAGTGAAAAGCTGCTGCATCAAATCGCGGGCGGAATGGCACATCAACTTCGCAACAGCCTGACCGGAGCAAGGATGGCGGTGGAATTACACGCTAGCCAGTGTCGCAGCGACGATGAAGGGATTGAGGTTGCGATCGAGCAAATCGAAGTTTCCGAAGACTACGTTCGACGATTGTTGTTAGTCGCGTCAGGTCGGCAAGATGAAGATCGACCGGCGGACATTCGCCAGTGTTTCCTTGATATACAGAACAGCTTATCGCCGATAGCGAAACACTTGCGAGTAAACATCGACTGGAATTGTGACGATGCAATCACAGGCTTGTTCGTTCAGGACGGTCCCACCTGGATCGCTGCGGCTAGCAACTTAGTTCATAACGCGATGCAGGCCGGTGACGACGTGAAAGTTGCGTTGCAGAAGGTTGCCGATGACCGAGTTCGGTTAGTCGTGTCCGACAATGGATCGGGGATCGCGGACTCGGTTGCTGATGAGTTGTTTGAACCGTTTGTGACGTCAAAACCCGAAGGCATGGGGCTTGGTCTTTCAGTTGTTCGTAGGGCTGCGGAGCGATTGGAAGGCGACGTGCGTTGGCGCCGCGAAGATGATCGGACCATTTTTGAATTGGATGCCAGAATCCTTTCGCAATCAACCAAGGCCCAAGGGGAACGAACGTCATGACCGAGAAGCAAACGATCCTGGTTGTCGATGACGAACCTTCGATCTGCTGGGCACTCGAAAAGATGCTCACGCGCGAAGGTCATAATGTCGTGACCGCATCGAGTGCCGAGGAGGGATTGCAGTTAGCCAAGAAGCATCAGCCCGCGATGGTCGTGCTGGATGTTCGTTTGCCTCAGGAAGATGGCATCACCGCCCTGCCTAAATTTCTTGCCGCGACTAACAATGCACCTGTTGTGATCATCACTGCGTTTGGCGACTTAGAAACCGCGGTTGCAGCAGTAAAGAAGGGGGCAACCGACTATCTGACCAAACCATTTAAGTTGGAGGATGCGCTGCGAACTTGTCGGCTCACGTTGCAAAAGTCGTCGCAAAGAGCAGTGCCCAAGGCGACTCAGCCAATGGCTGCTGATAATTCTGTCCTGGTCGGTGCCTCACCTGCGATGCAGCAAGTGTTTCGCCAAATCGCACTCGTCGCGGATAGTGACTTGTCGGTTCTGATTACGGGTGAAACGGGCACGGGAAAGGAACTCGTTGCTGCAGCGATTCATCGGCACAGTCAACGTTCCAAGGCTCCTTATATTCCTATCGCACCGGTGGCATTGAACCTGGACTTGATCGAGAGCGAACTTTTCGGCCACGTCAAAGGAGCTTTCACTGGCGCAAGCGAGGACCGTCCGGGGTTATTCGAGAGGGCCGAAGGAGGAACGATCCTGCTCGATGAAATTGGTGACTTGCCACTCGGTACGCAGGTCAAGTTGTTGCGAGTTTTAGAACAGGGGCAATACAGTCGCGTCGGCGATGCGACGCCACGGACCGCGAACGTTCGAGTGTTAGCCGCGACCAATTGTAATCTTCACGACGCGGTAACCTCGGGCGAGTTCCGTGAGGATCTTTTTCATCGGCTGACCGGGGTGCAGATTCATTTGCCACCCTTGCGTGAACGCACCGAGGACATTGGTCCGCTGTGCCAACATTTCTTAACCGCCATGAACTATGGCGATACGACGATTGACGAATCGGTTTTCGCAGAACTGAAAACGCGACCGTGGCATGGAAACATTCGTGAGCTAAAAAATGCGGTCGGTCACGCGGCCGTTGTCGCTCGCGGCCGCCGGCTAACCATAGACGACTTCCCCGTCGCCAAACCGAGTCGCGATGCCGTGCCAGTTTCCTCAACTCACTCGCTTGAATCAGCAATCGCTACCTGGGCTGAAACCAAAGTTGCGGAGGACCCTAGCGCCGTAACGATCCATAGTGACTTTCTCGCCGCCGTTGAACCTTCTCTATTGCGGGTGGTGCTGCGTCATACTGGCGGGAACCGAGCCCGGGCGGCAGAGATGCTTGGCATCCATCGAGGCACGCTACGTGATCGACTTCGCGCCTACAAGATCGACGACGAGAATTGAAGCAATCTCGGCTTTGATTGGGCGGATGACCGCCGCATTAATCCATTGGACATAAAGTATCTTACTAGTAATATATTTTGCAGTGAGATATTTGATCCCCGGCCGCGAGATTGTCCATGAAGCTACAGCACGAACTCAAACGACCAATCCCGTTTGCGTCACTGCAGCAGGAAGCGTTGTTGAACTTGTTGCGCGCCGGTGATCAGCTCGACAACCGCCTGTCGCGTTTATTCCGCGAACATGGGCTGACGCTGTCTCGCTTCAATGTTCTGCGAAGCCTAATCGTTGCTGAGCGGCCACTGACGTGCGGTGAAATTGGGGAGCGGATGATCCAGTTGGTTCCCGCAATCACTTCGCTGGTCGACCACCTTGAACAAAACGGAATGGTCCAGCGGCATCGTAGTAGTGAAGACCGTAGGGTCGTCCATGTGCAAATCACAAAGCATGGACGCGAAGTGGCGGACGCGTTGAAAGATCCACTTGTTGAACTCGAAAAATCATTGTTGAAGAAGTTGAACCGCAGCGAGCTGAAGTCGCTGATCGAACTATTAGAAAAGACACGAGAGTCACTCACCGAGAGCGAAGACTAAACAGAATGCTATATTTTCAGAACAAGATATCGACGTCCTTGGGATTGTTGATGATCGCCTTGCTCGGCGGGTGTAGTAAGCCCGCATCTGGACCACCGCAAATGCCGACTCCGTCGGTTACAGTAGCGAAGCCGGTCAAGAAAACCATCGTTGAGTGGGACGCCTACACGGGGCGACTTGAAGCGGTCGATTTGGTGGAAATCCGAGCTCGCGTGGGCGGCTATCTGCAATCAGTGCATTTCGATGAAGGCCAGATCGTCAATAAAGGCGATTTGCTGTTCGTTATCGACCCGCGTCCTTTTGAAGCTGAGCTAAACGCTGCGAAGGCTAAGCTTCAGCAATCTGAATCTCGGCTGAAACAATCCGAGGCTATGCTCGATGAAGCCAAGGCTCGTTCGATGCAATCCGAGGCGCAACTCAACTTGGCGGAATTGCGGTTCAGGCGATCAAAGCAGCTGAGCCAACGCAACGCGAGTTCTCAGGAGGAAGTGGACGAACGCGAAGCCGAGTATCTGCAGGCGAAAGCAGACATTGAAGGCGTGACCGCAAGCATTCATTCTGCTGAATCAGCAATCGCGACTGCTCAGGCCGAAATTGAAATTGCCAAGGCAGGTGTTGAAACGGCTGAGTTGAATCTTCAGTACACTCAAATACGAGCTCCCGTTTCAGGTCGGATCAGCCGGCAAGAGATCACGCAAGGCAACTTGATTGCGGGCGGTTCCGCCACGTCCTCGATGCTGACAACGATCACGTCGATCCAACCGATCTACTGCGTCTTTGATGCAACCGAACAAGATGTCTTGAAGTACATTCGCCTCGCTCAATCTGGCGAACGAGAAAGTTCGCGAGTCGCCAAGAATCCAGTGTTCCTGGGGCTAGTCGATGAAGATGGATTCCCGCACAAAGGACACATGGACTTTGTCGACAATCGTTTCGACACCGATACGGCTAGTATGCGTGCTCGATGCGTGTTTCGAAATGACGACCAGCTATTGTTGCCGGGTATGTTCGCCAGAATTCGGATCCCCGGCAGTTCCAGTCATGAAGCCGTTTTGATTCCCGATTCCGCCGTTGGGACAGATCAATCATCGCAGTACGTGTTTGCCGTTGTTGATGGAGTGATCAAACGCTATCCCGTCAAGCTGGGACCCATTGTCGATGGACTGCGAGTAGTTCGCGAAGGACTAACGGGTGATGAAACGATCGTGATTGAAGGGCTGCTTCAGTCGCGTCCCGATGCCAAAGTCAACGCAGTCGAGGGAACGATCGAGGTAGTGGAAGATGGTCTACCCGACGAATACGAACCGGTGCCAAAGTCGCAGTGGATATCGCCTGCTCCTGACCAAGCACCTTCGGCGGCTTCGCTAGAACGACCCAATCCGTTGTCGGACAATTTGGCTGATGGAACCATTGGAAACCGCTTTTGTGCTGGGGGCTTGCTCTCATGAAATTTCCACACTTCTTCATTGAGCGGCCAATCTTCGCTGCGGTTCTGTCCTTCCTGATCGTTTTGGTTGGTGGGATTACGTACGTCACTTTGCCCGTCTCGCAGTACCCCAATGTCGCGCCGCCAACGGTGTTGGTGCGAGCCAGCTATCCCGGTGCGACTCCGCAAGTGATTGCTGACACGGTTGCCACACCGATCGAACAGGAAATGAACGGCGTCGACGACATGCTGTACATGGAATCGTCGTCGAGTAGCGATGGCACCATGCAGTTGACCGTTACCTTCAAGTTGGGAACAGATCTCGACGATGCTCAGGTTCTTGTCCAGAACCGTGTCGCGATTGCAGAGTCTCGCCTTCCCGAGCAGGTGCGCCAGATCGGTGTCACTACGACGAAGCAGATTCCCGACATGTTGATGGTTGTTCACATCAACTCACCCGACGACAGTCGCGATTTGCTGTACATCAGCAACTATGCGTTTCTTAGAGTGCGGGATGCTCTGATGCGACTAGACGGCGTCGGCGAAATTCGCATCGCTGGTGGCAACGAGTATGCCATGCGGATTTGGCTGGACATCGAAAAGATGACTCATGTGGACCTGACGGCCGGCGAAGTGGTCGAAGCAATTCGTGGCCAGAACGTCCAAGTGGCTGCGGGTGTGATCGGCCAACCACCAACGAGTGACACAGGTGACTTCCAACTTAACGTGACGACTCAAGGTCGTTTGGTCAAAGAGGAAGAGTTTGGCGATATCATCGTCAAGCGCGGAACGGATGGTCGAGTGACGCGGTTGCGCGACGTTGCTCGCGTCGAACTGGGAGCACAAGATTATTCGCGGTTGAGTTACCTGGATGGTAAGTCGGCGATTGCTGTCTTGGTGTACCAGCGCCCTGGGACCAATGCCGTCGATACGGCTGCCGAGGTAAAACGCACCATGGCAGAAATGAGCGAAGAGTTTCCGCAAGGGATCGGATACGAGATCGCTTACAACCCAACCGACTACGTTGAAGAATCAATTGATGAAGTGATCGAGACATTGTTCTTGACAACCGTCTTCGTCGTTCTAACCGTCTTCATGTTCCTGCATGGATGGCGTCCTACGGTCATTCCGGTCATCGCGATTCCGATTTCGTTGATCGGAACGTTTGCGGTGATGCAGTTTCTGGGCGTGACCCTCAATACTTTATCGTTGTTCGGTTTAGTGCTCGCGATCGGGATCGTGGTGGACGATGCGATTGTGGTTGTTGAGAACGTAGAGCGATTGATTGCCGAGGGGATGTCGGCACGCGAGGCTACGCACAAGGCGATGGATGAAGTCGGGTCCGCCCTAATCGCGACCACGTTGGTGTTGATCGCTGTCTTCGTGCCGACCGTGTTTGTTCCAGGCATCAGTGGTCAGTTTTATCAACAATTTGCGTTGACGATTTCGATCTCTACGGCCATCTCAACGTTTGTGTCACTGACGCTTAGTCCGGCATTGTGCGCTATCTTGTTGCGGCCCACAGATGCCGCGAAGAATCGCGTTGGCCGATTGATTGACGTGTTGTTTGGATGGTTCTTTAGGCTATTCAATCGCACGTTTGATTTCACGAGCAACGTGTACGCCAAAATCATTGGTCGCTTGGTGAAGAAATCGGGAATCGCCATTGTGATCTACGTACTGCTGCTGGTTTGCACCGGATTAAGTTTCGGACTTGTTCCGACCGGTTTCATACCGGACCAGGATCAAGGCTACATCATTGTTGCGATCAATTTGCCCGATGGTGCTTCGTTATCGCGTACCGATAAAGTGACTCGCCAAGTTGCTGAAATCGGGAAAGGAATTGATGGTGTGGCACACGCGGTAGGCATCGCTGGGCTTTCGGGTGCGACCTTTACCATCAAACCCAATGCTGCCGTAACGTTTTTGCCGTTGCAAGATGCTAAGGATCGTGCCGAGCGTGGTCGTAGCGTGGAAGCAATTGCTGCGGATCTTCGGCGTGAAGTCGGCTCAATCAATGAAGCTCAGGTTTTGATTATTCCTCCGCCACCGATTCGCGGGATTGGGCGTGGAGGTGGATTCAAAATGTATGTTCAAGATCGCGGCGGAGCAGGAACGAACGCACTGGGGCAAGTGACCGACGCTATGTTGGCTCAAGCCAATGCTCAACCTGGGATCACTCAGGTGTTCACCAACCTACGCATGGATGTGCCGCAGGTGTACGCTGATATTGATCGGACCAAGGCTCAAATGTTGGACGTGCCGGTTGGTAACGTGTTCGATGCGTTGCAAATCTATCTAGGGTCGATGTACGTCAACGACTTCAATTTTCTAGGTCGAACGTATCGCGTCACGGCGCAGGCGGAACCTGAGTATCGCGATGAGGCGTCCGACATCGTGAAGCTTCGCACTCGAAGTGCGCGTGGTGCGAGTGTAGCGCTTGGGTCGGTCGTCGACGTCACCACCACGGCTGGTCCGGATCGTTTGGTCCGATTCAATCTATTTCCGGCCGCCGACTTGAACGGGACGACTGTTCCTGGTTTTAGTTCCGGTCAGTCACTCGCAGCCATGGAACAACTTGCTGATCAGAATTTGCCCGTTGGTTTCGGTTACGAATGGACCGAGCTTGCATTTCAAGAAAAGCAGGCCGGCAACACGATTGTCTTCTTGTTTCCGTTGGCGGTTTTGTTCGTGTTCCTTGCCTTGGCAGCTCAGTACGAAAGTTGGCTCTTGCCATTGGCGATCATCTTAATCGTTCCGTTATGTTTGCTGTTTGCGATCGTGGGAGTTTGGTTCCGCAGCATGGACAACAATGTGTTGACTCAAATTGGGTTCATCGTTTTGATTGGACTGGCTTGCAAAAATGCAATTTTGATTGTCGAGTTCGCTAAGGCTGAGGAAGATGCTGGTAAGAATCGTTTCGACGCTGCCGTTGCGGCATGTCGTTTGCGACTGCGTCCCATCTTGATGACGGCGTTTTCGTTCATCTTGGGCGTTGTTCCCTTGCTCGTTGCAACGGGAGCTGGATTTGAGATGCGGCGTGTGCTCGGTACAGCCGTGTTCAGCGGTATGTTGGGTGTCACCTTATTTGGTCTATTCCTGACGCCAGTGTTTTATGTTCTGCTTCGTCGGTTCGCAAAGGCAAAGCCAACCGATTCGGGATCCCAAGCAGCTTGACATCGTTGCAAACTGATCAAGCGATGGCTATCAGCATGTGGCAGTGCGCATGGGGTAGCCATCGCAACGAGAGAATGATTGGTCTTAAGGAGAAGTTCACGGCGCAATTGTCAATATGAACCATACAAAACAGAGCACCGGAGCGTGTCATGCTACTATCTTCGCGACTGCCTTCCCGGCACCGGGCAAAGAACAGCTGTGGGAGCTGGCGATTGGCGATTTGATTCGCGCGTCGTCAACCTTCCCTGGTCACCAAGGGACAACCATTCTGCATCCCGAGTCCGCTGACCAACCGCACTATCGAGTGATCACACGTTTCGACACCATGGAAAACATGCGTCGCTGGTATCACTCGAGCGAAAGGCAGGAGCGAGTCGAAAAGTTGAGTCCGTTCGAACAACAGCCTGCTGAGATTCAGCAACTTACTGGCTTCGAACCATGGTTTACGCCACCGGACGATTCGTCGGTGTCGTTCGACGCACCACCGAAGTACAAGATGTTTGTCGTGGTTTGGATTGCTGTCTACGCTGCCGTTCTGCCAATGATCAGCGTTTTGAAACCGGCATTTGCTTCAATACCACCCTTGCTTTCCAGTGCGATGTTGGCAGCCATCAGTGTGGCCACCATGACATGGATCATCCTGCCGCTGCTGACATGGGTGTTTCGAGCTTGGTTGTATCCTAAGCCCTCATAGAATTGGCCCGTTCACAACGACGCTGGTTGTTTGCCAACCTGCGTCGTTGGGTCTGACACGGCGTTAGGGAAGCACGATGCGGTCGATTTGCGTGAACTTACCGATTTCCATATTCGCGCCGCCGACCATTAGCAGTTCGTTTTTGCTGATAGGAAGCATGCGATGAAAGAAGCGAGCGGGATCGCTCTTGGCAAGCGTTGACCAGGATTTCTGATCGCTGCTGAGCCGATGAACGAAGCCGTCCATGGTGCTGACATAGAGGTTTCCGCCGGTGGCAAATGACGATGATCCAAAGCCAGACATTCCGCTTCCTGGCAACGATGGTCCTTCCGCCCAGGTCTTTGCAACGGGATCGTAAACATCGACACGAGTGGTCGGTTTACCGTCGGAGTTCATGCCGCCGAGCACGAATAGTTTTCCTTGGTGAGCGGCCACGCTGATTGCTCGGCGTTGAAAGGTGGGCGTTGCAAGTGGTTGCCAAGTGGCTTTGTCGTCGCTTAGGTCAAGTGACCAAGCCGTGTCATGCCATTGGCTTTCGTCACTTTCACCATTCAGTTTCCAGCCTCCCACGACATAAACCGTGTCGCCAATCACCGCGGCGTCTAATGACGAACGAGGTTCGGGAAGCGACGGCAAATCGGTCCATGTGTCGGTCGCGGCCTGATAAGCGGCCACAGAGTTCTGCGAGTGCAAGCTGTGTTCTTCGCCGCTGGCGTTTGTTGCGGTGAAACCTCCGATGCGGATCACACGATCTTGATGAGCTACCAAGGCGAGCCCTTGCAACGACGGACCGCCGGCCAGTTGGCGCCACTTGCCGTTTTCGCCAGCAGCAACGTCCAGACACCAAAAGCGATCGGATTGTTCGGCCGTCGAATACGAATGGGCGCTCCCGGTATGTCCGCCATACACATACAAGTTGTTGCCAGCGATGGCGGCACCAAAGCTGGTCAATTCTTCTGGCAAAGCGGGCAAGTTGGATGGGACAATCGAAACATCGCTATCGGCTTCCATCGTTGGTCGTTGGGGTTCGCGTTTGACCTTCTCATTTTTCGACGACTCACCGGGAATTCGGAATGTGGCCGTCAAGTAGTCCGTGGTGCTGCTGTATGATTCGCCATCAAGAGTGCCCTTATTCTTGCCGTCGGTCACTCCCGCCACTATCGCATTCAAACCCGGTTCCACAACCGAACTCTTGAACGTCACGATGCCAGCTATGTCGGTCGTTGCGGCGGTTTCTTCGTGACCATCTTCGCAATACAGTTTGACTTCGACATCTTTGGCGGGTTTGCCATCGCGAAGAATCGTAACGCTTAGTCCACCGGTGGGCGACGCGATAATGATCGACTGCAGCGGTGCGTTCGCTCGCTCTTGCGTCGGCCAAGTACTTGAGTCGGTTTGCGGTAAATGCTCGACGTGATAGGTCAGTTTGGTTCCATGGTAAAGGCCATATGTCACAACCCCGGCGACTTCTTCCGCTGACGCGACTGCTTTCTGACTTCGAATGCCGATCAGCGAATCGGACTCGACTGACTCGGTCGAGAGCGTAGAGTTGCCATCGGATAATTGGATGGCTGCGACCTTCTCGGGCATGTGATAGGTTCGGTCTTCCAGTGATTCGCCGAACCACATGACGGCATGACCTTGATCATCCGTAGTCAACCATGGCATGTGGCCATGAGCGAGGTTGGATAACGTTAAGCAGGAAACGGCAACAAGAGCCAGGCGGGATCGGTTGAGGATGTTCATTATTCTCAGGGATTGGTGGAGAGGTAGGTTGTTGCAAAAATTAGGGATTCAAGAACGCGACCGCGAAAGAAAGTGAGTTCGCTTGGTCGGGCTTAAGTTCGCATGTGAGATCGCTGTTTGCGTCAAACGCAGGATCAATCATCGCATCGTCGGGAGGTAGATTCGTTGCTTGTTCGGCAGGGATGCTTTTGCGAATCTCTGCCGGAATCATGGCAACGCGAACTCGGTACAAACCGCCATGCAGGCCCGCACTTGCAGGGACTTCAAACTTGCCATCGAATACGGGAACCGAAGCATTAGGACCGGTTGTCTGACGCATCGGTTCCAGCGTCACCACCGCCCCCGATAAAGGTTCTCCGTCAGCCATCACGATGCCGGTTGCTTCTACCGAAGGGGATGCAGAGTCTTTGCAACCCACCACGCAAGTTGAAATCGCAAGAGCAAGAATCAGCGATTTGTACACGCGACGCATTACCAAGGTTCCTTGTCGATCACTTCACCATCGTTGCGAGCAGTCAGTCGTTGCAGGATTACAGCGTCAACCGATTCCGTCAGAAACCGAACCCCGCCATCGCTAAGTACAAACTGTACGCCGGAAATATGTGGCCCTCGAAACGATTCGTACGAGGGTATGTCAAACAACGAGATTTCAGTCGCGTTGAATTTTCCAAAAGTGGATGCCGTGGAATGGTAGGGATAGCTTAACGCCCATTTTCCAGCGCTTTCGCCACCCGATCCAGGATAGGGAAACGGTAAAGACGACGTTTCGCGAACCTGGACACCGAATTCGCCGGCAAGCAAGGTGTTCGTGGTTCCGTCTGCATTGGAGATATCATCGACGGTGACCCAAGAAAGCCAAGAGGAATCATCGGGCAATCCCGCCGTTACTCGTTCATTGCGAAACACGTTCATCGCATCAACGATCGCACCATCGTGGATCTGGTTGCGATACTTCTTGGTACCAGTGGAAACTGCGTAACTGGAGTACCCATCCGGTGAGCCGCCCACGTTGGGAAATGACATCGAAGGGCAAAGATAGACTTCCGGAGTCTTGCTGGCCGGCACTTCGTTCTGCGGCGACCAAGCATCCGAAGTCAAGTCGAACTGCTCGAACAACGACGACTGTTCCAAGAAAGGCAGAATGGACACAAAAGCCGTGAGTCCACCTTGCTGAATGGGCTCTCGATTGGTTCCGCCGACGCGAACGCCCAATGCACTGGGCGGTAATTTGCGATGGACGTTGTTGTAATTGTGCATAGCCAACCCGACCTGCTTAAGGTTGTTGCTGCACGACATGCGACGTGCCGCTTCGCGTGCGGCTTGAACGCCGGGCAATAGTAAGCCGATCAAAATGCCAATGATGGCGATGACGACCAACAACTCGATCAGAGTAAATCCTGCTCGTCGGCGATTGGCTTTGCGATGCGATCGACCATTCTTATCACGTCGGCGTCGCAGTAACACACCGCCGGCAACAAGTCCTAGGAGTGCCCAGCTACCCGGTTCGGGAACGGCAGTGGGTGAGGCAAAAGCCGTGCTTTGAGTGAACGTGTCAACATGGAATTGTTGCAACGACAATGAGCTCCCCGCTGCACCAAAGTCTAGGCGAAACGAATCTTGGCTCGTGGTAAGGTCCCAAATCGCGAGATATTGAATCATGTCGCCGCTGGAACCGCCCAACGACGTTCGACTGGTTTCCATGGCGAAGGTAGGAGCGATCGTTCCCGCGGTCAGTTCGTCAAAGCTCAACAGCAAACCGCCGTAATTCAGTTCACTGCCGCCTGTTTGGAACTGGGCGACGATTCTCGTGTTGTCGCCTCCACTGGTTCCTGAATTGATTGTGGATTGAAAGCTAAGCGGTGCAAACGGCGAATACGCATTCCCGCTTTCGACAGAAATGCCGCCCGGACCAACGGCAATCGAGCTAGCGGTTCCGAACTGTCCTGCGATGTCCGGAGTTGAATCCACAAAACCGTTAATGGGATTGTTCGGCAGTATCGCGGCTTCGAACACGTCCCAACCGCTGTAGGTGCTGTTCGCATCGCCACGGGACCATCCAAAGATTTCACCGGAGACATTCGGCACAACATCGCCGGGAACATAAATCGCTGCGAATGCAGCCGAAGAAGATACGAGCCCACCGTAAGAGACGGCGAGTGAGATCCAAACAAAACGACACCAATGCATAGCACTGACCTCTGCAAAACAAGTCACGAAAATCGCCCGCTCGTTGCACGATGCAACGGGGTGCGGCGCTTCTGTCTTGCTCGCTGGATCAAAGTCGAGTGGGCGATTTTGGCGTCTTCAGACGCACGAATGCCAGCACCGATTGGTCTTGCTTGCTACCTTGGAAGGCTGTTGAGAATTGATCTCAACAAGGCCGATTCTAGGTGCTTGGGGTTGGCCGCGAAAGCCCCAGCTTTCAAAATTCTCGAGCAGGCCTTCGTTTGGCACTGAAAAACACGGCCATTTTTTTTTTCGCAGCCGACGTTGACAAAATTGACTCCGGGAGTTTTCTTAATGAGACCCGTTCGCAACAAGGCGGGATGCCCGCCGTCTCTTACTCCCCTACCAGCTCTATGCCTCTGCCTTCTGATGATCCTCAGGGCGAACGATGCGCAAGCCAAAGTGATGCGCCCCAAGAAAATCTGGCCCGGAAAATACTCCGGTTTGAAGAGCTCGCACTCTGTGGTGATGAGATTTGGATCGAGTACCAAGGGAAGCTTTATCGGCTACAGAGCACCCGGCAAGGCAAACTTGTTTTGACGAAGTGAGCCTTGTTCAAACGATTGGCTGCTCGGCACGATAACGCACCAAAAACCATCCGCGGCCAATCGACGTTGCGGTTTCTAGTTCATGCGGATCTGAAAGCCCACCAATGAAAGAGGAGGGTCTACTGTTGGGCGGATGCCACTCGGCCCAGTCGCCACCATCAGTGCCGGTTAACTGCAACTTGATCGCACCATTCGCACAACGTTCGATTGCACTGATGTAGACGAGGCGACTTTCGATGCGAGGCGCTTCCAACAACACAAGCGTTGTCGGGCGACCAAATGGATAAGCCATGAACGGTCCGACCGCATTACGTTGTCCATCAGTCGTCGGCCAGTCGTCTCGAAAGGTCGAAGCGATCGCTTCGAGTTGATCAACACGACTTGCAAATCGAATGCGTTTGCCTTGCCACGCAATGGATTGGTGGTAACGCCCCACCGAACACCAAATCGCAATCACGCCGACCAGCACAAACAACTGCCGTATGGAGCGACTGCCTAGTGCATTCTTAGAACTGTCTAGTGCATTCTTAGAACGCCCCAGCATTCTCGCGAACAGTGCAATAAGGGTGACCGCCGCGACCACCGAAGTAATGCTGAAAGCACCGAATCTAAACCAGTCCGTGTTGCCCATCGCGTCCGAAAAATCAAGCCTTTGCATTATCGATTCGACGGACGGATCGACTGCGATCCACAAAGGAAACGCAATCAACGTGACGATATGGATAATCCAAATTTGCTTGGTTTTCATTGGTAATTCTGACGTTTCAACGCAACGAGTAAACCGCTGGAACGGATTGCAATGCGTCTGCGTGCGCTCGAAGACTCCTCTGTTGACTTCGCTTATTTGCAATAGGCCAAGGCCATTAATGCAAAGCTAGTTGCAAGGTTTTTATCGTTCTCGAACCAACGCTGATTGTCGTTGCTCCAAGACCCATCATCGTTTTGCCGCTTGGCAAGTTCAGCAACCAAGTCAGCTTTCCAATCGTGCTTCGTTCCGTCGCTTTGATCGACCGTTTTTAAGCCGCTCGCGTTGAGACCCGATGCGAAGGTGTGGTAGTAGTAATACAACCCAGCGGAACCCATTCCTGGGTTCTCTTCGACGCTGTAGTGATCCGTGATCCATTGCTGAGCCGCTTTAACGCGGGGATCGTTTGGCGTAAGCCCAGCAAAGATCATGCTCTTGAGTCCCGTGTAGCCCATCGAGCCATAACTTCGTAGTCCACCGTTGGGTGTGTATCGTTCATCCGAAGTGCTTGGGTCAATTTTTGTTGTTGGGATTTCGTAGTAGAATCCTCCGTCATCGACCTTCGCGGCGAACTGGGTATCGTTGTATTCGGCATCAAGATTCTGGCACCGCGAAACAAAGGCGAGTGCTCGCTGAATAGCTGGATCGTCAGGACCGGTTTCGGCTGCTCGTAACGCTTCAATGAAGTAGCCAGTGTTGGAGAGGTCTGGACGGCCTTCACCACCGTAGCCCACGCCACCGTACCAAGGGTCCGACGGTTCGCGTTTTCCCTTGCCGTACTGAACACCGGTGACAAAGTCTTTGGCACGATTGATCAGCTCGTTGTACTTGCCCGGATTCTTGTTCGTGGGTGAATTATTCGCTTCAGCAAAACAGACGATCGAGACGCAGGTTTCGTAGTTCTTCAGCCGGCCGTTCCCGTAGATGCCTCCATCGGGTTTGACGTAGCTTTCCAATGCGTCCAATCCCTCGGCAACGATCGGTTCGTCAACGCCGCGGCCGTTTCGCAGCGCCGACGTAACCGCTAGTGCTGTGACACCGGGACCGACTTTGTCCGAAAATGTGCCCGCGTCGGACTGACCTTCGTTAGCCAAGAAAGCAAGTCCTTTGTCGACAATTGACTGTCGCAAGGTTTCTGTCTTGGAAATCGGCTGCGTTTCTTGGGCATGAGCTAGCGAGACGGTGAAGGCGAGCGCGACAGAGGTGACAAAAAAGCGTCGAGTCTGGCGGAAATTCCGGCGGTGTTTCATAATATGGCACTCCGATGCAACGAGGTTTGGGTAGGCAGGAAAGCTCCTAGCAAGGAAGGCGAAATAAGGCACAAGCCGTGCCAAAGCTATCAAAACGCGGAATTAGATAAGCGTGCCGGCAACAAAGCGGCGAAGCCCAGCGGATGGGAATCAACGTCATGGACCCGTTTGAAAACGCCAGATTGAATACCGATTGAATGCCGGTTAAATGCTTGGGGCGGGCCTCAAGGTGGCGACTAGAACGAGCCCCATGCAAAAGTATGGCCGCGGTAGGAAATAGCAAAGCTCCGGACACTAATCGGTGTCACGTTAGAAAAAATTACCAATTTGAGCGTGACAAATAAGCTTCGTTTTGGCCAAGCGTATTAGGGAGTGTTAGGTGACAGATTGTGGAGATCCCGAAGAAAGACTCGATTTGTTCCGCCGGGCTATCTCCGGCGATACCGAGAGTCTTGATCGCCTTTTAGCAAGCTTTTCAGGTTACCTGCACGTCCTTTCACGCACTCATTTAGACAAGCGAATCCAGCACCGGGTCAGCCCGTCTGATGTAGTTCAAGAGACACTGATGGAGGCGCACCGCGACATTGCAAATTTCCATGGTCTCGAACTTCATGAATTCACCGGTTGGCTCCGTCAAGTCTTAGTACACAATATCGCAAACGCCGTAGGAACTCATATGTTGGCCGCAAAACGTAGCGTCCATCGCGAACAACTTGTAGGAAGCCTTTCCGCTTCCGTAGATCATTCGCATCAGCGACTTTCAGCACTTGCTGCGGACGCTTACCGTTCGCCTGCTTCAGAAGCGGGGCATCAAGAAACGCTATCGGAACTAGCTGCTGCACTCGAACAGTTACCCTCAGACTATCGGACCGTCATTGTTCTTCGGCATCTCGAAGGGCTTGATTTCGCCGAAGTGGCAGATCGAATGGAACGTACCTCGGGCGCGGTCAGAATGCTTTGGCTTAGGGCAATCGAACATCTGCGTTTGGCAATGGAGAAGCAATCATGATTTTGGATCAAAAAACCGAACAACCCCACGACATGATCGCTGAACTGTTAAATAAGTACGCCGAGCGTCTTGAACAAGGAGACGAACGCGGCGCTTCATTGCTGTTGGACCAGCATCCGGAACTCAGCGCACTTTGGGGCCAGCACTTAGAAACGTTGCAAGCTCTTTGTCGCGTTTCTAAACAAGCCCAACGATCCGTTGCTCCTGACCAGCAATCCGAGATCAATGGATCGGTCCTGGGCGATTACCGTCTCAATCGAGAGATCGGTCGTGGTGGCATGGGGGTTGTCTATGAAGCAACGCAACTTTCTTTGCGTCGCAGCGTGGCGTTGAAGGTGTTGCCTTTTGCCGCTGTCTTGGACAAGCAACAAGTCGCTCGATTTCGAAACGAAGCCCAGGCTGCTGCATCCTTGCATCATGCTCACATCGTTCCGGTCTACGCGGTCGGGTGTGAACGTGGTGTGCACTACTACAGCATGCAGCTCATCGACGGCCAGACACTGGAACAGGTCATTGAGTATCCAGATCTGTATGCGGCTCCTGACCGAAGCAGGAAGCGTCAAAATGATACCACGATCGAGCAAAACGTTCGGTGGAACCACCGTAGCTCGTCACCATCTCGCAAGTTCGTTCAAGACTCCGATTCGCTCGCTGAAGAATCCGGCGATTTGTCGTCGGGCAAAGTGGATATAAGGGCGAAAGCTGATCGAACAACGCATGTAGCCTTTGATGATCATGCCAGCACGTTGCATTCGATTCGTAGCCGGGACTACATCCGAAACTCAGTCGAGTCAATTATCTGTGTTGCCGACGCCTTGGATTTCGCTCACCAACAAGGTGTGGTTCATCGCGACATCAAGCCATCCAACCTCCTCATCGATTCCACAGGAAAGGTTTGGGTTGCTGACTTCGGACTCGCTCGAGCCAGAGGCTTGTCAAACCTAACCGCCGAAGGAAAGGTGATGGGCACGGCTCGCTACATGAGTCCTGAACAGATCTCTGGTAAACCCCAAGAGATCGATCATCGAACTGACATCTATTCGCTAGGGATCACGCTCTATGAACTATTGACGCTGACACCAGCGTTCGCGGCAGAGGATCGTGAGACGATGTTCGCTGCCATCGAGTGCCTCGAACCGACGTTGCCTCGGCGAATCAATCCGTCCATCGCAGTGGACCTTGAAACCATCGTTCTCAAGTCAATCGCCAAGGGAAAAGACGATCGCTATGCGACAGCCGGCGAGCTTGCCGAAGACCTTCGCCGCTTTCTTGATGGACGACCTACAATCGCGCGTCGCCCGACGCCGGTTGAGCGCGCCGTGCGGTGGGCGGTTCGTCGCCAACGTTTGGTAGCATCGGTTTTTTGTTTGATGTTGGTGGCCATTAGTGGACTGGGAGCAGCGACTTTCCTAATTGCAAAGGAAAGCCGATTAAAGGATGAAGCAACTTTGGAAGCGAGGCTGCACCTTGACCAGGCTCACGCACTGGTTGATCGTTTTGGTGGTTTGATGTCGAGCCGTCTTTCGAACATTCCAGGTGGTGATCAAATCCGAAGTGAAGTTTTGCGCGAGGCAGAACGTTACTACGAAGACTTTCTTAGATACGCCGAAGACAAACCAGCGCTCGGCGCTGACCTGGCGAAGGTTCGTTTCCGTTTGGCGGCAACGCTATCGCAGTTAGGCGAGATTGATCAAGCAGAGCACAAATACTTGGAAGCCTTGGCGGGCTATGCAGCCATTCGCGATGACTTCAATGGGACCACCATTAACGATGCTGATATGGCATTGTGTCTTCACAACCTAGCCGCACTTCAGAAAGATCAAGGCCGCTTTACCGAAGCTTTGCACCACTATCGCCAAGCAAGTGAACTGCATGAGCATCTCGTGGATAAATTCCCCGACAATGCAAGCTATCGGCAGCAAATGGCGATGACGAAGAACAATCTCGGCCTGCTGCTTTGGCAAAGTGGCGATGTAGCTGAAGCAAGAACATGCCTGTTAACAACGCAGACTCAACTGCAGGATGCATTGCAACAGTCGCCATCGAACGTCGAGCTTCGTCAGCAATTGATCGAATGCCGGAACTCGCTAGTGGCAACCTGCCTGGAGAACGATCTCGGTGAGGCGGAGTCGTTGCTGCTTGCGAACATTACCGATTTAGACGACTTGTTGGCTGAGCAATCACAAGCCAACGGCAAGGACACCAGTGCGGTTCATGCATCGATCAGTCAACCGCTTGACTATCAGATTGCCGTTTCACGGAACAATTTGGCGACGGTGCTTAGCCGAGGGGCAAGATACGAAGAAGCGGTACGAGTATTAGAAAGAACGATTCCACTACTTAATGATATTTGCGCCAAGTCTCCCTCGAATGCGACATCGAAGATGCAGCTTGCCATGGCCCATAACAATCTGGGGCAAGCCTTATGGTCCAATGCTACAGCGAACGAAAACGCAGATGGTAGTGCGGCGGTTGAGGCTTTCGAGACCGCCGAGAGTCTTTTGCGACAAGAGTTCGCTCAATCCCATTCCCGCCACGAAGTACTAAGCCAACTTGCGTCGGTGCTGCACAATCGGGGAACCGTCTGTCAAAGTCAGGGATCCCTGGCTGAGGCGATGGATCGATTAACAGAAGCTCTGGGGTTGCAGTCGCAAGCCTTAAAGCAAGCTCCGTTTCACCACGGGTATCGAAGCCAATTGCAGAAACACCGCGAACTATTGGACCGGTTGTTGAGTCAACTAAAAGCCTGTCATCCCTATCACTCGCCATCAATAACAATGGCCGCGGTGGGCTCGCCAGCAGGTGGGAAGTAAACAAGGATTTATGTGATGCAAAATAGAATAAGGACAATTCATCATCGCAGTACTTCGCGTCAAGTTCGCGGGTTTGTTCGCGTAGAACAATTGGAGTCTCGCAGCTTGCTGGCTGGTTTGATCAACGTTGGCGATTCTTTGCTTCCGTTGGATACCGGCCCGGTTGTTGCCGTGGCGGCGGAAGTTAGACACGAAGTCATACAAGACAATGCAGCGAACCAGGGTCGTGATTTGTCGGGTGTTTCCGATACAGATCTCGAGAACGACATTTGCCATCATGGTGATGGCGAACATGATGATGAACACAGCCATGGGCAGGATGGAGAATGCCTGGAAGCCGAACTGAAGAACGATCAGTTCAGCGGCACTACCACAGAGCCTGCTGATCGGCCCGATATATCCGTACCGCCAGCGATCCGATCGGAACGTGGGTCAGAAAAGGAACAACAGGCTCCCATCGAAGTTAAGGAATCCTCGAACTGGTTGTCCTCTTTCGCGACGTCAATGGACAGCGGTCGTTCCCGGTTATCTTTCGACTCGGGGCAACCATCGTCCGCATCCGAAACGCGCGCGGATCGATCATCAAGCTTTCGATACTTTGTCGCTTCCAATCAAGCCGTTCATGACCCGTTCAAGAGCCTAGATGCAGAACCGTTGATGACTGATGCGGTACGGAACACATTCTTCGCCCATTCGTTGTTAGAGCGATCGGGTTTGCAGTTACGTGAAGGTTCTGCCAAGTCATCGACCGATTCGATGAACAAAGAATCCCATGTTGCTTCAAACGATGCCAGGTTTGCGGTGAGCGGACGCGAAGTCGCCTCTGGCGAAACGAGTGACCGCAACAACGATATGACGATGATGGATGAAAACGATGTCGCGGATCAATCTGCCATCGCAGCCGCGGAAGAGGCTCTGCGTATTGCGGACCACGCACTCGCATCGTCACTGCTTGATCCAGCGGCAATCGACGTCGCAATCGCTCAGGAATTCGTTGAACAAACGGGTGTGGCGATTGCGCAAACGCAAGGGCAGCCCGCCACGATTGAAAGTCGATTGGCTTCGGCACCGCAAGGTTGGCAGGTTGGTTTCTTCAGCGTCGTGTCGTTGGTGATTTCAGTGCGCACGTCTCCACTGAGTAAGAAGTCGCAAGACACGACGACTTTTAGATCCATGACTCGCTACGTTCGCTCGATAACCGAAGCTCCGGTTCGCCGCAAGAAATCCGCCATCCATTATCTGCTTCGCGGAACTCGTCGTCTGTTTTATTGGTCATCCAAACTGAAGAATGTTGAGGTCGGAAAACGAGGAGTCAGGCAATGTTGAAACGTCATCACGCTATTCAGTTATGTTCGTTACTAACCTTCGTTGTCTTAAACGTTGTTGGTTCGCAACGACTTTGTGCCCAACCCGTTGGGGAGCCGGAGGTTAAAGCCGAGTTTGTCGAACCCAAGATTCGTCATGTGCCTCGCTTAGGCGAATGGTACCTTGGCGTTTATGGCAATTACACCTCCACCGGTTTGCAGTTGACTCAGGTTTATCCACGGACAGCGGCTTCGGCCGTTGGTTTAGAAGTTGGCGACCGAATTGTTGCTGTCAATGGTCAACGGATCAGTATGCGGTACCCGCTCGACATTGCATTGCAATCAACGAGAAATGGTTGGGTGAGGTTGTTGGTGCAGGATCACCGAACCAATCGACTGCTCAACGTGAACGTACGATTGACTCGCGTTCATCGACACTTCTAGCACGTCCTGTCGTTTGGAATTGGTTCTCGCGTTATGCCGAATCGTTTGATTCGGATGATTTCCAATGGTGCCTAGAAATCCAGACGCTACAAGGTGCGTGGCGCAGGACGTACTTCGAGGTGCTGCCGAGCAAGAAGTTTCCAAGCCGGCTATGTTCACTGTCACCAACAATGATTAAGTCCGCATTGTCGGACTCTGCAGCCTGGACGATAGCTTCGCCGACATGATCTGCAATCTGGATGCGAGACGTCGTATGAGGGAACGTATCGGCAAGCCGGCTAGACATTCGCTCGGCCGTCTCTGTAATCGGCGCGATTTGTTCGGGAGTGACGGTCATTGGGTTTGCCATGTAACCTTCCCCGACGAAGACGTACGGATTAAGGACCACGCTAACCACCTCGACTCTAGTGTCGCTTTGCCAATTCAGTTCTAACATTTCGGCGACGGCCTCACGCGACGCACGCGATCTGTCAAAGCCGAGCACGATCTTCGCTGGTTGGGAAGTGTCGGATTGTGGTCGTACAACAACGACGGAACATTCGGCGCGACTGGCAACGCTGTCCGATACGCTTCCCAGCAACAATCGTCCGATGGCCGAGTGCCCCTTCGCTCCGATAACAATCAGGTCGGCCTGCGATTTCTTGGATTCTTCTAAGATGCATGGCACGATCGCCCCCGATCCATGAACAATCGACGTTGAGTTGCATGATGCATCCAGGTCAGTTTGTGCTTGATCCAAGATCGCTTTGCTACGTTGGTTCTCTTGTTCCGACCATTCCGCCAGCCATGGTTGCAATGCGTAGCCCGTTGGATCGTAGGTGACGTGCATGATCGTCACATCGACCGTGTTGTCTTCGGCGAGCGATTGTACAAAACCGATGGCTTCGTCTGCGTTGTCCGATCCATCAATCGGCAATAGAACTTTCATCGTCGTTTCTCCGCTGGCGGGCAGTTGGGGATCAATGTTGCATGACTGTGGATGCAGCTTTCATACCAAGCCTAATCTGCAAACTTCATCCACATCGGGCGACCTAGCCATTGTCGACTAAGTTCATGTCACCGTGGGGTGGATTGTTGCTATCTGTAACCGATCTTGGGTGCTTCAATCTGTGAATTCTTTGCATCATCTTCGCCAGTGGTATCGCGATTGCAAAACAGTCGGTTTTAACAAAAAGCCGTGCAGAAAAAGATGTCAGAAACGCAAACACGAACCGCAAGCATTCGCCAGAATGGTCTCGCAAGTAGGTTGTTAGAATTATCGCCCGCAGCGGTCTTGATAACGAATCTGTTGGGGGAAATTCAGTGGGTGAATCGTGTGACACTGACATGGTTTGGATATAGCGAAGCCGAATTGCAAGAAAAGGTCGTTGACGTCCTGTTCTCGAGACAAGTAGCGAGTGACGCTGGTGCACACCAAGCGTGCCCCCTGTCACATTTTGGGCAACGATCGGGTGAGTACGATGGGAAACAATGGGACCTTGTTGGCCGACGAAAAAATGGCAGCATCTTTCCCGTTCGATTCACGTCGCATCGTTTGTCGAAGACTCTGGATGAGATTGTGTTTTTCGGTGAAATGAATTTTCCGCTAAAGGATGCTGATCTTGCAAAGCGAATCGAGGACGAGCGACTATCCGCCGTTCTAGAGATGGTTTCGGGACTCGCCCACGGGTGTCGAAATGCCATGCAACGCGCTCAATCCTGTCTTGCTTTGATAGAGCTTGATCTGCCGAAGGAATCGAGTTCGTTGCAACTTACCGACCGTGTTCGCGCGGCACTGGCGGACTTGCATAAAAACTACGAAGAAGCAAAAAGCTATGCCTCTCCGATCACGCTTCGTCGAAGTGATGTGGACTTGGCTAAGTTGTGCGGTGATACCATGACTGAACTTTCGATCGAACTTGCTCAGTACTCAGTGCAACTGAAAGTCGAGTGCGATAGCGTATGCCAGCGTGCTTATGTCGACCAAGCTCGAATGCAACAAGTCATTTATCATCTGCTAAAGAACGCGATTCAGGCGAGTCCCGAGCTCGCCCTAATCCGGTGCGTCTTCCATGCAAGCACTGCACCGAGTGGAGAAGGGCTTGAACTTCGGATTCGCGACTACGGTTCAGGGATTGGCGAAGACATTGCCAAACGTGCGTTTGAACCATTCTTCACAACAAAGCAGCAAGGGACTGGACTTGGGTTATCGCTGTGTCGCCGTATTGTCGCGGCTCATGGAGGCACGATTGATTTCGTATGTCACTACGATGTCGGCAGTGAAGTGTTGGTTCAGCTTCCTAGCATGCGAAATGAATCATGACATTACTTTCGGGCCAACACCTTTACCCACACGCATGATACGATTGGAAGTCAAAACATCGTCGCGGTCGCGCGCGAATGCAAGTTCACTTACATCGATTAAACCATTGACTCGACATTAGCGACCTGAGGATGCTTAACGTCCATCGTTGTACGAACGATTGACTGACAAAGTGCTTTACGAACGATACCTAGATCACTGATGTTTCCAGCGTTGGGCCGTGAAGCAAGTCCATTGAAAGATTTACACCGCGAGTGATTAAAAGCAAGCTCAAGTCGCCGCTTCAACGCATCGCCAGCGGTGGAGTACTGTTGTTGGTGGTCTTTGGGGTTTCCGTCATCGGTTACCGATTCTTGGGCAACTATGGGTGGCTGGAATCGGTCTGGATGGTCGTCATCACGATCTCCACCGTGGGGTACAGCGAATCAAGTTCGCTTTCCCCAATACTGCAAGTGTTTACCGTCATGGTCATTCTGTTTGGCATGTCGGCAGCCGCCTATACCTTCGGCGGCTTGATTCAACTTCTCTTGGAGGGCGAGATTGATCGTCTGATCGGACTTCGACGTATGACTGCAGAAATTGCCAACATGAAGGGACACGTCATCATCTGCGGCTTCGGCCGAATGGGACAGTGCTTAGCTGAAGAGCTTAAATCGCAGGGCCGCAAAGCGGTTATTCTCGAAAGCAATCCGGATCGACTGCGTGAAGCTGACATGCTCGGGTACGCTTGCCTGACCGGCGATGCGACGGAGGAGTCAACGTTAATGTCCGTCGGGATCGATCGCGCCAGTACTTTGGTCGCGGCTTTGTCGGGTGATGCTGAAAACGTGTTTTTAACGTTGACGGCTCGAAACTTGAACGCCAATCTTCAAATCGTTGCCCGAGCTGACCAGGTAAGTACCGAAAAGAAACTGCACCAAGCCGGTGCGAATCGAGTCGTCATGCCCACGGTGGTCGGGTCGAGGCAGATGGCTCGTGTTATCACTCGTCCCACTACTGCAGACTTGATTGAATTGGTTTCGCAGCGTGAATTTGCGGATCTTGAACTTGATGAGCTGCGCATTAGCGAGCACGGGAAGCTTGCGGGACTAACCGTTGGAGCTACCAACGCGCACCGAGATCACAACCTGTTGATGATTGCGATTCAAGATGCTACGGGAGCATTAACGTTTAACCCGAATGCTATGCACACGTTCAAAACTGGCGAGGTTGTGATCGTGATGGGGCATACCGGCGATATCAAAAACTTTCGAGCCAAGTACGAAGAGCAGCTTTCTGAGGCTTAGCAAGTGTTCGAAATGCACCGCCGCATCCGCGTTACTGCAGCATTGCTTGAAGTCGCATCGAGGTGACCACTTGATGAATGATGGCTTCCTCTTTCTTGGAAATCTTTCCAATACCCAGATGGCCGCCTGAAGATTTTGCAACTTCGATCATCTGTTTCTGCGTCAATTCAACGAGCCGGTTTTGAGCTGTGCTCGACATCTTTGCGAAAGTCTCATGCGTGTATCGCTTCCACGCATCAACACAAAGTCCTGGGGGATGTTTCGTCAGCCAACGGTCCAGCAAGATCCAAGCCGTCGTCGCTTCGTGTATACCTAAACGAGTCGCAGCAGCAATCACCGCGGTCCGCTCCCGTTGATCAGCGACTCCTTCTGCCCAAGCGACCAACACTAGCGGAATCAATCGTAGCGCGATCACGCCATCGGCAGTGATGCCGAGCTTCGCCATTTCGTCGAGTAGCTTTTCGTCGTGAATGCCAGTGCTGCGTAACAGTTCACGGCGCCCATCATCGCTGGTCGCTTCCGCGTGCAGCTTTTGAACGATCTTTTCTTCTAGCTCAGCGAAAAAGTGTTCCGCCTCAGCGTGTTTACTTAGCGGTGATTGGTGTTTCAATTTCTTCATGATGAGATCTATTGCTGAGATATGCAGAACGAGCCAAGTCTTATGGAACACTCGTGCAGCAAAGGGTGGGCCACTCACTGCAATCACTGCTGCGGGTATTAAACATCCGAGCGGAAGTGGAACGTCCACGCTCATTTGTGCGTTATGGCGCGCAACATGCACGCTGGATGTATGGTTTTTCACCGATTCTTGGTTTGGCATCACGAATGCGTGCACTACTGATTGCGTTACCTCTCTGGAAACCCACGGGAGACCATGATGAAAAAAGTACTGCTTGCCACCGACGGTTCTGAACCAGCCCTTCAGGCGGCTAGGTTTGTTGCAAGGCTTCCTCACGATGGGCAGTTAGAGCTAATCGTTGTGACGGCTGTTTTCGTGTCTGGTCGCGAGAAAACTTTACTCGACAGCGATTGGATTGCAGCGTGTTTAGCTCAGGAACGCAAACAGGCTGACCAAGCGTACAAGTCAGTTGTCGAAATGTTCGAGGGGGCCAACGTGAGTCTGAGGCAGGTCGTTCGTGAAGGACTGCCCGCTGAAACTATCGTACAGGTCGCCAATGAGGTTCGTCCTGATTTAGTGGTAATCGGAGCAACGGGACATTCGGCTATCGCTCGGGTGTTACTGGGAAGCACCAGTGACTACATCGCCACCCATGCACCCTGCAGCACGCTTGTGGTCCGTCCGAACCAAGCGTCAACGCAGAATCACCCATTGCAAGTCACGATTGGGTACGACGAAACGGGGCCAGCGCAAGCTGCATTGGAAGAGTTTGCGGAGTTTCGCTGGGGATCCAGCACTAAAGTTGACGTCGTTACTGTCGCCACCACACCGGCACTTCAGGCGCTAGCCGGCGGAAAGAGCGAGGACGACCAGCGTCTTACCCAGCATGCAGTCGATGATGCCGCGCAGCAGATTCGCGAGGTTGCTCCGAACGCTATCGGTCGAATTGTTAACGGTGATCACGTCGGGGAAGGATTAGTAAAGTTTGTCGAATCCAACCGGGCTGACTTGTTGATTGTCGGCGAAACGCCTCGGACCCGTTTGAACCGCATGCTTATGGGGAGCATGACTCGATTCGTTCTTCGCCATGCTCCGTGCAGTGTGTGGATCACTCGCAATCGAATGATCGAGGGCGTTAAGAAAAGAACATCAAAATCAACAGTAGCGTCGCAATAGATAGAAGATGAATAGGTCAATTGATCTTCTTCGTAAATTTCAAACAAGCCGTTTCAACTGAGGCCACCGGACATGAGAAACTTTAAGCACATCCTAGTTTATGCGGGTACCGAGCAGCCGGAAGTTGCTGTCACACGTGCTGCTCAGTTAGCCCTCGAAAACAACGCATCACTGACATTGATGGACGTTGTCAAGCCAATCCCTAAGGCATTGGGTTTGATGACGGATGTTGCGAAACCGGACGAGCTTGAAAAACTCGTCGCAGCGGATCGCCGTCGCCGTTTACTAGATCTTGCCAGCGAGATATCTGACACTGGACTGCAGCTCGATGTGCTGGTTGCCATTGGCGATCCGGCGACGGAAATCACTCGTCAAGTTGTCAGTGACCAATACGATTTGGTGGTCAAAACAGCAGACGGATTCTCACCGGCTGGCAGGCTATTTGGCAGCATTGCCAAGTCTTTACTACGACTGTGCCCATGCCCAGTATGGTTGCTGAAACCGCAAATTCATGGTGAATTCGATCGCGTCCTGGCAGCCATCGACGTTGATTCTTTGGATGCGAAACATGCGGATTTGAACCGCAAAATCCTTGAACTCGCTTACTCAATTGCTCAGCGTGACCAAGCGGAATTGCACGTCGTGGGTGCATGGCAAATTTGGATGGAGGACGCCGTGCGTCGAAACGCCGGGGACGACGCTGTTGAGCTACTTCGCAAAGAGCATGAGGCGAAGGTCAACAAGGCAATCGATGAATTATTGCAAGCCCCGTATTCCAAGTCGGACGACGTTCATCTGCATCTGCGCCAGGGGACGCCTGCCTCAGTGATTCGAAGTGTTGCGGATGAGATTGAGGCGGACCTAATGGTGATGGGGACCGTCTGCCGAACTGGCGTTGCAGGGTTCTTAATCGGAAACACTGCCGAGACGGTGATCTCCGACGTGACATGCTCTCTGCTGGCCTTGAAACCGGATGGCTTTGTGTCACCCATCCAAGTTGCAAATGCATTGTTGATTGAAGAAGACGAACCCTTGCCTCTATTGTGAGACCCTTGATGAAACGCTTTCTACTTTATGTTGTTCCGATTGCGACGGTACTTGTGGCGGTGGCGACTGCGGCAGATCCTCCTCTAGATCAACCCAGCAAGATCACTCCGCTGATGCATTTGAAACTCGATAAGTCAAAGGCCATTCTCGAAGGCCTAACGCTCGAGCAATTCGACACCATTAAAATCAATGCCCGGGCACTTCGATTGCTGAGCACAGAATCTGGTTGGAACGTGTTGCAAACAAAAGAGTACGCAGCCCAAAGTCGCGACTTTCAACGTGCTGCGGATTTGGTGATCGAAGCCGCTGATGACAAAGATATTCATCGTGCGACGCTTGGCTACGTTGCCCTCACCGTTCGCTGTGTCGAGTGCCATTCCTATATGCGAAAGCACCGGGTTGAGTTTATGAAACTGGATGTCGAGTAGCGCGGCGGTACCGATAACGAGGCAAACCGCATGCACACGTCGCTCAAGGGTCTTTCCTCCGTGGAACCTTCGGCCTCTGACCTTCGAACTTGAAAGTTTGTCTGATGACTGTATCAACTGAGAACTCCGTGAGCATGGAGCAATTGATCGAGGGACTCACCCGGGACGCCGCCTATCCGCACCCGACGGCGGGCGAAGTCGAAGTACACGAAACGCATATTTCAGTGGTGTTTCTTGCCGGGGATTTTGCCTACAAGATCAAGAAGCCGCTTCGAACCGATTTTTTGGATTACAGCACCCTCGAACTGCGAAAGCAGTTTTGCGAAAAGGAATTGGCGCTGGATAGCCGATACGCAAGCGATCTGTACCTAGGCGTTGAATCCATCGGTTGGGAACGTGGGCAGTTGTGTTTGGGGACTTCTGCGCCGCCTGTTGAATACGCAGTGAAAATGAGAAGGTTTGCTAAAGGGTCGTTGCTTAGCGAACGCATTGAGACCGGGGAATTGACGACATCGGATCTGAAACAATTAGCGAAGACGATCGCTTACTTTCATTGCGGTGCAACGAAGTGTGAAGCGAGCTTTGCATCCGGATGGACGGATTATCTGGTCAAAAATTTTCATCAGATCGCAACTCAACTCAAGGACAACACAGATTCCCAAACGGCATCCACTCTAGCGGAATTGCATGATTGGTCGGATGACTACTTCAAGCAGCATCTGCAGGTGTTCGGCAGTCGTGTTGCCGATGGTTTTATTCGCGAATGCCATGGCGATCTGCATTCCGAGAACATTGTTTTTTGGGACGGACGACTCGTTCCGTTCGATGGCATCGAGTTCAACGAACGTTTGCGGTGGATCGACGTTCTCAGCGATGTGGGGTTCTTACAAATGGACCTTGCCGCCCGAGGACACCAAGATTTGTCGCATACCGTCATCAATACTTACCTGGAAGAAACGGGCGATTATCAGTCGCTAGTCATTCTTCGTTGGTTTCTAGTTTATCGCTCCTTAGTGCGATCTTGGGTTGCAACGATGCGATCTAAGCAGAGCGGACTGAGTTCCAGCGAACGTCACGCTTCGATTGCCGATGCTCGGCAGCACATCAGTTTGGCCCAAAAGTTCACGATGGACAGTCGCCCTCAGTTGTGGATCACGCATGGCGTAAGCGGTAGTGGCAAAACGACCCTCAGCGAATCGGTCGTGCAAAAGCACAGCGCATTCCGCTTGCGCAGCGATCTTGAACGCAAGCGGTTGTTTGGTCTCTCAGAAACCCAACGCCCTTCAGAGCAGTTGCAAGCTGAGATGTACAGTGACACGGCCGATGAACGCACCTATGAGCGACTTGCATCACTTGCGAAAGATATTGTTCGGGCTGGTTATAGCGTCATCGTTGACGCGACGTTCTTGCGTCGAAATGACCGTCAGCGTTTTCTTAAGCTGGCAAGTCAAGAACACGTTCCGTTTGCGATTTTAGATTGTCGAGCAGATCCTCAAACGCTTCGCGATCGCATTGCCAATCGCATGGCTTTGAATAACGACGCGTCCGATGCCGATCTTCGTGTTCTCGAGGATCAACTTGTTTCCCGCCAACCGCTCTCTGGAAACGAACTTGATTATCTCGCAGACGTGCCGGACGCGATCAAGATTGCCGATCACTTATGACTTCACTCAATCGTTACCCCATTCACATGGATACTAAGATGACAACCTCTCTGCTGACCAATTTTGGTGGCCTCTCGCTTCAATCTCCTTTAATCGTCGGTGCGTGCCCGATGACGCTAAGCGAGCAATCTCGACTGGCGATGCAAAATGCCGGCGTTGGCGCAATCGTGTTGCCTTCTCTATTCGAAGAGCAAGTCATCGGATGGAGCATCGCTTCGGGACGCACGATTACCCAACGAGAGAAAGAAATCTACGCGCGAGCCAACCGGACCGAACACAATTGGGCGGTCCAAGATGCGGAATCGTACTTGTCGCTTGTCAATCGAGCGAGTGCGTTGCAGACAGTTCCCATCATTGCCAGTTTGAATGGATTTACGGCTGGCGGCTGGATGGATTTCGCGGGTGAACTCGAAGAGGCCGGGGCGTCGGCCATCGAACTCAATGTGCCTCATTCGCATGCCCGCGATTACGACAATTCAGTAGAAATTGAAACGATCATTCGCGATGCGGTGCGCGAAATCAACGCGGCAATTACGATTCCGTTGTTTGTCAAACTTGGCCGCAACTTTACCAGCGTCCCTCACATTGCACGCCAATTGCTTTCTGGTGCGCAGGGACTTGTTCTCCATGGTCGCGCCCCAGCACTTGATATCAGTCTTGAAACGCTAAATCTAACTAGGCAATGGAAGCTGACCAATAGCGGTGTTCAAAGTGAGTCGCTTGATGCGCTGATGCAAGTCCACAGCTATTGTCCAGCAATGCCGTTGGCGGCTAGTGGTGGCATTGGTCATGCTGACGATCTAGTGAAAGCTCTACTAGCGGGAGCCGATGTCGGTATGGTCACGTCGGCTGTTTACCGCGAAGGACCTGATGTGATTCGAACCTTGTTGGAAGGGTTGGTGGAGTTCATGGAGCGTCGCCAAATGAAAACGCTTCGCGACTTGCAAATGCAACGTCCGCTAGAATTCAACAGTGATGAAGAGCGTGCTGCCTACATCGCCGCGTTGACAGAACATCTTGAGACGTCGGAAAAGCAAGCTCTGATTTCGCAAGCACGCAATGAAAGCTAACTCGATATTCGTTCTAACGATGAAAACTTGTGCTCCGACTGATTTGTCTGCATCCCAGTCATTGGGGAAACGATTAAGCGATGTGCAACAATTTCTGCCATTGGCGGCTAAGCACGCCGACGAAGATTGTGAATACGTGCACCAATTACGCGTTGCCACCAGAGAGGCGATTGCGGGATTGGACTTGTATGAAGATCGCCTACCATCCCAACTGGTGAAGTGGTTGCGGAGAGAGCTGAAGCGAATCCGATCGGCTGCCGGCGAGGCTCGCGACTTGGACGTCATGCTGGCCTACTATGAGAACTGCAAAACTAGTCGTCTGAAAAAGCTCAAGCGATGCCTCAAGAAGCAACGAGCCCAGGCTCAAGGTCCACTGAAGAAGATACAGAAGCGATTGTCGTCCGATAGGAGGCTTAGCAATCGGATTGTTGCATGCGTTGTCGCACTAGATTTGGCTTCTGCCGACGAAGTCTCGGCAATGGTAGAAAGTCACGTTGCCGAGGCAGCTAGGTCGCTCGCGGCGGTGATCCAGGCCCGGAAGATCGACCATGATTCATTGCACATGCTTCGTAAGAGAGCGAAGCATCTCCGCTACTGTATCGAACTACAGCAAGAGTCTATTCCGAACGATTCGTTGCGAAAGCTCTACTCCGCAACGTGCTCCATTCAGAAGTCCATTGGCCTGATTCACGACCGCGTTGTTGTTTCGCAATACTTGCTGAAACTACGAAGGAAAGTATGCTCAAAGCGATTTGAATCATGCCTGAAAAAGTTGCGTAGAAAAGAAAAGTGTCTGGCAAAGCGAGAGCGAAAAAAATTTCTCCGTTGGTTCAATGGAGACCGACAGGAAAGCATCTGCATGCTCACGGAGAGTCTAGATGCCCCCAAGGGCATTCCTGCCAATACAACCTTTTAAGTAGATATCCAATGGTGGGTTAGCAGGGCTCGGTTTGCCCAGTTGATGCGGCGTCACAGCTAGTCGCACAACACGTCCCACTGGCAGTGCGTTTGAACCTTAGAAAACTGCGTTTACCTGCGATTGCGAAGATTATGGAATTGAGGAATTCACTTGATCGATGATGACGCCGCGAATTTGTCGCGGCTCGTAAATGGGCAGAACAGTAAAGTGGAAAGGAATGTCTACTGGGCAGGTGTGATCGGAACTTCTGCGATCTTATCAAGGACAGCTTGTTCCGCTGCTGAAATACTCTCACGACTAAACTGCTTCTTGGAAGCTTGAGCTACAGCGGTGGCCAATCTTAAGATTTCTTGTTGGAGCATCTTTGCAAGTGTCGGTGTGAGTGTTTGCCCTAGTGCAATGGCGTACTCTTTCCATAGTTCCAGAAGCGAGTCCGATGGGCGATGGTGGAGCCACTGCTCCAGTACTTCAGACGCTGTTGGATTGTCCTTGATCCCTCGATGCAACGCTGCACTCAAGATTGATTGACGTTCCGCAGGGGTAATGAACCCGTCCGCCCATGCGACGAACACCAAAGGCACTAACGCGATCACGGCTATCGATGCCGGTGTAAAGTCGGAATCCACAAGGTGACTAAGCAACTGAGCGTCTTCAAAACCGGTGGCCGATTGAAGTCTCGCAACGGCATCGTCATGTTCCATCTTTCGACGCAATTCGGCCCTTAGTTTTTCATCGACGCGATGGAAAAACTCATCTTCCAGTGCTTTGCCTCGTTCGTGAATAGCATCTCGTTCAAACATGGAATTGCCTCAGTGGGTGGGGGTGCGTTTCGAACAGAGTGGATGAGCAAAGGTCATGCCTATGCCGCTTTGACATCAGGTGAAAAAGCAAAACGCTCGAAAGCGAAAAGCAGAAGTGCAACGAACCAAACGTATTCGAATCTTAAACGCGATCCAGTCGCGGAACGAGTTGTCCGGTCTTCTCTTGGTAGTCGCGGTATTGCGGAAAACGCTGCAGTATCGACTGTTCTTCTTCGTTTGCCTTCATGACCAGTATGACGGCTAATACGCCCCATACGGCAAGTCGCCACCAAGCAAATCCACTGCCAAGCGTTGCTGCCCCAAACCAAAGCAGGCCTGTGTACATGGGATGGCGAACGAGTGCATAAGGACCGTTCACGAGCAGTCGTGTGTTGTCGTTAATGGACGGATGGATTCGCAGTCGAAGTAAGCCCATTGTAAGCCAAGCCCAAACTGCCAGTAATATTCCGGGAAGTGAAAGTACGATGACAAGCCAAGGTATCGGCCACCAACTCGCCGATAGAACTAGAACGGCGGCGCAAACAAATTGACCGGCGATCAGCAGTGAATGGAACATGCGATGAAAACGGAATCTTTCGTTTAGTGAGCCGCACCACTTCGTTGTGTCTGCTCCGCCGCTTCCTGCTTCGCTTTGGCGCGGTCATTCTTGTCTCGAACGGTCAGCACACTGCATTGAGCATGACGCAGCACATAACGTGACGTGCTGCCCATGAACACACGCGTCAGCAAACCACTGTCGCTATCGCCCGTCATGATCAAGTCGCAACCATGGTTTTCGGCGTATTCGATCAATGCTTCGCCCGCATGACTACTTTCGACGAGATGTGTTTCGGTGTTCAGACCCATCGATTGTAACTGAGTCTCAAAGTCAAGGATCTGCTGCTGTGCATCGTTCGAGAACGACTGCCAGAATTCCGAGGCTTTTTGACGGATGTCTTGGCGGTAAAGCGTTTCAAGAATCAAGATTCGCACCAAGTGAACTTCGACGCTCGGTCTTAAGTTTAGTTGACGCAACCAGTCCACCATCCGTTGGTCTTCGGGGCCGCCGGATAAGGCGATCATGATCTTTTCAAGTCCCGGCGGAATTTCGGAACGCCGATTGGGACGGACCACCAGCGTCGATACGTCGCTATGAGTGGCCACGTAATCAGAGATGCTACCCAACAGAACTCGGTCAAGAGCCGAATGTCCTACCGCCCCCAGCACAATCAAGTCAGCGTCGGTATCGTCCGCCACACGCAACAGTTCGCTTGACGCCGGTCCGATCGGCACGTGTGTATTTACCGAATGCAACAGCTTCTGATGAGCGTCTGTACGAAGTTCGTCGGCGGCGGCATCGACGCGTTCCTGAACGGCATCTCGTTCTTCACTGATGAACAATCCGAGATCGACGGGCATCCCGGCCATTCCCGTATCCAGGACCATCGGTGGAGCCACTGCTGCGACGATTTCTACATCAATCGGTTTGCGAAATGGAATCGCAAGCAAGTAGTCTGCAGCGGCATGAGAGTGAGGGGAAGCGTCGTTGGCAAGAATAACTCTCATCGTTGTCTCCAGAATTGTTTACAAGAATCACCGATCGGGATTAACACTGGACTACACGCAAAGCAGGTGCCAACTCAATATACTGCAACCGCAAGAAACAATCGCTCAGTATAGTGCGCGAATTAGCACGCTGTGATGTCACGGACGCACGGATCGAAACCGGTCATAAAGGAAGTACCCAAGATCAACTACCATCGAATCGGAAGCGAATCGGAAGTGACCGGGCAGCGATCTCGTAGCACTCGTTTCATTGGATCATCTTCCGGATATGATCATCCTTCTCTGAGAGTTTTTCGAAGAATCGTCCTGTTTGCAAAGAAGTGAGGAAAAGCGTGCCAGACGCCAATAGCAGCCCGTCGGAACCGGTTAGTCAGAACCAGATCAGCCGGAAGAATATTTCTGATGATTGGCTCGCGATCATCTGCGCAACATTCATTTTGATCGGTTCACTGGCTTGTGTCGTGGTCAGCACGACCAGCGCGGCATCTGAAACTGGTGAAGTGGCCGTTACCGCGGTCAATCCTCTGGCCCAATGGATTGGCAAGCCTGCGAAGTGGTCCAGTTCACCGCTTGGCGCCTTCTCAAAGACCGACGATTCAGGAGCATTGAGCTGGGGACCACTTTGGGCAACCCTAGGTTCATTTGCGTTACTTTCCGGGTTGCTGTCGTTGGCAATACGTTTTCGTGACGGGCGCGGCAGCGGTGTAAGGTTTCTGCGAGGCTTCGCCGGTGTCTTCCTGTTGGCGACGTTCAGTTATGCATTGGCCGAGCAAAGTGTGGTTAAGGCCTACAACTTAGAATATGCGTTATGGGCATTGATGGTCGGATTAATCATCTCCAACACGATCGGGACGCCGTCTTGGTTACGACCTGCTGTCCTCACCGAGTTTTTCATCAAAACTGGTTTGGTCTTGTTAGGTGCCGAGGTGTTGATGTCTCGTCTGTTGGCGTTGGGATTGCCGGGCATCTGTGTCGCCTGGATCGTAACACCCATCGTTCTCATTAGCACTTATATCTTTGGTCAGAAGGTTCTAAAGATTGAATCCCGATCATTGAACATGGTGATTTCGGCCGACATGTCAGTGTGTGGTGTATCAGCCGCAATTGCGGCGGCGGCGGCTTGCAAAGCGAAAAAAGAAGAGTTGTCGCTCGCGATCGGAATGTCACTTTCCTTCACAGTGGTGATGATGGTGGTCATGCCGTTGGTCATCAAAGCGATCGGTTTAGACGATGTGGTGGCGGGTGCGTGGATGGGAGGCACCATTGATTCAACAGGAGCCGTAGCGGCCGCCGGTGCTACGCTAGGCGATCGTGCACTCGAAGTCGCCGCCACGGTAAAGATGATTCAAAACATTCTGATCGGTGTGTCGGCGTTTGGGATCGCCAGCTATTGGGTCGCCTATGTTGAAAAGGATGCGGAAGGAACACGACCGGGGATATCAGAGGTTTGGAAGCGATTCCCTCGGTTCGTGCTCGGATTCGTTGCTGCTTCGATCATCTTTTCTCTGCTTCACTCGTTCATGGAAGGTGGCCCCGAAATTGTTGGAAGTATGATTAAGGGATCGACCAAGACGTTGCGAGGTTGGCTGTTCTGCTTGGCGTTTGTGAGTATTGGTTTGGAAACCAAATTCTCTGAACTGATTCCTTACTTCCGAGGAGGCAAGCCTCTGTTGCTTTATCTAGCTGGCCAGTCGCTGAACCTGATTTTGACATTGCTGATGGCTTACTTGATGTTTGGCATTCTGTTTCGAGATTTCATTGCGCAATAACCACTCCTTCACGAGGGTCGCCATGGCGAGACCCAACCGTCGTCCCCTGCTTTCGTTTGTCACGTGCGTGCTAGGCATTATCGTGACATGGACGGTGATCTTGCCTTGGGTTTCCAGTCGTCCGGCAGTGCATCAGCGACTTGAATTTTTGGATCGTCGTGGTATCGATCCCAGCGCGATGTATTACACCGAATTAGACGTGATGGACGACATTTTGGATCGCCTCGAAGGGCGTCCGTATCGCGACGCAAAACAGCAATAGGATCTTGGCTTTCGTCCAATGAGTATCCACGAAAGTCGATTTCGTTTCGCAAAACGATTACGATGCCTGCATCCTCAGTCGATCTTCAACTGATCCTCCCTTCCCCCTTTCTCACCGAGTGGCCCTGCCGTGATATTCCCACGACTAGTTCTTTTGACTGTTCTTGGCGTACTTGTTTCTCATGACGCAATATCTGGTGAGGTCAAAAAGCCGAGGGTTGTTTTGGATTGTGATACGGCGAATGAAATCGACGATTTGTTTGCCATTGCGAGGATGATGAAGCAAGACGAATTGAATGTTGTTGGGCTTAGTTCGGCTCAGTGGTTTCACTACCTGGGGAATCCGAAATCAGTCGAGGCGAGTCAGCGTGATAACGAGGACTTGCTGCAAGTAATGAATGTTACCGGTTTGCCGATGCCACAAGGGTCGTCTGAGCCATTTGGTAAGCCTTGGGGTGGCGAGCAACCTAAGGATTCCCCGGCTGCGCAGTTCATCATCTCGCAAGCTAAGAAGACTCCGGATGGCGAGAAGTTGATCGTTATATGCACCGGAGCATCCACGAACCTCGCGTCGGCAATCAAACTCGCGCCTGAAATTGCACCCAAGATTAAAGCGTACGTTCTTGGGTTTGCGTATGATTTCGAAATGGGTGTTTGGAACAAATCCGAATTTAATGTCAGACGCGATTTAAATGCCGCTGACTACTTGCTCAATCATCTCGAGCTTGAACTTCACGTGATGCCGTTGGAAGTAAGCGGTCAGTTGAAGTTTGATCGGGATGACACGTTTTCGCGGCACGAGGCGATGGGTGAACTAGGGAAATACTTGACGCAGAAATGGAAATCCAAGTTTGAGGGCAGCGAGACGTGGGTTATGTGGGACGTCGCATTGGTCGAAGCGCTAATCCATCCTCACTTGGCATCCGAAAAGCAGGTCACGACGCCGCCGGAAAATCGAAAGCGAATGGTTTGGATGTACGACTCCATACAGGTTGATTCGATGAAGGACGACTATTGGCAAGCAGTCACGTCGAACCGTTAAGTGCCGAAGTCCCTGGCCTTACGCACCGCCTGGATGAAATTTGGCATCCAGGTTCAATCCGAGGTCGACTTCTTATGCGTTGGCAGTCAAACCAAGGTACCAGTATTCACGCAACCACTATTTCAAGCAGTTCGTGAATTGTTGGCAGGCCATTGAGTTGAGCAATTGAGCGAGTGCAGGGTCATACCGATGTCCTTCGTCTCGCATGAAGGCGTGCTCGCCGTTGAATTCATGCCACGTGAATCTTGTTTCTGCGGCGTTCATCGCATCGTAAATCAACCTTCGTCCTTCCACCGGGATGTGAGGATCTTGGCGGCCCCAGATCATCATTATCTCACCTTTAATTTCAGCAATGCGCTCAAGCGAATCGTCTGACATACCTTTGCCCAAGCTTCCTTTGTGAATATCCGTTGCGTAGAAGCAAACTGCGGTTTCCACTTCGGGATTCATTGCGGCGCGAAATGCAAGATGCCCGCCTAAGCAAATGCCCACCGCACCAACTCGCCCAGAGCATTGTTCGTCGTTAGCGAAGAAGTCGATCACTGCTCGTGCATCCGCATCGTAGCTGGCGAGTTCTTTAGTTGTTTTTAGCGAGTTTCCCCGCTCGGTACCGCTAGCGTCATACGCAAACGATTCGCCCGGTATGGTGAATTCATGATAGACGTCCGGGACGGCAACTAGAAAGCCATGTCCAGCGATCATTGCCGCCGTTCGTGCGATGGGACCAGTCATCTGGTAGATCTCAGCGAACAAAATGATTCCAGGGTATTTCCCCTTTCCATCAGGGCGGAAGAGGTGAGTTCGCATCGAGCCAAATGGTGTGTCCAAGTCGACCGATGAAAGCGGCTGTATTCGCATAGGTAGTCTCTGGGATTAGATCCGTGAATCGTTCCAAGCCTGAATGAAGGACTCGGTTCGTCATCTTACTGCGCATCAGCTAAGACGATGTCATCGTTGGTGAGTTCGTGTCTGTGACAGCTGAACCGATGAACCAAAGTAGTTGCCCAAATGTCGGTGTGAGTCGCGTTTCGGAAGAACGGAAGATTGCGTTTGCGTCGTTGAGCCAATTGATGCGTTGGCGCTCGCTAGAAAGTTTCCGAGAACGCTCTTGAACCAAAAACAACGGCTCGCACTAAAAAGCGCGAGCCGTTGACGAGGGGATACTGGATAGCAGATGTGGGGCTGCTGAATCAAATGGCAGCTTAGTATCGAACGATCAGGTCCATCATAAAGCGATCTTCGATCACGTCTTGAAAGTCCGTCAATGGGAACTCGTAAGCAATGCCGGCTTCAATGTTTCGTCGAGGTTTGAATTTCATCCCAACGTTTTGAGTGACCAAGTCGTTTCCATCAACACCGGTCGTTGGCAAGTTGAAAAGGTCTTGTCCGGCGACGCCAAGAGGCAATCCCGTGCTGGCCTCATCGGTCCAGTGCCACCAAGCTACTTCCGTGAACAGGTAAGCGCGATTGGTGACCTTGACGTCGAAGTGGTTGGACCAGTGAATCGAGGTTGACTGGACTTCGTCGTCAACAGGCAAGCGATATCCCACGCTGCTTAGCACGTGAGCGTTCCCGTCAAGCAAGCGTTGTCCAGCAGTGGCAAAGAAATGGAATTCGCCGTCGCCAACGCTTTGCAATGATTTGTCGCTGCCCATTGGGATTTCATACGTGAAACCAACTGAGGCAAGGGTCCCGCTTTGAACATCACGAAGCACGTTGTACTTCAGACCAGCCGAAACATCGGCGAACCCGTCATCGAGCAGCGTGTCCAAAGCGCCACCGGTGTTGTCGATGATCACACCGTCTTTGACCGCGATCAAGCTCAGACGCTCGGTAAGGGCGACGCGAAACTGCAAGGCAAACAACTGAATATCGCCACCGCCGAGGGAATCGGGGATCCGGTGGTTGACGAAAATAGGTCGCAACTCAGTGACGTTCCGAGGATCTTCAAAGAATACGAAGTTGATCATCGGGCTGATGAAGTCGTCGAAGCATTGGTCGCTGGGTTTGATCAAACCGCAGGTTCCGAATTGCTTCGTGATTCGACTCATGCAATCCGCTGCTGCGCATCCCGAGTCGCAACACGCACTGTCGCAACATCCACCGTCGCAACTTAGTTCATCACAACCATTCGACCCGCAGCCCATCCAAGTGCCGCATCCACTGTCGCATGCAGGTTCATCGCAACAACCGTATTGGGCCTGGGCTGAAACCGTTACGCTCGTGGCGAACGCGATGGCCACCGCAGCCATTGTTTGAAGCAAGTGTTTAGAGGTTCTCATCATATACCTTTGGTCGGTTCGTACTTTTCAGCCCCAACGATGTCACTGGAGAGACAACAAGCGTTATGTCAGCATCGCTGCTTGAACCTTTTCGGTAGAGCGCTGTCACACGCCTACGGTGCGAAAGCTGGACAACACGTTCCGCGCAAGCCGCATAGGTTGACCCGCAGTGAGCGGACCCGCACAAGTTGATTTCGAATCTCGAACATCGGGCCCCCAGAGTGTGCCGACCACGCACGGATGAGTCGTGATTGGTCGTAAAACACGAACGGGTCGAAAGACATTTTCTTCTCTCAATTTTTCGCAGCAGGCGGACCGATTGGCAGAACCGGAAGAAGTTATCAGCCAAATAGCAAGGCTAGGTGGGGGATCGCGGTTTCCAACCGAGGCAGCTCCCAAGACACCGACAACCGGATATGGAAACCGGGGCATGTCGGTCAGGTCGTTGGAGATCAAGACGCTGGAGATCAAGACGCTGGAGATCAAGGCGCTGGAGATCAAGACGCTGGAGATCAAGGCGCTGTAGATCAAGGCGCTGTAGATCAAGGCGCTGTAGATCAAGGCGCTGTAGATCAAGGCGCTGTAGATCAGTGGGGGCAAGGGGGCGCGGTGCAAAGTCCCCGTTCAAAGTCTCAGTGCAAAGACTCAGTGCAAAGACTCAGTGCAAAGACCTCGAAGAAGGGCCCAGTCGGAAGATTGAGTGCGTTGGCGTAGGGCATAACGTGCCGTGCCAAGGTGCCGTGCACTAGCACAACGCGATGGCTACGAGGTCGCGTTCCAACCCTTTGGCACCTGAACACATGGGGCGAACGAGGACACTCGTCGGTACCGGGGCAACCAATCGGTTCGTGGCGTTGGCTGTGAATCGAGCCCACGTGGTTTAGATTTCGGCGGTCTCGTCAACGATATGGAAGATTGTTCGCCGTGGCTCCTATTCCAAAATCACATTGGCTGTAATATGAATCCCGTCAGCGTTTCAATTTTGGACTGTTTGCCTCGAGAGATCGTCCAGGCTCCCTTTTGCTGGCTCAATGGAAAACACTCACCGCTCGCTCCAGTCGTTTTTGCATCTCTTGCGAGCTCTCGTTCGTGAGCCCTCTGTCGTTGGTATGGAGGACGCTTTTTTTCGCGTCCTGCGACGCGAGTTGGAAGAGTTTCCCGTCACGGTGACTCGATATCACGGGTTACTCGTCGTTCAAGGGAATAAACCCGAAAGCGCCTACGTCTCGGCTCACGTGGACCGTCACGGGTTGATGTGCACCGGTCCGCGGGAATTCCAGTACGCGGCATTCATTGCGGGTAACCGAGGCGAACTCAACGGCGATTCGATTTCCGAACAGTTCATGGAAACGATCGCGGGGCGATTTTATGGCCAGCGCGTCCAGGCTCATACGCCATACGCAGGTTCGTATCTGGGCCAGGGCGTGATAACGGAATCGTTCATTTGCCCTCGTCGTAAGAACCTGATATTCGAAATCGAAGGCCTCGACTTCCTGCAACCTGGAACCCCTGTTTCCTTCTTGGATCGTTTGAAAGAGGAAGATGGCCATATCTCGGCACAACTCGACAACGTTGTGAGTGTTGCGGTCGTCATTGAACTGATTCGTCGCGGGTTTCAAGGGACGGCTTTGTTCACGGCGGGGGAAGAGTCGGGACGGAGTTGGCGATATGCGGCGGAATGGTTCCAGCGGCGTGACGTGTCGACGGACCGGTTGATTGTTTTGGATACGAGTCCATTTCCGAACATTGAAGACTTGGCCGATCAAGACGTGGTGCTGCGTCATTGTGATTCCACCGCCAAGTTCGACCCAGGTCTAACTCAAAAGCTCGCTGATACCTGTGATCGAATGGGGATATCCTATCGATACAAAGATGACTATATCAACGAGTTAAACAAAACACGCGACAAGCCAAGTTCGTTGGGACGTACCGAACTAGGCCGGCTCATTTCCGCCTCAAACCTAACCATTACCGGCACTACGCTTCAGCTACCAACATCTTCGTATCACACTCAAACCGAGACAGCATCGATCTCAAGCGTTGACGCCATGTTGCGAGTGTTGTCGGCGATGGCGGGGCTTGGCAGTGCGGAACGTAGCCATCGATGACAACGCCTTTCGATGCCCGCGAGCATTTATTGGAGCTGGAAATCCAGCCTCAACCCTCTGAAACAAGCTGCGGGCCGACCTGCCTAGCGGCCGTCTACGAGTACTGGAACGCCACGGTTTCGTTGGATCAACTGATTCGCGACGTCGGCGAACTTGGCACAGGCGGAACCCTAGCAGTGAACCTTGGCTGTGACGCGCTCAAACGCGATTTTGACGTCGTCATCGTTACCTATAACCTTCAAATCTTTGATCCCACGTGGTTCGATGAGAATGGTGAAATGTTTTCAGCCGACTTTCTGGCTGAGCGGTTGCAGTTGCAACTTGAGGCCAAGCGAAACCAAATAGGCATTGATCAAGCTCGGCTGCAGGCGGCCACGGATGCCTACTTGCTGTTCCTTTCGCTTGGTGGACGCGTGCAGATGCAGCCGCTTGAAGAGTCGCTGATAGTTGATCTGCTTGCAGCTCGCGTCCCCATCCTTTGTGGCCTTAGTGCTACCTATCTTTATCAAGAATCCCGTCAACGGGCAGCCATCGTCGATGGTATCCATCGCAGTATTGATGATGACGTCATTGGCGATCCGATGGGACACTTCGTCGTGTTGCATGGTTACGATCCCGCGAAGCAAGTTGTCCTGATTGCCGATCCGCTACACCCCAACCCAATGGCACCGACGAACAAGTACCCAGCCATGTTATCGCGTGTGACATCCGCGATTTTGCTCGGTATCGTCACGTACGATGCCAACCTGATGACCATTCGTCCCAGAGAACCTATTCCTACATGAACGCAATCTTAGTCGCCGAAAATGGCGATGATTGGCTTGGTCCATTCTACGACGTCGAAACAGTTGACCCGCGTGACTATCTCGCGAGCAACGACGCTTCGCTTCGACGTGGAACCCGAATTTACAACTTAAGCCGTTCCTATGGCTACCAAAGCATTGGATACTACGTTTCATTGCTAGCCGAGGCACGCGGGCATCGGCCTTTTCCCGATGTTTCGACCATTCAAGACTTGCATGGATCGGCTGCTGTGCGATTGGTTCCACAGTCTCTAGAGGACTTGATCCAATCGTCCCTGAAGGGAGTCAGCAGCGACGAGTTCGTCTTAAGCGTTTACTTCGGAGCCAACTTCGCCAAGAAGTACGACAAGTTGGCTAAGGAACTCTACGGACTCTTTCAGGCTCCGCTGTTGTGTTTTCATTTCTCGCGTCGCAGCAAATGGCGATTGAGGAGGGCTTCCGCACTAGCACTGAATTCAATTCCCGAAGGCCACCGTGACTTCGTCGCCGACGCCGCGGCCGAGCACTTTTCGCGTCGTGCCTTCAGTCGTCCCAAGCGAAAGTCGGCTCGCTATGACCTAGCGATTTTGCACAATCCCGAAGAAGGTGATCTAGCGCCCTCGGACGAATCGGCGTTGAAGAAATTGGTGAAAGCTGCAGCGGCCGAGGGAGTATCCGCTGAACTGATCACTCGCCAGGACTCAGGACGGATTCTTGAATTTGATGCGTTGTTCATTCGCGAAACGACGGCAGTGAACCATCACACCTATCGCTTGGCTCGACGTGCCGAAGCCGCAGGCATGGTGGTGATCGACGACCCTTTGTCGATCCTTCGTTGCACGAACAAGGTTTACCTCGCAGAATTGCTCAATCGAGCAAAGATTCCCACACCTCAAACTTGGATCGTTCACCGACGAAACGCTGCTGAGATTGCCCAGGAATTTATGTTTCCCGTTGTACTGAAGCGGCCCGACAGTGCGTTTTCCCAAGGCGTCGTCAAAGCGGCTGATGAACAGGAGTTAAGTTCCCGGCTTTCCGAGTTTTTCGAAACGTCCGAGTTGGTGATTGCTCAACAGTACATGCGGACCGACTTTGATTGGCGGATTGGTGTCCTGGACGGGCGAGCAATATTTGCTTGCAAGTACCACATGGCAAAGGGGCATTGGCAGATCGCCAAGCACAATGCGGGCGGCAGCAAACCTCAATTTGGAAAAGCCGACACGCTGCCGGTGGAATTGGCGCCGCGAAAAGCCGTCGCGACAGCGGTGAAAGCGGCCAACCTGATCGGCAACGGTCTATACGGTGTCGACATTAAGGAAGCCGACGGTCAATTCTACGTCATTGAAGTCAACGATAACCCTAATTTGGATTCAGGAGTCGAGGACGCCATCCTTCGAGACGACTTGTATCGCCGAATCATGGAGTCCTTCGTGCGTCGAATCGAAGCCAATAAACAATCGAACTCATGACATTGTTGGCAAGATATTGCTTCTTCAAAACGATGTACGCAACCTTCAACTGAATCAACCGCCCCATGACTACTCAAGATCTAAAACTGTTCGAAGCTTTCGGCATCGAAATGGAATACATGCTCGTTGATCGAGATACGCTTAACGTGCGCCCTGTTGCTGACACGGTGTTGGCAATACTTGCCGGAGGACAGCTCGTCAGTGATTTTGAATCCGGTCCTATCACATGGTCCAACGAGCTAGCCCTACACGTCTTAGAACTTAAGACCACACTACCAGCGAAGAAGATTCGATCGTTGCCGTCGCAGTTTGAAAAAGCGATGGTTGATCTGCGCCCGGTTCTTGATCGGCTTAACGTCCGGTTGCTGCCTACGGCAATGCATCCTTGGATGAACCCTGCGATCGAGACAATTTTGTGGCCTCACGAGAACTACGAGATCTACCAAGCCTACGATCGAATTTTCGACTGTAAGTCGCACGGTTGGGCGAATGTCCAAAGTGTTCACTTGAACCTTCCTTTCGATGGCGACGAAGAGTTTTCTAGGTTGCATGCCGCGGTGCGGTTGGTGTTGCCGATCCTGCCCGCGTTGACCGCAAGTTCGCCCATTGTCGACGGCCAATACACCGGGAAGATGGACACTCGGATGCAGTACTATGCCGACCACTGTCGCGCGATGGGCTCATTGACCGGTCAAGTGATTCCAGAATCAATCTTCGATGAAGCGACCTATCGCCGCGAAGTGTTCGAGCCCATACAGCGTGACGTCAAAGTGCATGATCCCAGCGGTGTATTGCAGATTGACTTTTTGAATGCTCGGGGCGCGATCGCTCGGTTTGATCGCGGCAGCGTGGAATTGCGAGTGATGGATGTGCAGGAATACCCCGGTGCTGACGTCGCCATTTGTGCGGCGGTAACGGCGGTGGTGAAGTGGCTGGTCGAAGAGAACGTGTCCAGCCTAGAAGCTCAGCAAGCAATCGGGACGGCGTCTTTACGTGCGGTCCTAGATGACGTTTCCACGGATGCTGAAAATGCCGTCATCTCGGACAGCGCCTACTTAGCTACGCTTGGCGTGAACCGAGCGAGTTGTCGGGGTCGCGAACTGTGGTCCGAATTGCTTCATCGTGTTCGACGCGACGATTCTTCGCTCGCCACGTTGTACGCCCCGTTGGAGGTTATCGAAAACGAAGGGACTCTCGCGACGAGAATTTGCAAATCCCTCGGCGATGATTTTTCGCAGGAAGATCTCCACAACGTCTATGACCAACTCGCAGACTGCCTTGACCAATGGGAACCGTTCCAGCCGTGAGCCGTAAGCTCGCGAGCCGCCAAGATCGCGTATTTGTCGTGACTTGCGAGCATGCAGGCAACGATGTGCCGATGGCGTATTCGTCGGTGTTTGCGTCACCGCAAGCTCAAAAACTACTCTCAAGTCATCGTGGCTACGATCCAGGTGCGGTAGCGGCCGCCCGCCAGATTGCCGATCGCCTGGGTTGCGATCTTGATTCTTGCCAAGTGACTCGCTTACTCGTAGATCTCAACCGTTCGATTGAGAATCCCGAGCTGCTTTCAAAGTTCTCGCGACGTTTGCCAGCATCTCAGCAGCAACAAGTACTTCAGCAGTACTACTATCCCTACCGCAATCGCGTGCGTGATACGATTGCGGCGGCAATTTCAGTTGGAAGTCTTTTGGTCCACTTGTCCGTGCACACGTTTACCCCACGAATGAAAGGCAATTGGCGACCGATCGACGTGGGGTTGTTGTTTGATCCATCACGACCCGGCGAAACTAATTTTTGCGAAAGTTGGCGATTGGGGATGCTGAAGGTCCGTCCAAGACTACGTGTGGTCAACAATCAACCGTACGCGGGAACCGACGACGGTTTCACAACAGCATTGCGTCGACAGTTTTGCGAAAGCGAATATTTTGGAATAGAGATTGAAATCTCAAACCGCTTTTTTAAGCGTGATCCGATCCAGCAGCACTCTATCGTGGCTTCTTTGCTGGACCAGATTCCGTCGGATGGACGATAGTAGTACTATCGAACCTCCCTTCGCTATATTCGCTCTAGTTGTCCATGCACTGCGTCCCCACTACCAACAGTCAAGTTTCGTTTACTCACATCGACGGCGAGCAGCAAAACCTCCGACGTAGCATGGGGGATGCCGCGTGTTTTGGCGGGATGGTTGGCTGCGGAGAAACGTATTTTCCAGCCTTCGCGTTGGCGGTTGGCCTGGGGGAGACCGAAGCCGGATTGGTAGCAAGTTTGCCGCTGCTTGCTGGCGGGGCGATTCAGTTGATTTCACCCATTGCGATCCGCTGGATCGGCGGTTTGCAACGTTGGATTGTCTTAGGGGCAGCCATCCAGGCAATCACATTTATTCCACTCGCGTACGCGGCTTGGCGGGGTTCACTTTCCTTGCCGTTGCTTCTGCTCATCGCCTCGGTGTATTGGGCCGCCGGCTTGGCCACAGGCCCAGCGTGGAACACTTGGATGGAAACCGTCGTCGCCAAGGAGCGTCGCGTTCGCTTTTTCTCTAAGCGGTCACGCCTGCAACAAGTCTGCACGTTTGCCGGGTTGCTCTCCGCTGGCATGCTTTTGCAATGGTCATCGAACAAAGAACTAGGTCTGGAAGCTTTTGCTGCCATGTTTTGCATTGCCGGTGGGCTCAGGATTGTGTCGGCTGGCTTTTTACACCGAACCACATCGTCGGACAGCAACGCGGTATTACTAAGTTCATCCCCTAGCCGCGAAGCCACATCGCCGACCGATACGATCAGCCACACGGCCATTCGTTTGCTGATTTATCTAGTCTTCATGCAGGCGTTTATTCAATTAAGCGGTCCCTTTTTCGTCCCGTACATGCTTAAGCAATTGGAATTCGGCTACGGCACCTATGTTTTGTTGGTGTCATTGGCTTTCGTTAGCAAGGTGCTGACCATGTCCTTTTGGGGACGAGTTGCTGAACGAACCGGAGCCGTGAAAGTGCTTTGGATAGGTGGCCTCGGGTTGGTCCCGTTGGCATCGCTTTGGATTGTCTCGACCAACGTTTGGTGGTTGGGGTTCATTCAAATCATCAGCGGAATTGCGTGGTCGGCGTACGAGCTTGGGTTTTTCTTGATGTTCTTTGAAACGCTTCCGGCAAGCCAAAGGACTCGTTTGTTGACCTACTACAATTTTGCCAACACGTTGGCGATTTGTATCGGCGCGTTAGCGGGGGCTGCGATCTTGGCTTACTGGGGATGCCAGTTTGAAACGTACTATTCTCTGTTTGCGATCTCGTCGTTAGGACGTCTGTTGTGCTTGGGGTTATTGGTCGGTGTTGTCGTACCGACGCATCACCTGAAATCAATTGGGATGCGGATCTTGTCCGTCCGCCCCGGCGCAGGCAGTATTGTCAGCCCGGTGCTTGCTAGTGAAGAACGTTCGTGATGCATTTTAGGGAACGATCACTTGCACGCGAACAGGGACATCGTTGACTTCGATCGTCCGTGTCCATTGGTAGTCACCTTGTCGAATGGTGACCTCATGCATTCCTTTGAAGACGCGAGTGGTCCAATCGCCATTGGCACCGGATGATCCCGATTCGTGAGATAGCCACTGGCCAAGAACAAGATCGTCGAAGGCTTGGCTCGATGGAGTCGGTTCCCATTCTTCAGTCAGCAGATGTCCTCGAGGTTTCCACATGTCACCTTCCCAAAATCCCCACGCGACAACTCCTTTGACCGCCGGGTGACTAAAGCAAACCGTATAAAAGTCTCGCAGGTAATCGCCTCGTGCCTGCTTGTCGTCGATGTCCATGTCGAACTCGGTGATCATGATTGGGCGACCCAGGTTTGCTATGCGATCAAGGATCTGCAGCAGCCGTGGAGGAGCGGTCAATTCGCTGCCGAAGTGGCCCTGCAATCCGATCCCGTCGATGGGGGCTCCTTGCGCAACCAATTCATTGACTTGTTTTTCTAACGTGGCTTGTTCGTTCTCGGTGTGACCTCCGTTGGTGAGAATGACAGTCTCGTTGAGGTACAAATCACCCGAAGGCAGATGCTTTCGTGCTAACTTGAACCAGTCGGCGGCAACGCTTAACCCGCCTAGCTCCTGCATGAAAGTTTCGTTGAAACGAAGTTCATTGGTGACATCCCACTCGGTCACGCCGCGATCTTGGTAAGCGACGATCGCTCGTGGAATATGTTCGGCGAGTTTCGTTCGCAGTTCGGGTTTGGGAATGTCAAACCATTCCGGCGGTGTCGCCGTCCATCCCGGATACACCAACAGGTGGCCGCGAGCGGGGATACCTTCGTTCTGGGCCCAATCGGCGAGTTGGAAATAGTGCCTGCGATTCGTCTCGCTCAGCCATCCCCAGTTCGCTAAGTACGCAGGTAGCGTCACAAAGTTGTATCGTGACTTCACGGCCTCACGATACCGTTTTGCGTCCTCTGTGTCGCCGAGCATTTTGCTGCCGACAAATGTCCCGAAACGCCACGCATGCTTTTGCTGATTGATAGTAACCTCAGCACCATCAACTGGATTGCCGTCCGCATCGACCACAGAAACGCTAAGGTCCTGCTTGCGGATCTTTTCAATGCGTTGATTGGCTGCATCTCGCCAAGCTGCATCAAGGCTACGTCCCGTCCAATCGATTCCATCGAGGCGAAGCAGTTCGGGATCCGTATCCGCTGGATAGACCTCCATTTTCGCTCCGTAGAACTCAACCACCTGAGCCTTGATTCCCAAATGCACCGAAAGAATAAATTCGCCGGGTTCGAAATCGTTTGGGCTGACGACGCTGCGACGGAAAGTTCGCAGTTCGGTCGTCGGATGAACCTGCTCACCAACGCTGCCTTGTTTTTCTTTCACCGCAGATTCTGCGTAGACGCCGATAGATCCTTCGGTAGTGCGTTCTCCGGTGACACGCGTTTCGATTTCAAACACAACGAAGTCGCCTTTGCCCACCGGCTTAGTATTCGGTGGCGAATGGTGAAGCACACTCCAGTTCTTTTCACCTGCTTTCGCGATGTCGATGCGTATCGCTGTTCGCCCATCGACGCCTTTGATCAACGACTTCGAGGCATCGCCACCCAAATAAAACGTCAGATCATCCGAAGCGCCGTATTGAAGTACCGTGGCCGCGTCAGCAGCATCAGTGCGGCTGCCTAGGACGGCGAGAAGAGCCGTGACGATCAATGCGAGTTTAGTGTTCATGGGTGGTGCGGTGACAATGCTCGAGAATTGGTACAATCCAAGTTCTTGATTTTGGATTGCTGTGGATTCGGTTTTCGTACGTTCCAACTGGTGTTTACATGAGATTGTTTTGCTTAGTGCTAAGTATTGCTTGGCTGATAGAGTGCTCGACTGTTGTCGCAGTTGAGCCGGTGTCATGGTTTGATGATAACCGCGCCGAGCATCTGGAATTGTACCAGTGGTTGCATGCCAACCCAGAGTTGTCTCATGACGAAGCCAACACGGCGGCTAGACTTGCCGACACTTGGCGAGGATTTGGTTATGAGGTCACTGCCGGCGTCGGTGGTCATGGTGTCGTTGCAACTTTGAAGAACGGTGACGGTCCCACGGTGATGTTGCGCACTGACTTAGACGCGTTGCCGGTGACTGAATCGACTCCCCTGCCCTTTGCGTCCACGGTGACCAAGCAGACTGAAAGCGGAACATCGACTGGCGTGATGCATGCTTGTGGACATGATGTTCACATGACAAACCTTACGGCCGTCGCTGGCTTTCTTGCCGAGAATCAAGATCAGTGGGCCGGAACACTAATGTTGATCGGGCAGCCGGCGGAAGAACGTGGCGAAGGAGCAAAGCAAATGCTTGCCGATGGACTCTTCGAGCGATTTCCACGTCCTGATTTTGCATTGGCGATGCACGTCTCGGGAGACACCCCGACCGGGACTGTCTCGATCCGCCCCGGATTCTCATTGGCGAATGTTGATAGTGTAGACATCACGATGAAGGGGCGTGGCGGTCACGGCAGTGCTCCTCACACAACCATCGATCCGATCGCCATGGCGGCCGAACTCATCGTGTCGTTGCAAATGATCGTAAGTCGCGAGGTGGCTCCGATTGATCCCGCAGTCGTGACGGTTGGCTCCATTCACGGCGGCACCAAGCACAACATTATCGGCAACGATTGCAAGTTGCAGTTGACGGTTCGAAGCTACAAACCAGAAGTCCGCGAGAAGCTGTTGGCCTCAATTAAACGTCGAGCGTTAGCCGTCGCCCAGGCTCACGGAGCCGACCCACCTGAAGTGACGTATAGCGAAGGAACTCCGTCGCTTCGCAACGATGATGAACTAGCCGCTCGGATGAAGGTTGTTTTTCAGCGAGTGCTCGGGGAGGACAATATCATCGACGACGAACCGTCGATGGGCGGCGAAGATTTCAGTCGCTATGGTATCGCAGGTGTACCGATTTTGATGTACCGAGTCGGTTCGGTGAATCAAGCACGACTCGACCGGTTTGAAAAGCTCGGCATTCCAGCTCCCTCTCTGCACTCGGGCGTTTACTACCCCGATGCCGAGGAAACGTTGGAAACGGCGTTCAAGGCAATGACGTTTGCGACGCTCGAATTGATGGCACCCTGATCGCGAAGGGGTGACGGGCTGCTATGATTCCGCAAACCGTTTTACTTCCTAGTGTGATGTTGCTTCATTGACATGCTCTCGATTCTTTCGCCCGCCAAAACGCTCGACTTCGATTCACCCTCACCCGTATCAGGGGCTACCAAACCGGCACTAATAAAGGATGCTGCCGAGATCGTCGAAGTGCTGAAGGAATTGACGCCTCCAAGGCTGGCGCAATTAATGAGCGTTAGTGCAAAATTGGCTGACTTGAATTATCAGCGGTACCAAGATTGGGAGGCCCCGCATCCCAAACTCGGTAGCAAGGCCGCCCTATTTGCGTTCCAAGGCGATGTTTATCGTGGGCTTAAGGCTAGCGCATGGACCAAGTCTCAAGTGGCCTACGCCCAGGACCATTTGAGGATCCTTTCTGGCTTGTATGGAATCCTGAGGCCGCTCGATCAAATTCTTCCCTACCGTTTGGAAATGGGAACGTCGCTGAAAACATCACGCGGCAAAGATCTCTATGCGTTTTGGGGGACGTTGGTTGCCAACCAATTGCAGCAACAGATCGAGGCCAGCCAATCGAAAATACTGTTGAACTTGGCTTCCCAGGAATACTTTAAGGTCGTGGACCGAAAGACATTGCAATGCCGCGTAGTCTCGCCAGCATTCAAGGAATACAAGAACGGTGACTATAAGGTCATTTCCATATTCGCGAAGTTGGCGCGAGGTGAAATGGCCGCTTGGGTGATCAAACACAAAGTGAAGACGTTGAAGAAATTAACGCGGTTTAGCGAAGACGGGTATCGCTACGATGCGGATCGATCAACTGACGAGGTGCCCGTTTTTGTTCGTGGCGGTCATTAAACAGCGTACACGTATCAAGTGAACGCGGGTCAAGCGTCTTCTTCGGGATCTTGGTCTTCAGGTTGGTCTGAATTTTCAGGCGGTTCAGGTTCCTGGCCAGTAGGCCGGTCTCCGGCCGATCCAGCTTGAGGAAGGTCGCTCGGCGGTAACGACGAAACGGTCATCGCTTGCTCAAGCGGATCAATGCCGAGTGCTATTTGAAGTGCTGCGAGTGATGTGAACCAAGTCTGTTGAGCCTCAACCAATTTGATCTCGGTCTCATTAACCTTGGTTTCAAGCAGGTTCAAATAGATCAAGTCGATCTTTCCACGTTCGAATGCGAAGCGGTACCGATCAAGCGTTTCCAAAGCTGCTTGAAGTGAAAGTTCGCTTTGTCGTACGATTTGGGTGGCCAGTTGCAGAGAGTTATTTTGAACTTGAATCTCCGCACCTATTTTGTTGCGTACCAGGCGGATCTTTTCGTTGATCTGTTGGATCTTGCCAGCGGTCGACTGTAGTTTTCCGCGAGCCTTGCGACGTTGAATCGGGACCTCGCTTTGAAATCCAATGACAAGTTCAAACTCACCTTTGTCGTCTGCCTTGGTGGCCGGTTCGCCCATGTCTTGCGATGCTTCCGAGATGAAGTCAAGGCGAGGCAGCATCTGGTTGCACGCTAGTTGTCGTTCCAAGTCCACTTGTCGCACCTCGTATTGCAAGACTTGTGGTTCGGGGCGTCGGGCCAACGCTAAAGCGAATTCAGCTTCAAAATCCATCGGCTCAGGTGCGACGATTTGAGGAAACTGCTTGGGAAGCCATTGAGCGGAAGGCACGAGTGGGCGGCCAGCGTCATCACGTAGATACAAACTGAGTTTGAATGAGGTTGCTTGAAACTTTTGCTCTGATTCGAGTTGCTTGGTACGGCGTTCTGCGATGAGTTGTTGGTTAAGGATCAAATCAATCTCGGCAAATTTGCCTGCTTTGACGCCAGCTTCGTACTGCTCCCCGCGCAGTTCCGCCAACTCAAGGAGTTCTCGTTGCGCTTCCAAGAATGCGCCCGTAGCGACCCATTCCCAATAGGCGGCGGTCGCTTCACGCGAGATTTCCAGAATGGATTGTTGCACCAGCGGACCGACGGCCTGTTGGGCTAGCCGAGCTTGGAAAACTGCCACTCGCTCAGCGTCGATGGCCCTACCTTGCAAGAGCGCTTGATTGAACGCGACTTTGAACTCGCCTGCATCGTCGGTCTGACGTTCCTTGTACCAGGGCTGATAGTATCCTCGCCCGATACGATAGCCGGCTGAAACGTAGCCACCCCACCAAGTTTGGCGTGCAACACCCAATCCGTTTCGAGAGTTCCTGTAGAAACCCGTCGGTTCGGTCAATGAGAACGCTTGGAACTTAGTGTCGTACGATCCGTATGCCGAAGTTAAATTGCCACTAGCAACTTGGCCTTCGATTCTCGCACGGTTGATTTCCGGATAGGAACGATACAGACTCGCGACCACGTCTGCGAGAGACAGTGGGGGCTCGTTAGCAGTCAGTTCAGGCGTAGCAGTTGGATTGCCTGACGATGAAAAACCATCGGTCGGTTCCCGAGAAAGCGAGCTGCCGGTCGTCTCACTGGAACTGCGCCGTGAAGGTGTTGGCTCAGAGGCTGGCAATTCTTCGAAATCGGATGTCTCTTGATCCGCGACAAGGTTATTGGGCCGGTCATTTCCGACTTCAACTTCAACAGGTTGAACGTTTTCGTCTTGAGCTGTTTGGATTGACGAGTCGAAGTCATCCTCGACGGTCATCAAGAACTGGGCAAACGTTCGTGCTTGCGGTGTGGTTCCGGATTGCGCACTCGCCAAACCACCGCATCCAAGGCATGAATAGGCGAAAACTAAAGAAGCAAAAATGAAGGGTTTGCCTAAAGCTTTGGCAGCTTGACCTTGTTTGCTTTTTCCTTCGAGTTGCCCGGTTCGTCGGTGGCAACGGTTGGCGGAAAACCGTTCAACTGACGCCATACTTCGTAACCCAATGGAACACGCTTGAGCAGCACCCATCCGTTGGCGCGTACTCCCTGACGAAGATATCGGTCATCCGGCCAGCCGTCCTCGCGTTCAAAGTGATTATCAGGGGTGACAACCACGCGGAAATTTCCTTTGCCATCATCAGTTGGGAAGACTCGGTTGACTTTTCCGCCGAACGTACCGACCGCGACCGATGGCCATCCAGCGAACTGGACAGCCGGCCAACCCTCAAACTGCAGCCGGACTCGGTCGCCTTCTTGAATCAAAGGCATGTCGTTTCCGCTGACTCTCATTTCGACTGCCAACTCATCGGCATCAGGAACGATCACAAAAAGTTGATCGCCTTCTTTGATCGTGTCGCTACCCTCAACACCAAACCACTCTTGGATCTGGCCCGTTCGTGGGGCTCTGATTTCCAAACGATCGAGTTCGCCGCGCTTGTTCCGAAGGTCGAGGATCTCTTTCTCGATCGTATTGATTTTCTGCATCGATTCCAAAATCTTCTGACTTGCGGTGCGATTCTTGATGTCGATTTCTTGCCGTTTCGATTCGATCTCTTCCTCTTTCGATAGAAGCGAGGCGTAGAGTTCTTGGACGTAGTTTTCGGACTTTAGCACCTTGGCTCGAGCTGACTGAGCAGCTTTTCGCTTGGAAAACAATTCTTCTCGTGAAACTAAACCTTGCGATGCCACTTCTTCAGCGATTCGAAGCTGATTGTCCTTGTCCTCAAGTTCCGCTTGCAGGGCGGTGACTTCGTTCTTAGCTTGTTCCCACTTTTGCTTGGCAGCCTCGTAATCCTGTTTCAAGGATTCGTTCAGGCTGTTGCCGCTGCTGACCTGCAATGCCGCTGCTTGCTTGGCGACCTCGAGACTCGAAAGTGCCGAAGCTTCTTTCGATTCCATCGCAATGATTTGTGTTTCCAACTGAGACACTCCATCAGCGGAAAACGGAGTCAGCCGCAACAGCAACTCGTCCTTCTCGACGAAGGAGCCCTCACGCAAACCAGGTTTGACATAGCTGACAACGCCTTTGGACGGACTTCGCACGGGTTGCGGTCGTTGTTGAGGATCGATTGCCACTACCGTTCCTTCGCCGCGAGCGGTTTGTCGCCACGGAACGAAGATCATTGCCACGATAAGGCTTGCTAACAATAGAAAAGTTAGACGACCCACGGCGCGCATCATGCGACCGGTGCGAACCATTTGCATGGCTGGGAAGTCGTCGGATGTTTTCTTGATTTCGATCATAGGACTTGAGCAGGACTCGAATAGGATTGAGCAGGGCTCGAATGGTTCAACTACGTTTGGCGTACGAAGATTTGGGTCTCGCAACGATCGGCAATCGCTTGAACGTTCGTTCCCACGATCAACGTCCAAGGCTTGTTTTTATCGATCAGCGCATCAAGAATTCTGCTCTGCACGTCGGTCGAGAGTCGGTCAAGGAGTCCGTCAATGACAACAACTTTGGGTCGAACGACGATTGCTCGCGCGATCAGCAGTTTGATTTGTTGGCTCGTCGAGAGCGGGAATCCACCTGTTTGTAAATGCGTTTGCAAACCGTTGGGCAACTTCAGGATTTCTTCGGTCAAACAAACTTGGTTCAGGACTTCCCGAACGTGATTTTGGTTGATGTCGGGACGTCCCAATCCAATGTTGTCTAGCAGACTTCCGTTGAAAATCTCAAGGTCGCCGGCATAGCCGACTAAACGATTGTCGCGGGCCGCAGAAGCCTCGCTGCAATCGAACTGGTCAATCTGAATCAAGCCACTTGTGGGCTTGCATAGTCCAGCGATCGAACGAGCCAAATCGCTGCGTCCATCCACGTCATCACCGACAAGTGCTACTTTCGATCCCGCTTCGATCACCGTGCTTCGGATCCGTGAGGACGAAGATGCTCGCTCGAACACCAGATCATTCCATCGCACTGCTATCGGCCCCGAGTTCAAGCTACCGATTTCTGTGCGGGGATCGGTCGGGATGTCGACAAGATGACCCACTTTATCGATACCCGCCATCAAGTCATAAAACTTCTCGAGCGACTTTCCTGCCTTTGCAAATGCACCGACGACGGCGGTAACGACAAGCTCACTGGCGACGAGTTGCCCAAGTGTCAGTTGTCCATCGATGACCAACCATCCTCCCATCGCAAGCACTGCTGTGGACGCAATGACTTGCAGTCCAATCGCAAACGATGTTTGTCGAATAACCACGCGAAATTGACGACGCCGCGCGTAGATGTACTCGGCCGTCAATTGGTTGGCTCTCTCGATCGCAAGCGATTCACCGCCACCTGTCTTAAACGCACTCGGCGACGCGATCACGTCCTGCAACCAGTGGGCAACGCGGTACTTTGTTCGCGATTCATCAATTGCGGTTCGAATACCACTGCGACCAAGAATCCACGTCATTCCGATCATCGTAATGATCAGTACGATATCGAATCCCAGCAGGTAGGGGTGGTAAAACCCTAACAGCAACAAGCCCAATAACGTCGTCAAGGCAATGCTCAAACCGTCTAGCAATAGCATCGACGTCGCCTTTTGAATCGTCATGATATCGAAGACACGATTCGCTAACTCTCGCGGGTATTCGTCAATCAGTGCAGGTTGATGCGCTCGGGGGAAGCGATGCGCCAGATCACTGACAATCCGGACGAATTGGCGACGTTGGATTAATTCCACGGCAACGGTCTGCAGGATACGAAGCAGTCCTGCGATTCCAAGGCAAGCCAAAAGAATAGCGCCCAGCACGATCAATGGTTGCAGATACGTTCCCCAACTTACGACGTTCACCAACGATTCGACCGCAAGCGGAGTCGCGAGCGTTAGCAGACCCGAAACGAATCCGAAAAGAGCGACCGTCAGGATGTCTCTGCGTTCAAGGTAGAGCAGCCCAATGAATCGCTTCAGCGGTGACGCGTGGACGTGATGGGATTCATCATGCTGGTGCCCCGATGTCGATGAAAGGGCCTCGCATTCAAGTTCTTTCTTAACGACAAAGATTCGGGTTCCCTGATCGACCACAAGCCAGCGTTGCAGTTTGCCTCGGCTGATTCGCTCCGTCGATACATGTTCATTGATCAGAACGGTTTCGAGTTTGCGTCCCGTGAGTCGTTCGACCACGGCGAAGGACAAGTCGGCGAATGCTACAACCACCGGGTAGCCTTCGGCGACAAACTCGATCGCTTCCTCCACACTTTCAAAGCGAACTTCCTTGGCGAAGATTCCGAATTGTTCCGCGTTTGCTAGGAAGCTGTGCAAAGGGTCAAGTGATTGTTCGCTTTCGGAATCTTCGCTGGTGACAAACTTTGAGCGTTGCACCGGAATTTCAAGTGTCATTCCGAGTTGCGATAGCAACCGATAGATGGTTTCCCCGTCTGGTCGGGGTAAAGCGGTGATGGAATCAGATTCATGCATGCTCATCTCAGTGGTGTCTGTCGTGAGCGTTGCCAAGAAAGTCGGCCAAGATGGGAATCATACTTTGCGTAGATTGCTCTTCCGCCCGCAGATGTGTTTTCGGACCGGACCATACTCATCATCACCGATTTGCATCGTCCTACGATCAGATCCGAAATCAACTTTGGCGCAGCCCCCGTAATCGTCAGAAAGCATTCGATTGGATAGCGAAAAATATTGCGTTCTGCGAGTTGCATTCCCTCAATCGAGTCCTCGACGGACATTCGGTCAAAAGTGCTACCGCCGATCCATTTGCTACATTTGGGAAGCTTTGCCTAGTGTAGGTAACTTGACAAGTCCCGCACGCCATTTCTCGCGGATCCTTCGACCCACGCGCTAGCCGCTAGTCCGCATTCCTGCAGCGATCCCATTGATGGAAAGTCGAGTCAACTGACGCAGTTCCGCCGAGTCCGCTTCGTTGGACGGGTCAGCGGACTGGCCTCGCCGCAAAAGTTCCACCTGAATCATATTCAGTGGATCAATAAAGCGATTGCGTACACGAATCGACTCCTTTAACCAGGGGGTCCCGTCGAGCAATTCCTGCTGGTTCAGCACGGCCAAAATCGAACGGCAGGATGAACGGTATTCATCAGCCACCATTGCCGCAATGGTTTGCAGCGCGTCTTGGCCTTCCGCCAAACTGGCGTATTCACCAGCGATCTTCAGGTCTGATTTGGCCAAAGCGAGTTCTGCATTATCGATCAATGCGCGGAAGAACGGCCATTCCTTGTACATCGCTTGCAAATCACTTCGGCGTTGGTTGTCATCAAGCAAAGGAGCCATAGCGGTTCCGATGCCATACCACGCAGGAATCAAACAACGCGATTGCGTCCATGAAAATACCCATGGAATCGCTCGCAAGTCCGCTAGGCCGCCATCGGGTTTGCGACGTGAGGGACGGGAACCGATTGGCAGTTGCTCGATCTCTGAAATCGGTGTGACCTGGCGAAAGAACTTCACGAAACCGGGTTGTTCAAGCAACTCGCGATACTTCGCGAAGGAGCGATCAGCCAGTTCGCTCATCGTTTCGTACCACTGTTCGGAATCCAGCGACTTGGTCGCTCCGCCAGCCAGCAATGACGACCAAACCACCTGCTCGAGGTGCCGGTGCGCGATGGCAGGATCGTCGTAGCGATCTGCTAATACTTCGCCCTGTTCTGTTAATCGCAGGTTTCCGTGGAACGTGCCGCTTGGCAGAGACAAAATACTTCGGGCCGCCGGGCCACCGCCACGGCCAAGTGACCCTCCGCGACCGTGAAAGAATGTAAGTTCGATTTGGTGCTCGCTTGCAATCTCGACCAGCGCCTGTTGCGCCTGGTGTAGTGACCAGCAAGCCGACAAGTAGCCACCGTCCTTGGTGCTATCGGAATAACCTAGCATGATCATTTGACGATCACCCTGGCGACGCAACAGTTCACGGTAGGCAGGAATCGAGAGCATTCCCGACAAGATCGAGGGCCCGGCTTGTAAGTCACCAATCGTTTCAAGCAGTGGCACGATCGGCAAGCAACTTTCGGCTTGATCTGGGTCGGATTCTTCCGTCGTCAATTGCCACAACCACAAGACCGTCAAGGCGTCACTGGGGGTGCTGGTCATGCTAATCACATGAGTACCAATCGCGGCCATAGAATACGTGCGAGCGATCTTGTGCAGCGTTCGAAACAACGCAATTGTTTCAAGCGTCATTGCCGATGCACCGTCGAGGTTCGGGACCTTTTCGCCGAGCGAGCTTGTCAATGCTTCGCAACGTCCTGATTCATCCAAGCTTTCCGGGGCGTCGCTCCATCCACCACGTTTGAGTAGTTCGTTGACGACTTCGGTGTACACCGCCGCGTTTTGTCGAACATCGAGCTTAGCCAAGTGCAAACCGAACGTATCAATCTGGCTTTGCCACGCTTTCACATCGGACGTGACGTAGCGGCTTCCGGGAAGGTCACGCAAAACGGTCTCGATCAGAGCCACGTCGCCAGCAAGTTGGCACGCTGAGTCATACGCTGCACCATCGCTGCTTTGGCCATCCTGATGTTCCGCTTGAGCTTCTGATTGGGCTTCCGATTGCTCCAAACGCCAACGAATAATGGAAAGCCAGCGTCGGCACCATTCGCCAGGTGGCAATTGCTCAAGTCGACTGCTCAGCTCAGGAAAGCTTGACGTCATGCGCTGAATCGCATCGGTGATTCGCGGGTCGACGGGAACTTGGCGATCCGAGAGGCTAAGCGAGTCGAACAAACGATCACACGTGGCAAGATGAAACTTAATTGCTTCGCGACGCAGCCAAGAAAAAGTTTCTTCGGTGACGTCCGCTGTCACGCCGGGGTGGCCATCGCGATCCCCTCCGATCCAAGATCCGAATACTACAAACGGACGTTTGCGAACCACTTCGTCGCCGTAGTTCGCCGCAAGGGCCGAATCCAACTCGGCTGTAATGCGAGGCACCTCGTTCCACAATACTGGCTTGATCGACAATCCTCGCGCGACCTCCTGCATCACCGTCGGTCGCCATGGTCGGATGAAATCCGTTTGCCAAAGTTTCGCGATCTCGGCGCGGATCGCATGTTCGGTTCGCTCGTGGTCGCGTGGTGTTTGGTCTGAGTTGTAGTCTTGCATCAAGTGCCGGATGGTTCGCAATTTATTGCGGACCGAACGCCGCTTGGCATCGGTGGGGTGGGCGGTGAACACGAGGTCCACGAGCAAGTGGCTGATCAACGTTTGAACTTCGTCGGCTGACTTCCCTGAGGCCTTCAATTCAGCAATCGCTGCCCGAATCGACTCGCGTCGCGGATTGGGGTACGCCTCGGTGGCGCGATCGTTGAGAACCTGTACTCGCCGGCGATCCTCGACCAAGTTGAGCAAATCTAAGAAGATTGTGAATGCACGAATCACCACCCGCATTTGCTCGGGATCAAGTTCTGCGACAAGCGTTTTCATTTGCTCGTCCGCGTTTGCTCGGCCAACCCGACGATCCCAGGCAGCCCGTCGCAATTTTTCGACGATATCCAAGGATTCTTTTCCGGCAAATTCTTCGATGGTGTCACCGAGGACGGTTCCTAGGTATCCGATTTCCCGGCGTAGATCGTCTGATGTGGATGTGGTCATATTCATGGTTTCAAATCTGCTGATCGTAGAGGTTTGCTCGCCATTATTAGAACTTCACCGAATGATGGCAGGGTACGGGCAGGAGTCGGTACGACACTTTTTTGCGGCAGCGGTAAAATCTTCGCCCTCAACAGCACTTTGGGACGCTGACTAGTCGACGAGATTTCTTCGGGCCAATCTTTACGCGTAGTTTTTGGTCCGAAACTAGTCGACCAGATGCTAAATGGCCAGCATTCCATGGCCAGCAATCATGCATGGCCAGCCATCAATGGGACATCGTTCAAGTCCAGAGACGTTGGCCGCGGGTGACGGTTGTGGCTGGGCGGATAAAATAATGGGCGGCGGAGCCTGTTGCGATCTCGCAACGAAGAGCTGCTGAAGCGTTCTCTCCGTTCTAATCCTTGTCTTCCCACCCTCTTTCCACCAATTCCAGGTTGTCAGGGTTAGCCGATGAGTACTTATTAAAGGGGGCGTTGTTGTTCAGAGACTCCGCCACAAAGTCAATCGCCGTCCCATGGCCAATTGCATCGATCACGCGTACATCTAACCAAAGGTGTAGCATTCCTGTTAAGCTGTGCGCGATAGGACTAATCGAACCCAGCGGCGGACACGCTATTTCTACTGTTGATGGTTAGTAAGGGTGCACTCCATGAGCGAAATACAACAACCGATAGATTCAGAGCGGACGCTCGTTCGTTTCGCCGATGACCTCGAGCGAATCTTCCAGAGCGCCATGCGTTGCCTGGACGAAAAGATTCCCTTTGATGAAGGTCTAAGGGATGAGAATCTATCGGTGTATATCAAGTCATCGGAAACTCGCATTCTTTACTTCAACGAGTCGTACCGAATGGTTTTTGCCAGCGAGTCACTTCCTACGGGGCGGCTATCTAAGGCTTATTTGCAAGACTCAGTGATCCCAATTTCCTTAGCGTCCGACGAATTAATCCTAGCGGGATGCACCACGGCAATTTTTGACCACTTCGGTCACGATTCCGAGGGCAAACCGGTGATGCTTCGCACGGGAAAACGCTCGCTTCGGTCCATGGCGCACCCTTCCTTTGCGATTTTGGGGGTGACCGAGGTGATTGAATTGCTTCCTGAAGAGGCACGCCGGTCGGCTAAATCAGCCGAACTGACTGCCAAATGGAATCTGTTCTCGAAACTTTCCGACGAAGACCGTTCCCTTTCCATCTTGTTGGCCCAAGGGTTAACGCCAAGCGAGATTGCGGAACAGCGTTCGGTAAGCAAACGCACGATCGAAAATCACCGCACTCGCATCTTGCAAGATTTACGATTGGATCAGCAAGTTGACCTGATCAAATTGGTCGTTCGGCTGCAAGAAAAGGGATTTGCGGATTTCGGAGTCTGACGGATTGCAATCGCGTCCGCTATGGCTTCGGATGGCTGCAAACTATCATAGGTTGGGTTACCGCCGAGTCTTTTATATTTTTACTATTGGATGACGCCCACGTTTTGAGCGGTGCATCGGGTCTCACTTGCGCGGGATAAAGATTGACTCAGGTTGCCACCAACGAAACGCTGTTTCAAAGTTACGAGGCACGGCCCAGTAGCTTCGACGAGTTCAAGTCGCACGATGGTGTCGTACGTCCAAAGTGGCTTCATATCCGTGAGCATTTTGGAAAGCTTGGACCGTCCGGCATTGGCGATGCCATGGCTGAAACGGAGCGTTTGGTCCGCGAGAGCGGTGCTAATTTCCGAGCCGTGCAGGGCGACCGACAAGGGATTCGTCCGTGGCGACTTAATGTGGTGCCACTGGTGTTGAACGAAAGTGTTTGGCGAGCTCTGGAATCGGGGCTCAAACAACGCGTTCGTGTTCTCGAGGGTGTCCTAGCAGACTTGCTGGGCGAACAACGACTGCTTCGTGAACGCATCATTCCCGCTGAACTGCTCTGTGCGAATCCGAGCTTTGCACGCGCTTTTCATGAACTACCGTCTTTGAAGCCAAGGTTGGACCTAACCGCGACTGATCTTGCTCGCGATCGAGACGGTTCTTGGTGGGTTACGGGAGATCGCACTCGGGCACCAAGCGGTCTGGGTTATGCCTTGGAAAACCGAGTGATCATTAGCCGCGTGTTTCCGAATCTTATTCGAAACAGCAATGTCATTCGCCTGGCATCGTTCTTTGCTTCCTTGCAAAACCATTTCAACTCGCTTGCGGCTCAACGTCGCGATAACCCACGCGTTGCAATCTTAACGCCCGGCGAAGATAGTTACCGGCATACTGAAGACGCCTATTTGGCGCGATATCTCGGCTACACACTCGTTCAAGGTCGAGATTTGGCCGTACGAGGAAGTCGCTTGAACGTTAAGACGCTCGGCGGTTTGCTTCCCATTGAAGTCCTTTGGCGTCACGTTTCCGATCGCAAGTGCGATGCCCTGGAGCTCGATCCAACGGAACTTCAGGGAACGCCTGGAATGTTGCAGGCAGTTCGTGCCGGGCATGTCGCGGTCGCTAATAGTTTGGGAAGTATGATCGCTGAAATGCCGGCACTGCTACCGTTTTTGCCCGCGGCCTCGAAGTTTTTATTCGGAGAACCATTAAAGCTGCCTAGCATTGCGACATATTGGTGCGGCGGTGCCAAGGAGCGCGCATATGTGCTGGAGAATTTGGACAAGCTTATTCTGCGACCCGCGTTTGCGATCTCGGGAGACCCGCCTATCACTCCCTCTGAAATGTCAGCGGAGCAGCGGCAAAGTCTTACTGAACATATCAAGGCCAAGCCATTCAAGTACGTCGCTCAGATGCGTCCGTCTCGAAGTACCACGCCGGTTTGGGAAAACGGACAAATGCAATCTTGGTACTCGTCGCTAAGGACGTTCCAATTGCAAACGACTAGCGACGTCGACGTGTTGCCCGGCGGATTAGCGCGAGTGACGCCTGATCCAGCGACGCTTGAACATAGTCCCACCAGTGGTCGGTTGGGCCAGGATTGTTGGATCGTATCGGATGGTCCGGTAGACCAAGTGACGTCATTGCTAAGTGTTGCAACGACAAGCATTGAACTCACGCGAGGCGGCGCTGAGTTGCCCAGTCGGGTGGCGGAGAATCTGTATTGGCTAGGTCGAAGCGCTGAACGCACTGAGGCGATCGCTCGACTATTGCGAGGAACGCTCATTCGCATGACCGGCGAAAGCTCGGTCGAAAGCACGCCGGAACTCTTGCACATGGTGAAGGCGTTGGCGGCATTGGGCCAAGTCGACGCGACTTACGCCATCGACGAGTTTCGTGGAAATGTGCCGGCAATGGAAACCGTGATTCCGCAATCAATTTTTGATACCGAAAGCGGTAGCGGATTGCGAGCGGGGATCATCGACATGAGCGATAAGGCGTCTGCGGTTCACGACCGCATTTCACTCGACGCTTATCGTATTATCAGCAAAGTAGGGGAGCACCTCTATCAACTAGATCATGCGCAATCGAAAGACCTGGGAACGGTAATCATTCAACTCGACCGAGTGATTACCGATCTGCAGGCGCTTGCTGGTTTAGCGAGCGAAAGCATGACGCGAACTCACGCGTGGCGTTTCTTGCAGTTGGGTCGACGAATTGAACGGGCCGCTCAAACCGCCGAACTTTTGTCCGCAACACTCAACGAGCCCGCCGCAGACGAACGATCGACGCTAGAGGCACTCTTGCAAGTCACCGACAGCTTCATGACCTACCGATCACGCTACTTATTGCAAATGCGACCTTTGGCGGTCATCGACTTGTTGGTCAACGACGTTTCCAATCCTCGTTCGATCGCTTTTCAACTACAAGATATTGAGCAGTTGCTATCCCAATTACCGGGTGACAATCGGAAGCTCGGGTTGGGTACGGACGAGAAACTCGCACAAGGTCTTTCGCACGTGGTGCGAATGTCCGACCCTGCTGAGTTGGCGGTGATCGGAGATTCGGGGCGACGCGAGGTATTAGCAACACTAATGGACCTGTTGATCGAAGGCTTGCCGAAGACTTCTGATGCAATCGCAGCACGCTATCTCATTCACACCAACGCTACCCAGCAATTGACACAGCGAACGACTGATGATCTGCCCGGAGTTCACCAACCGTGAATCAACTACAAGGTCAAACTAACGTGAGTGGCGAGGAGAACGCCTCGACTCGGTATCACATCAGCCATCGAACGATGTACAAGTACTCGGCGCCGGTTGCGATTTGTCAAAATCAGTTACGCATGATGCCTCGCAGTTTGAAACGGCAAACGTGTGAAACGATTTGTCACCATGTCGAAACGTTAATCAAGCCTGAACCGACGGTGACCCAACAGCACGTCGATTACTTTGGCAATCAAGTGATTGCGTTCTCGGTTGAGTCCCTACACGATGAACTTGACATTCTGGTTCAAAGTGATGTGACCGTTAGCCAGACGATGGAAATCAAGAGTTTGGTTTCGACACCTTGGGAAAGTGTGCTGGAATCCATCAACAATGCGACTGACCCTAATTGGTTGTTTGCGAAAGAATTTCAATACAACTCTCCGCGAATTCATCGCCGGTCTAAGTTTGCTGAGTACGCGGCTCCCTCGTTCCCCCAGGGGCGACCAATCATCGAAGCCAGTTTGGACTTGACCAAGCGTATTCATCAGGACTTTGCTTACGACAGCAAGGCGACTCACGTCGGGACGACCACCGAAGAATCGTTTCTTCTTCGGGCGGGTGTATGTCAAGACTTTTCGCATGTCCAAATTGCATGCCTGCGATCTCTCGGAATCCCCGCGTGTTACGTAAGCGGCTACTTGCGAACGGTTCCGGCTGACGGCAAGCCGCGAATGACTGGGGCGGACGAATCGCATGCGTGGATCAGTGTCTACACTGGTCCTGAATTTGGCTGGATCGATTTTGACCCAACGAATGCCTGTGCCGCCGACACCAATCACATTCCCATCTGCATCGGGCGTGACTACAGCGAAGTGAGTCCGATGCGAGGCGTTGTTATCGGTGGCGGTGTTGCCACGCTCAGCGTTGCCGTCGATGTGATCGAAGTTTGATCGTCTCGACCTAGTCTTAAGTCCTTCGCAAATCCAGCGTTACGGGATATTCCCCACCGCCGACGTAGCCAATGTCATCCGGAACGTGGATGGTACCACCGGTCATGCCCAGGGTTTCAAAGCGAGCCGCTCGACGCGATTCTGCCTCGTTAGCATTGATTGGGAATCTTTCGTCACCACGTCCGCCTGGTTCGAAGACGTGATAGGTGCATCCGCCGATTGATTGTTGGTTCGCAACATCAACGATTTCGAAACGCAGGGGTGAATGAATCCCGATCGTTGGATGCAAGCAACGTGGGGGTTGCCATGCGCGGAACTTGATTCCGGCCACGTATTGGTTCACGACTGCGGTCTGGTGCAAGGGAACGTTGACTCCGTTGCACAACACTCGGAAACGCGTCGAATTGAATTGGTCGAGCTTTATCTCGATTCGTTCCAATGATGAATCGACGAACCGTGCCGTTCCACCGCCGGCGGGCTCTTCACCCATCACGTACCAAGGTTCAATGGCCGAGCGAAGTTGCAGCTTCATGCCTTGGTAGTTTGCTTCACCAATTTTGGGGAATCGGAATTCCAAGTGAGGTAAGAACCATTCGGGTTCGATCTTGGCATGAGGCAAAGAGACTTCGTTCAAGACATCCTTCAGGTCCTCCCAGACAAAGTGAGGCAGCATGAATTTGTCATGCAACGACGTTTGCCAGCGAGAAAGCTTTTGCTTGTAGGGAGTCTTCCAAAATGAGGCAACGATCGCACGAATGAGCAATTGCTGGGCAAGGCTCATTTCCGCGTGAGGCGGCATTTCGAAGCCTCGCAATTCAACCAATCCTAAGCGACCCGTAGAACTGTCAGGCGAATACATCTTGTCGATGCAAATTTCCGCGCGGTGCGTGTTTCCGGTTAAGTCGACCAGCAAATCACGGAACAATCGGTCAACCATCCAGGGTTGAAAAGATTCGCCCGGATGCGGAACCTGGTTCAACGCGATTTCCATCTCGTAGATCGCATCATGTCGGCTTTCGTCGAAACGAGGGGCCTGGCTAGTTGGGCCAATGAACCGACTGCTGAACAGGTAGGAAAGTGATGGGTGATTGTTCCAGAACGCAATCATGCTCGCCAGCAAATCCGGTCGTCGCAAGAACGGACTTTCCGACGGTGATCGTCCGCCGAGAACAATGTGATTGCCTCCGCCCGTCCCGGTGTGCCGTCCATCAAGGTCAAACTTGTCCGTTCCAAGTCGGCAATGCCGGGCTTCGTGATAGAGCGTCTGGGTCAATCCGCATAAGCTGTCCCAATCGGCAGATGGCTGCGTGTTGACTTCGATCACGCCGGGGTCTGGCGTTACTTTGAACAATTCAACTCGATCATCCGGCGGCGGTAGGTAGCCTTCGATCACGACCGGTAGTTTCAAGTGCTTTGCGGTATCCTCAATGGCCTCGACGAGATCAAGGTAATCTTCAAGCCGCTGAGCAGGGGGCATGAAAACATACAGTCGACCGAATCGGCATTCCACGCAAAGCGCTGTACGGACTACGTCGCCGCTAGTCGGAAGGTAGGCGTCATCTTCTTCATCGAGCGTCTGCTCATTGATCGGCAACCCGAGGTCGGCTTCTTGTGGATTGTCGCCGTCACGAATCACCTCCGCTTCATTTCCCTTAGGGAAATTGGCGTTCGAAGGTAACGGTCCTCGCGGAACAGTGGGGTCAAGGGGTTCGGTGTAGAAAGCACTAGACGCAACGCTTGATGCCGGAAGAGTATCGAGCGGCAACCGAAGTCCAATCGGCGAATTACCAGGTAGCAGGTAAACCTTACCACCGCGAACAGGCCAATGGCCACCAATCCAGCCCGGTCGAGCCTGCCACCAAGCACGGCGTATCGGCATCACAAAACCAACGGGCGTACCCAGTCCGTTTTGAAACGTGCGGATCATCATTGCGCGTTCGTTAGGATCGCTCAACTTTGGATCGGTAGGATCGACATCGATCGGCAAGCGGTTCTCGCTCCACAGATAATGGAACGTGTCTTCGTAGACTGGAAACGTTAGCTTGGCGCTAATGTCTAACTCGCGAGCCAGGTGACGAACGAAACGATTCGCATCTTCCGACGTGAATCCGTAATCGTGACCTTCATCGGCCAATAAGCTAGGGTCTCGCCAAATAGGTTCGCCGTCTCGACGCCACAGGCAAGACAGTGCCCAACGTGGCAAGGATTCGCCCGGGTACCATTTTCCTTGACCGTAATGCAGTAGCCCACCTGGCGCGAACTGATCTCGCAGTCTCAGCAGCAACAGGTTACTTAGCACTCGCTTCTCTTCGCCGACTGCGTCGGTTGTCCACTGCGGATCTTCCATGTTGTCGATCGAGACAAACGTGGGTTCGCCACCCATGGTCAATCGCACATCACCAGCTTCAAGTTCCTTGTCCACCTCATGGCCCGTCTGCATGATGGCAGACCATTGATGTTCGGTGTAGGGCTTCGTGACGCGAGGGTCTTCGTAGTGCCGACGCACTGACATCGCGTGATGGAATTCAACTTCACAGGGTTCGTGTCCGCCGGTGATCGGCGCCGCGCCAGTGAAAGAAGGGGTGCAAGCGAGTGGAATGTGGCCTTCGCCAGCAAACAAACCGCTGGTAGGGTCCAAGCCGACCCAACCCGCGCCGGGTAGGTAGACTTCGGTCCAGGCATGCAGGTCACAAAAATCTTGTTCGGGCCCCGAAGGTCCATCGAGCGACTTTTGATCGGCGGTCAGTTGAATCAAGTACCCCGACACAAACCTCGCGGCCAATCCAATTTGACGTAAGGATTCGACCATCAGCCACGCGGAATCACGGCAAGATCCACTGTTGATCGTTAAGGTTTCTTCCGGAGTTTGAACGCCGGGTTCCATTCGTACCAAGTAGTCGACGCGATCCTTGAATCGCTGGTTGACACTGACGAGAAAATCAACCATTCGGTCTGCGGACTTGGGTAGCGAGTCGACCCATTGAGCGAACTTTGGCGTCATCTCTGGCTTCACCAAATAGGGTGCCAATTGTTGACGCTCATCGTCGGCGTATTGGAAAGGCCAGTGATCGGAATCCTCTTCGACAAAGAAATCGAAAGGATTGATCACGGTCATGTCGACGATCAAATCGACCGTGATTTTCAGGTTTTGGCAAAGTTCAGGAAACACCAACCGTGCGATCGGATTGCCAAACGGATCTTGTTGCCAATTGCGAAAATGGTTTTCAGGTTCGATCGTTAAGCTGTACGCTTCGATCGGCGTTCGCCCATGGTAGGCCGGACGCAAACGCACCAACTGTGGACCAACGGAAATTGGGCGTTCGTAGACGTATTCGGTTTCGTGGTGGAGTGCAACGCGGATGGTCATGAAGGAACAGCTGAATGAAAGTAATCATGATTCATCGCTGCACCAATTTGGTTTAGTTCAGTTTGCAATGAATCGATGAATTGGTGCATGCCTGTCGAGAGGACTTGTTGGACGTCCGTGCTGACGAGCCGATCGTGCAGCGCTTTCGCAAGCGGCAAGGTTGTATGTTCAGAATCTGAGTTCGAAAAACCTTGGATCTCCGCGAGTGATTCACACATTCCAAACAAGCAAAATGTGATCGAGCGTGGAAAACGATGATTGAATAGAAAGAACTCAACCACGTGTTCGATGCTAATCAAGTGATGTTGGCGACGGTAGGCTTCGACACCACTTATCGCGGACAGAAGCGCCGACCACTGCAAATCGTCTATTGCAGTGCCCACATCATCCACCTGCGGAAGGATGTTGAAATACTTCACATCCAAAATGCGTGACGTCTTGTCGGCTCGCTCGAGCAGTCGTCCGACGTTTGCGAAGTGCCATCCCATGTCGCGAGGCATAGTGCTATCGAGAACGCCGGTCCATTGGATCGCGATTCGTCGAACGGCATCGAAGAAATCGTTGGGCGATTCTAAGGACGCTTGGTTCGATGCATCACGCACAAACCGGTAAAAGTCATTGATCTGTTCAAACGCTTCGGACGAAAGCGACTCGCGAACACCCCTGGCGTTTTCTCTCGCTTGGCGAAGCGATGACAACATTGAATTCACGTAAGTGTCATCAAAGGCCAAGAACTGGGTCACCGTATCAGCGTTCGCTTCTTTAAAACGCTCGTCAAACGCTTCGTTGTCGGCGGTGACTTGGACTAAGGGCTTCCAAGGATTGAGCAGATTTTCAGGCTGATCGAGGATCAAGTTGTGAGTAACTTCGAGAAACCGTGCCAAGTTCTCGGCACGTTCGATTTGCCGGCTCATCCAATAAATTGATTCAGCTACGCGGGAGAGCATCTTTGATGGAGGGTTGCGAGGAGACTAATTGAGAGAAGGGAGGTAGGATGGAATTCGCTTTTAAAGTTCCGCTACCGCCTGGCCAGCGTCGGCATGAACCCAGGTGTCTTTGCTGCCGCCACCCTGCGATGAGTTAACGACCAATGAGCCTTTACGAAGGGCAACGCGCGTCAGCCCACCGGGCATGACCCAAACGTCGTCCCGACAACAAAGCACATATGGGCGCAAGTCAACGTGTCGTCCTTCCAGAGATTCGCCCACCACGGTCGGAACTCGCGAGAGAGATAGCGTCGGCTGAGCCACAAAGTTTCGTGGATTTTCTTTGATCTTCGCAGCGTAGGCGTCCCGCTCAGTTTTCGTCGAATGGGGACCGATCAAAATTCCGTAACCGCCCGATTCGTTTGCCGCTTTGATTACCAACTCGTCCATGTGTTCCAAGACGTACTTGCGATCGTCGTCTCGTAAGCAAACGTAAGTTGGCACGTTGGGCAGTATTTGCTTCTCGCCCAAATAGTATTCAATCATGTCGGGGACATAGGCATAGATGACTTTGTCGTCCGCGACGCCGGTGCCCGGGGCATTAGCTAGCGACACGTTGCCAGCACGATACGCACGCATTAGTCCAGCGACGCCTAGCACTGAATCTTTGCGGAACACTTCGGGGTCGAGAAAAATGTCGTCGATTCGCCGATAGATCATGTCGACCTTTTGCAAACCGTCGGTGGTACGCATGTAGACAAAGTCGTTCTTGACGATGAGATCCCGACCCTCCACCAACTCGACGCCCATCTGCAGAGCAAAGAACGAGTGTTCGTAGTAAGCGCTGTTGTAAACACCCGGCGACAACACAACGACGGTGGGGTTCTCAACCGTCGGTGGTGCCATCTCACATAGCATCTCGTAAAGGTGAGCCGGGTAATCGCTTACCGGGCGAACGCTGGATGCTTGGAAGAGTTGCGGGAAGTTCTTTTTCATCAAGAACCGGTTTTGCAACACATACGACGCGCCTGATGGGCAACGCAGGTTGTCTTCTAGAACGTAGAACGCGCCGGTGTCGTCTCGCACAAGGTCGGTGCCGGTGACATGACACCAAACATCGTTAAAAGGCTTTAGCCCCATGCACTGTGGCAAGAACGTCGCGGCGGAGTCAATCAGTTCCTTTGGCAGGATGCCTTCTTGAACAATCGCTTGTTTCGAGTAGATGTCCGTCAAGAACATATTCAGGGCACGAATGCGTTGCTTCAAGCCAGCTTCGATATGGTTCCAGACGATCCCGGAAATGATCCGAGGGACGACGTCGAACGGCATGATCTTTTCCGTGCCGGCTTCGTCGCTGTAGACCGTGAACGTAATGCCCATTTGGAAAAGCGATTTCTCGATCGCTTTTTGCCGCCGCATCAATTCGCCGGCGGGCATTTGGCTGATCAGATTCAGCAGATTTTGAGCTTCCGGGCGAGCAACGCCACGCGGATCCACGATCTCGTCAAAAAATCCCTGAGTTTGGTACGCGCCCAAGGCATTGCCTGAACCGGTAGCCAAACCTGCAGTGGACTGATTTTGTGACTGGTTCATAGACATAGATCACGGATCTCAAAAGATGCGAAATACGGGTCAACGAAGACCCACCAAATAAGAGTCCGTAACCAATTCAGAAACTTGCCTAGAGTTCCTGAGTATTGGTCCGCCTAACGGGATACCGGATTGTAGTACATCGATCGTACATTGATAGCGAGAAGCCCATTTTCTCTTTAGTCGGGCGTCTTTCGCCTCCTAAAATCGGAATCTCTGGATAGTTTGACGCCTTGCCAATCAACGAGTTCGCTCTCCTGCAAGGCAGCGTCGCGGTTGGTGGCTCGCCTTAGTCGGAACCATCAAACCTTACAAACCCCTGTGCGGATCGTCCCAAGGTGTGTCGCTGAGGCACGAGAATGGTTCAGATTGCGAAAATGTATGCAGATTCGACAAAACCCATGCAAGATGCCCATCAACGTGGTCGATGGCAATCGTGCAACCGGTTCTGATTTTCCGGTTTGGGTTGGAAAGAAGATCAATCGAGGAAGGCGACAAGCTTATGAGTCGACGAATTGCATTATTGGGATGTTCCACAGCGTTCGCATTGGTTGCCGCACTGGGCAGCGGTGTCGTCACGTACCTTCACGCCCAGTCGCCCATCGACGGACTTTCCAAGGCCCCCGGTGAGGCCCAACTTGGCACCGTTCAAGACGATTCGAATCGTCGCAAGCCGACTTTGAGCGCTGTCACGCCAACGACAAAAGTGCCAGGATCGTTGATGCGATTAAAGCTGGAATCGTCGCACGAAGTGATGGAAGGATTGTTGCGGCGAGACTTCGACAAGATTGCAGAAGGAGCACGGCAAATGAAACGAATCAGCGAAGCAGCCGAATGGCCACGGGCACGCGATGAAGTTTACGAGCACTTCAGCCAAACCTTTCGACGCCAATGTATTCAACTCGAAAGTCTGGCTAGCCAGAGGAACCACGAGGGTGTCACGTTCACCTACTTGGGCATGACGAAAACATGCGTTGATTGCCACGACTACGTGCGCGATTCCCGAAAGATCGCAGGGCCGCAAGAAGGCGATGTGCGTCTGATTCCTTCTCACTGGCCCGAGCGAGTATCCGGTCGGTAAACGCGAACTCTGTTCGCTGGGCTTCATGCTAATTGACGGCCGACAACAAGGAGACGTCGGCATCGCTGATTTCTTGGTCCGCCCCAAAGTCCATTTCGTTGATCGCCACGTCCGTTGAATCACCGGCCAACGCAGTCGAAGCGGGATACGATGGCAGAGAATCATCGTTGTCGAAACTCGCGACACCACCAACGTCGCCGCTGTTGATCAACGCATCGACCGACGCGGGGTCAGCCTGCGACACGGAACCGATGGATGCAATCTCACCTTCGGGAACGGGGAACTGACTAAACGAATCCACTGAAGTTGATTGGCGAGCCAAATGATTGACGACAAGCAATGCATCCAGCGCACTGATGTTTGAATCGCGATTGACGTCTAAGAACATGCTTGCTTGGCTGGCAACTTGCTCGCCCTCGCCACTGGATTGGCGGGCAATGGAATTGATGATGACCAACGCATCGCGTGCGGTGGTCTGACCATCCGCCGTGGTGTCAGTCGGTTGCAGGATGTTTGTCCCGGGGAAGTGCGAAAGTGCTTCATAGCCGTTTGACGATTGCACCGAATAGATGCGATCAGTGGATTGAGGCTCAAACACGATCGCATAAAGGCCGCCCGCGTTCACGGTAGCCGTGGCGATGCCATTGATCATTTCGCTGATGGGTTGTACATCGCCATCTAGTATTCGAATGGTTTCGCCCGCGGTAGCAAAATCAATCGGCGTCACCGTCACGATGGTGTCGGTCAACGCTTGGAAGATAATTGCGGTCGGGAGACTGTCGCCGGGAATGATATGTGCCCGGGCAACCAAAGACGGAACCATGATTCGGGTTTCCCGCTGCGGACGGTCGTCGTCGCGAATGACACCTTCGGCGGCAGCGGTCGTGATGGTCGCACCCTCGCTGGGATTGGAAAGCGTCACCGAAAATCGTTCGTCAGCTTCGACGTCATTGTCGCCGCTCGCCGTGATGGTCACGATTTGGCTGGTTTCGCCCGCGGCAAACTGAACCGTCGTCACCGGAAACGTTCCGCCAAAGTCGTCGGCATCAGTTGGGTTCGCACCCGCACCGCTCACTGACACTTCGGCCGATGCCGCGACGTTTAGGTTTCCGCTTCGAGTCACCGTGAAGGTAAAGTCAGTCTGGCCGGCATCACCCTCGGCGCGGTCTGCTTGAAGCGATGTGATTGCCAGCGTAGCGAGTGCGACCACATCTTCATCGTCGTTCACAATTAAGCCGGTTGCCGTATCGGTGACAATGGTCGCTTCCGAGGAAGGGTTGCTTAGCGTTACGGTGAATCCTTCGTCGGCTTCGATCGTGGTGTCGCCAGCTACCGAAATCGTGATCGTCTGAGACGTCTCGCCATCGGCGAATGTAACGGTGCCACTGGGGAATTCAGCGTCAAGGAAATCGTCAGCGTTAGCGGGTGAAGTGCCGCTACCGGTGACGATGTAGTCAACGGTGGTCGTTCCCGTCGTTGCATCAGCTCGCGTTACCGTAAAAGTAAACGAAGTGGTGCCCGAATCTCCTTCGTCTTGTTGTGCATTGGACGCGGCCACCGACAAGGTTGGATTGGGCGTCACGATTACATCGTCGTTGCGAATGATGCCGTCTGCGGAAGCAGCGATAATGATCGTGTCGCCCGAGGGATTGCTTAGCGTGACGGTAAACGTTTCGTCGTTTTCGACAACCGTGTCGCCCAACACTTCCACCGAAATCGCTTGTGTGGTTTCGCCATCAGCAAAGGTGACGGTACCGGTCGCGAAAACGCCATCAACAAAATCATCGCTGCTGGCCGCATTGGTTCCGCTGGCCGAAACGGTGTAGTCGACCGATGTGGTTCCCGTTGTCTGAGCCCCTCGGGTGACCACAAAAGTAAACGCGGTGGTGTCGGCGTCACCTTCATCGTTATCCGCATCGTCCGCCGCGATGGCGACAGTTGCACCAGGAGGAACATCATCGTTTCGGATGGTCCCCTCGGCTGTTGCGGTTGAAATCGACGTGCCGGAGGAAGGATTGCTTAGCGTGAGCGTGAAAACTTCGTCCATCTCAATCGATGTGTCGCCGGTGACATTCACCGTAATCGTTTGAGTCGTTTCACCATCGGCGAAGGTCACCGTCCCGCTGGGCAAAATGGTGTCAGCAAAATCGTTCGAATCAGCGGGGTTTGAGCCGCTTCCCGTGACGGCGTAGTCAACGGTTGTGGTGCCGGTCGACGGTGTGGACAGAGTGACGATAAACGTGAACGCAGTCGAGTCAACGTCTCCCTCATCTTGGTCGGCATTGTCACCAGCGATCGCCAAAGTTAGCCCCGCATCGACATCATCGTTGCGAATTCTGCTGGTAGCTTCGCTGGTCGTCAGGTCGGTGTCGCTGGGTGGATTAGTTAACGTCACCGTGAAGGTTTCATCGGGTTCAATAGTCGTGTCGCCAGTCACATTGACGGTAATCGTCTGAGTGGTTTCTCCCGCAGCAAACGTGATCGTTCCTGATGGCAGGACGCCACCTTCGAAATCGTCGGCATCAGCGGGTGTGATGCCGCTTCCGGCGACAACGTAGTCAACCGTTGTGACGCCAGCGGTCGACAATCCGCGAGTGACGGTGAACGTGAACGGGGTCACGCCTTCGTTCCCCTCGTCTTGGTTGTCGCTGTCGGCTGCAATGGCTAACGTTACCGTGGCTGCTTCGTCATCATTGCGAACCACTGCGGACGCCGTATCGGTCGTGATGCTGGCATTGTCCGATGGACTGTTGAGCCGAACTACAAACTCTTCGTCTGGTTCAAATGTCGTATCGCCAACGATTCCGATAGTGATCGTCTTGGTTGACTCGCCCGCTGCGAACGTGACGATCCCGTTGGGTATAGCATTGTCGGCGAAATCGTCAGAACTTACGACATCGGTCCCGGCGAGGTCGACTCCGTACGCCACCGTCGTGACGCCCGTGATCGAGCCGGAACGAGTGACGGTAAATGTAAAGTCGGTGATGCCGGAATTGCCTTCGTTCTGATCTGCGTTGTCGGTCGCGATGGCGAGGTTGATATCGTCATTGCCGATGATTGTCGCAGCAGAATCGGTCGTGATTAACGCATCACCAGAGGCATTGCTAAGGGTCACGACGAACGATTCGTCGACTTCAAGTTCCAAATCCCCGGCGACGTTAATCGTGATGGTTTGTGTCGTCTCGCCATCGGCGAACATGACAGTGCCACTTGGCAATACACCGCCAACAAAATCTTCAGCGCTGGCTGGGTCAGAACCGTTTCCGGTGACGGCATAATCCACCGTAGTTGTTCCCGTGGTCACAGAACCTCGAGTCACGGTGAAAGAAAATGGAGTGGTCCCCGAATTTCCTTCGCTTTGAATGTCGGCGTCCGACGCGATTGAAAGCGTAGCACCGGGTGGATCGTCGTCGTTGAGTATCGTTGCACTAACCGATGCTGTAATAATCTCTGCGTCACCCGATGGATTACTTAGGGTGACTGCAAATCGCTCATTCATTTCAATTGCAGTGTCACCGGCAATGTCAATCGTGATGGACTGCGTGGTTTCACCGTCGGCGAACGTAATGGTTCCGCTGGGGAACTCATTGCCCGCGAAATCTGCTTCATCAGTGGGGTCGCTTCCGTCGCCGCTAACGGTGTAGTCAACGGTTGTGATTCCATCGGTCAACACTGATCGCGTGACCGTAAACGTAAAGGAAGTCGATTCCGAGTTGCCTTCGTCTTGACTTGCGTTATCCGCGCTGATGGCAAGCGACGGGACTAGTACCATATCATCGTTAAGAATCGTGCCGAACGCGGCATCCGTGATCAACGTTGTGTTCGAGGACGAATTACTCAATCGAACCAAGAAACCTTCGTCCGGTTCAATGGTGGTGTCACCGGTAACGTCAATCGTGATCGTTTGCGTCGTTTCGCCAGCGGCAAACGTGACGGTTCCCGACGGGAAGGAACCGCCTAGAAAGTCATCAGCCGTTGCGGGCGAAGTGCCGTTGCCGACGACGACATAGTCAACCGTCGTTACTTCGGCCGTGTCGGCGCCTCGCGTGAGTGTAAATGTGAACGATGTACTGTCTGAATCACCTTCATCGATGTCAGCACTTTCCGCAGCGATCCTAATCGTAGAGCCTTCGGATACATCATCATTCAAAATCGTCGCGGACGCGGACGGCGTAATGATGGTCGACCCGGTGGACGGGTTAAGCAATGTGATCAAGAAGGCTTCATCCGTCTCGACAGTAGAGTCGCCAGCTACGTTAACAGTGATCATTTGTGTCGTTTCGCCATCTGCAAACGTCACGGTCCCAATCGGCAGTGAACCGCCGGCGAAGTCGTCATCGCTGACCGGATTCGTTCCCGCACTGGTCACGGCATACTCGACCGTTGTGCTTCCGGTAACGTTGACTGCTCGGGTGACGGTGAATGTGAACGACGTTGCACCGGCGTCCCCTTCCAACTGACTGTCATTGTTGGCGGCAATGGCAAGCGTTGCGTCGGGGGCGGCGTCGTCATTTAGGATCACCGCGTCCGCAGTGGCGGTTGTAATCGTGGCATCCGACGAAGGGTTGCTCAACGTGACGGTGAAAGTTTCATCCATCTCGAAAATTGCGTCACCCGCGACGTCGATTGTTATCGTTTGGGTCGTTTCACCGTCTGCGAACGTCACCGTACCGGAAGGCAATGTCGCCCCGGTAAAATCGTCGGCATCGGCTGGTGATGTTCCACTTCCACTGATTGCATAGTCGACCGTGGTGGTGCCGGTTGTCGAATCTGCTCGAGTAACCGTGAAGGTAAAGGACGTGTCACCAGCATCGCCTTCATCTTGATCGGCTGCGTCAGTCGCGATGGTCAGCGTGGCTGACGGAGCGACATCGTCATTGCGGATGATGCCGGTTTCGATCGCGGTGGTAATGGTTGCGCCAGCAGAAGGGTTGCTGAGCGCGATCGTAAAGGTTTCATCCATTTCCACAACGGCGTCTCCCGCGACGTCGATCAGGATAACCTGAGTCGCTTCGCCATCGGCAAAGGTTACCGTCCCCGTCGGCAATGTGCCGCCGAAGAAGTCCTGGGCGTCGGCAGGGTCTGTGCCAGTCCCGGTGACGGCATAGTCGACAGTAGTGGTGCCCGTGGTGTAGTCTGATCGCGTGACAATAAAGGAAAATGACGTAGCACTTAAATCACCTTCGTCTTGATCGGCTGAATCAGCCGCGATGGTAAGCGTAGGGCTTGGTGCAATATCGTCGTTTCGTATCGACCCCGTGGCCGTCGCATCGGTAATCACAGCATCCGTGGACGGATTGCTAAGAGTGACGGTAAAGGTTTCATCCATTTCCTCTACCACATCGGCAGCCACGTCGATCGTAATGGTTTGCAGCGTTTCACCATCAGCGAATGTCACCGTCCCGGTCGGGAATGCAGCGCCGACGAAATCATCTTCGCTGGCCGGGTCGGTTCCGCTTCCCGTGACCGCAAAATCAACGGTTGTGGTCCCCGTCGTCGAATCGGCTCGCGTTACCGTGAACGTGAACGATGTCGACGTAGCGTCTCCCTCATCTTGGTCTGCGGTCGTCGCGGCGATCGCAAGCGTTGCACCTAAAGGAACATCATCGTTGGTAATCGAGCCGTCGGCAGATGCAATCGTGACCACCGCATCGGTAGACGGATTACTCAAGGTGACGGTGAACGTTTCATCCAATTCGACAGTCGTATCGCCTGCGACGTCGATCGTAATTGTTTGAGTTGTTTCGCCATCGGCAAACGTCACCGTTCCGGTTGGTAAAACGCCTCCGGTAAAATCGTCAGCGGCAGCGGGGGTTGTTCCACTTCCAACTACCGCGAAGTCGACCGTGGTTGTTCCCGTTGTGGAATTGGCTCGCGTGACAGTGAAGGTGAATGAAGTTGCGTCCGCATCGCCCTCGTCTTGATCAGAAGTCTCAGCGGCAATTTCCAACGTAGGACCGCTTGCGAGGTCATCATTCCGGATGGTGGCCAAGGCCGATGTGGCGGTTGTGTCGACTTGCGAACCCACCGATGGATTGCTCAACACAACATTGAACGTGTCGTCTGCTTCAGTAGCGGTGTCGCCGACCACGTTAACGGTAATCGTCATCGTCGTCTCGCCATCTGCAAAATCAAGCGTGCCGGTGGTCAGTTCCATGTTTTCAAAATCCGTGGCGTCGGCCGGACTCGTACCGGTTCCCTCCACAGCGAAGTCAACGGAACTAGCCCCAACGGTGTTGACGCTGCGAGTGACCGTGAACGTGAATGCGGTGACGCCGGTATCACCCTCGTCTTGATCGGCGGTCGTTGCGGCGATTGAAAAAATGGCGTCGTCGGTGGAAACGGTTCCCGTTCCTTCAAACGCACCAATGTCAGCTTCGCTGCCTTGCGGTCTGGCTTGCCCGCGTTGGTCGACGTCCAGGCCCGCCAAAACGCCCGCGTCAATCGCAGGACTACCCGCGAGTAACTCAATCGTCTGAGTCGGTCCGCTATTGTCAGCAAGGGTGCCAATCACTGGATCGGTGTCAAGAAGGTCCGACGACGCGGAATTCACAATCGTCGCATCAGTAGTGTCCCCGACAATATTGTTGCCGTTGCTTGTGATTGAACCTGAAATATCTGGGCCAGTCGTAGCGGTATTGGTCCCGATGATCGAGTTGATGGAGGTGACGGTTCCATTCGCGACTCCGATACCACCGCCGATTGCCGCCGTGTTGGCTGCGATGGTCACGCTGGTCAGGTTGACGGTTCCATCTTGGATCGCGATGCCTCCGCCCAATCCCGTAGCTGTATTTGCGGCAATGGTTGAGTTCGTGATCGACGTACTGCCCGTATCGCCAAGATTAAACACACCACCCCCGTCGATGGACGTGTTGGCGGCAATCGTTGATCGCTCAATTGTCATGGTTCCCGTGGCGCTGTTCCAAAGACCACCGCCTTCAAGTGCTGATATATTGCCGGAGACCGAGCTATCGATGATCGTCACTGAACCGGGGCCACTGGTGTGCAGGCCACCACCGTTTCCTGGGCTGGCGATTCCAGTCGGTCCTGCTGTGTTGTTGTCGAGCGAGACATTGGTCAGGGCGACTACTCCATCGTTGTTCTCAATTCCTCCGCCGGCTCGACTAGCGACATTCGACGAAATCACTGAGTTTGTTGCTGTGACTTCACCTTGATCGTTGAAGATTCCTCCGCCGCTTCCCATGGGGCTTGGGAAAACGATTTGACCTCGGATCTCGCCGCCACCATTGTCGCTGCTGTGGATATTTACATAGGCACCACCGGTTAGTATCGCATCAAGGTTGGCGCTGGGAACAGCAACATCATCTAATCGCAAACGGATACCTGCACCGTCGTTGACCCAACCGTTGGTGCCAAAGTTGATCTCAACGGCTCCGTTGACTCCAACGTCGCCGATATGAATGTGGGCACCCGACAATTCCGGCAGCGCGGTGTCATCGGTCAGCTCGATCCCTTCGACGTAAATATCGACACGAAGTGTTTGTGCTTCTGCGTCATAAATTAGCAAGGCGTCGCCAAAGGCATCCGTGATGACCGCCGGATTTTCTTGATCGCCTGAAAGGGAAAACGCGGCAGCGCCGGCTGCCACATTGTTCGTAACCATCGTGTCAAAGATGTCGATGATCCCGCCTGCGTTGAACACACCACCGCCTCCTTGGTCGGCACCCATCCCAGCGGCAATGTTATTGGTGATCACCGAGTCGGTAGAAATAGTCATCGTGCCGCTGTCGTTCCACAGGCCGCCGCCTTCGGATGCGGCAAAGTTTGCGTCGATGGTGCTGCCGATAACTTCTACGTCGGCGGTGCCGGTCACATGCAGACCTCCCCCATTGCCGGGTGCAGCAAACCCGGCGGGACCTGCCATGTTTCCGGAAAGCGTGACCCCATCAAGCGTTGTCCCAAATCCTGATCCCGAGTTGTCTTCGATTCTTCCACCTGCCCGATTGGCAACATTGTTGCGGATGATCGAATCAGTGACTGATAGAGTTCCAATCTCCGCATTAAAGATAGCACCGCCGCTACCTGATGTTCCCGATGCGACGTTGTCTTCGAAAGTAGAGTTTGTGATCGTGACTATGCCACCATCGTTAAACAACGCACCGCCACCTTCGGTTGACTCATTCCCGGTGGCTTCACTCGTTTGGATGGTCACGTCGTTAAGCGTGAGTTCCTGGAGTCGGTTCACCAGAATTGCACCGCCGATGTCAGCAACCCCTTCGATCAAAGTTAAGCCATCGATGCTTACTTCATTAGGAATCGTAAAAATCGTTCCGATGTCGATCGAAAAAATTCGCGATGCAAAATTCCCCGAAATGGTCACGTCTGTCGCATCGCCCAGCGAAATTGCGACGGCATCACTAATCGTCAACTGGCTCGACAACGTGATCTGAGATAAGCCGCTCGCGAACGTAATGGTGTCGACTATGTCGGGGCCAGCTTCACCAGCGATCGTATCCGCATTCACCACCGCATTGGTATTGGATGCCTGCAATGCTTCTCGAAGGCTGATCATTCCATCATCCGCGACCACATCTTCGGCGGTATCAACCACGTAGCTTGCGAGCACGCGGCGGTCTTCCAAACGCTCGCCTAGAAGACTTCGGAATTTGGAACGCAGACGGTTGCGAGTTCCAACGGCGGTCGAGTTTCGATGCGGTTTGCCCATACTGACTGGTTGCCTTGCGAACATGATGTATTACTTACCTAAGTTGCGTGAAGCCTGTATTTGACTCTGTTTTAACAGCTCGAACCACAGTCGTGCGCCATCTGGTCCGTAATTCCCAGAACTTCGCAACAGGCTGTTCATCCGCAAAAAGTCGCCCAGATTGCTGGTTTTTACGCAGATGCGGTTGATTGCTTGCCACCGACACGCAGCTAGAAAACTGGCCGCTGAACGTCAATTTGGTTCACGTCGCTTCAATTAGGCGTATGGCATTCGTTAGCGAGCGTTGGGGCCGACGAATGAGTGAGGTCTAAGGCACCGGTGGACCAAATTAGATTCTTCGCCAGCGGCATTTGATGGGAAGGCGATTCCATCATGTGCATCCAGTAGCCTGCCGTATTCGGAATCATGACGATGTCGCCAACGCGAACACCCTTGGGAAAGTGAAGGCATCTCAGCATTATCAAATCGGTTTCCGTGCAATAGGCGCCGACAAGATAGCCATCGATGGGTTGGTCATTCGCTTCGTCGTTGGAAGCACAGCGACTAGCTTCGCGGAATGTTGTTCCCATCGCCGACGGTATCAAGATCGGATCCACCATGTGTTCATCATGAGTCGTTCGGCATTGAGTGTGGTTCATCGCCAACCCAATCAGCCAACGATCTTCACGCCGTTTGCGAAACTCAACCCGCGCGAGTGTCACCCCGCAACCGTCCAGTAAACTGCGTCCTGGTTCGCATCGCAGTTGCAAGTTCAAACGTATGAACTCATTTCCAATCGACGATCGTGAACTCATGCTTGAATCAACGTTTTCAAACGGCGTGTCCAGGAGTTCGCCTAGCCACAAGGATCCCACGGGACCTTTAAAGCAGGGGTAAACGTTGGGGACACCTTCAATACGATTGCCGTTGATGTGTCGACCTAATTTGTGATTGTCGTGCGTTATAGCATCGCGTCGGTCTAGCATGGCATCGCCATGTTGGATCCAAAAGTCGTCCCACTGACTTTCTTGATCGAGATAGCCAACCGGAATTCCGCCCCCCATGTCGACAAATCGGATTGCATGACCTGCGGACCGGAAACGCTCGACGATTACCAGTGACTGACGCAAGGCCTCGACTCGTTGCTGTATGCTAGCGCCGTGCAAATGGAAATGTATTCCCTGAACGTTCAATCGGTGATAGTCCAAGGTCATCAGTAAGGTTTCGATTTCGCTGACATCAAAACCGAATCGCGATTTCAACGGTTGTCCATCGCAATGGAAGCCGCTTATTCGGATAGCGATTGGGGGCGGTGTTGTAAACGACTGCAACGAAATGATTTCGTCGTCGTTATCGATCACTGTCAAGATTTGTTGTTGGCTGCATCGGCGAAGCAAGTTCACACCCTTCACCGCCGCCGTGCAAACGATATCGTTCGCCTTGGCTCCCGCTTCCAATGCCCGCTCGAGTTCTTGCAAGCTGGCCACGTCGACGCCTAGCCCTTGGTCAATGGCCGTCTTCAAGAATGCCGAGCATTTGTTGGCTTTCATTGCGTAAAACACTCGAAAGTCCAACAAGCGTTCACGACCGCACTGAACCAACGACGCCATGTTCTGGCGCATCAAATCGGGATGGATCAAATGCAGCGGCGAACCGTGACGTTGGATCATTTCTGCCAACGTGCCACTGCTAATCGCTTCCACCATCCATGGTTCAACCTTTGCGTCCAATGGGCACAATCCGACGCAATGCTTACGAAAATCATTCTCGCCTTCGCGATGATTCGACGACGCGGAATCCGCGGCATCAGGGTTAGCGGTGGAAGACATCGCTAAGCACCGAAATGCCGCTAAGTACCGGGGTACCGCTAAGTAACGGGATATCGCTTCGCAGCGAGACAACGCATTGGAACAAGTCGTATTCCTTTTAACTAGCTAGACCAGCGATTTCAAATGACCATCAGACCATGGTGCCCTATGTCGGGATCCTTCTGATGCCGTCACGCAAGTCTTAGCGTTCGAGCAGTACCGCTTCAAGGACACGGTCCGACTCGGGTGTCCGTGAACGTTTGCCATTCAACAACGTTCCAATCGGCGTGTAACGAATGAACCAGTGATAGCTCAGCAGCAAAATCACAGTCGTTACCGAACATACGATGGCAAACTTGATCGCCGCTGGTAGCTGATAGTGATACACCCAATACTGGACATAGATAATCAATGGAATATGTGCCAGGTAAAGCCAATAAGATGAATCCGACAAGTATCGCATCGTGGCGCTAGGATGCGAAAGGTGTTTGCGGAATAGCCCCATCATGCCAAACGTCATCATCCAAGCGAAGCAAGACTGAGCAAGAAGACCACCCCAACGCATTTCGGCGTTTTCCATATGCGTCAGAATCAATCCAACGGGGAATACGAGCAACAGGCAGGCTGGAATCGTGACCCACCACAAATTGCCAATTTGCAGTTGCCCATGTTCAGAGCGTTTCTCGCGATCAAAACAGATTGCTCCGAAACCAAAAAACAAAGCGTAGTAAATCAACACGGATGGTATTGGCAGCAATCCCAACGATGTATCAGGTCCAAATCCAGTGCCAAAATTCCTCATGAAACTTTGTGCTGCCATCGTTGCGGGAATTAGCCACAAATAACAAAAGCGGCCCGTCATCCAATCCGGTAACGCCTTGAAACGCAGCCATCTGGCGACTGTCATCACAATCGCAAAGCCAGCGACAAGCCATGTGAGAAACCAAAGAAACCAAAGGTGACCGAAGAGAGGAAAGTCAAAGAGCAACCCCCGAAGTTCGCCTGCTTTTGTCGCAACCTGTCCGTCGGGAACCTTGGGAAGCAGTCCGGCAATCCTCCTGCGACCAGCTTCAACTTCATCTCGTTGAACTTGCACCTTGGACAGATCTGCGAGCCATTGCGTGATTCCCCAGGGGGCAGCCAGGACCGTGTTGGGAAGGTCACCATTATGATTAGCAATGTTCGGGTCGGCACCGCGAGCGAGTAGAAGTTCGACAACTTCAACGCGTCCGAAAAATGATGCAATCAACAATGCCGTTGCACCGTCGGCGGATCGTTGGTCGATGTCGGCTCCTTCATCAATCAGCTTGCGAACTTGTTCGACATCACCACTTGCTGCCGATGCAAAAATGTCGGTTGGCGACTCGGTCGGCTGAGTTTCCTGTGTCGCCTGAATTTGTTCGCCGACGTATGCCGATACTATCCAGTTAGCGGGAATGATCGTGATCAGGCCGATTAGCATTGGCACCAAAATGCGTTTCGTCCGTTGCCGCAGCAAGGACGCCATCCCGCGACGACGGTAGAGCATCATGGTGAAGTAGCCGCTAATCAAAAAGAACAGCGGCATGCGAAAGCCATGAATCCCGGCCAACAACCACGCAAATCCCTCGCTTGACACCGGATCTTTGACCGCCCATCCGCCAGCGCCGGGAATGAACGAAATTGCCCCGTGCAGCACAATTCCTAGCAACATCGCCACCCCACGCAGTGCATCCATGTCGTGTCGACGACGTTGGGGCGTTGGCGAGAATGACGGGTTCAACTCGTTTGACATCTTCAATAACTATTAACAACGCGGAACTTGCCTCGGTTTGGCGTTGTTATATTCGCTTGGCGACAGCTCGATATTGGTTTCAGTGTGTATCAATGCGTAAAATCTGATCCTGAACATTATTCGCCTAGTGACTTTTTGAAACGAAAAACTTTCAACGCAGCCAAGTCTCGGACGAATAATCGGTCGCCAGCGATTGCTAGATGAGCCCAAGCGTCCTCGGCAACGTCAGCCGAATCCAGGATGCGGAGTGATTTCTCATCATGAGCAATCAAATTCAACGCCCCGCTGCTATCAAGTGCGAGAATTTGATCGTCGTTGACGATCATGCTGCAATATTTCCCAAACGGTTTGCTCGTCCAGCGGATGTGTCCTGACGCGATATCGAATGATGTGAAGCGTTGGTTTTTGGCATGCAGATAAATCTGATCTTTGATCACAACGGGTGACGACATGTAGCCCTGGGTTTTTTGATTCCAAAGTTCATCAACACGCCATCCATCCTCGTCGTCATGTGTGACTTCGAAGAGCTGCGATCGACCACTGTGTGCCGCTGTGAAGATTTTGTTTCCGATCAACGTGGGGGTCAGAATGTTCATGCCTCGGAACGCTTCGACAGGTTGTCGCCATAGTGATTCGCCCGTCTGCAAATCAACACCACACAACTCGCTTCGCGTTTGAACGAGCAATTGTCTTTGGCCTGCCACTTCACCGATGATCGGACTTGAAAACGCACCGCTGCTCATCATGCTGTCTCCACCGGCTAGCGATTGCCAGCGTACGCTACCGTCGGTGAGTGAGACTTTGACCGTGGGACCACCCGTTTGAACGTAAACGTTTTCGCCGTCGATTAACGGAGAGCAAACTGCACCGAAAGCTGGCAAACTTGATCCGATCACCTTGGGGAAATCGACCCGCCACCGTTCGTTGCCCGTCTTCGCGTCCAGGCATACCAGTACGTCACGCATCCCCAACACAACCAGTGCGTCTCCGTTGCAAGCAGGTGTCGCGCGGATCCAATCGCCGTTGGCGGCGGCGAAGAAAGGTACGGCCATCGCTCCTTCCCAGGAAACGGTCCAGGCAACTTCGCCGCTTTCTATATCGAAGGCTGTCACTCGTTCGGACTTCTTGTCCACCGTTTCTGTGGTGTAGACCAAGTTGTTTGAAGTCACTGGACCGCTATAGCTCGGTCCAAGCGGTTTCTCCCAAACCAAAGAGAATCCCTCACTCAGCGACGCTGGCCATGATGGGGAAAGTGAATGACCATCACGCTGGGGACCACGCCACTGGTTCCAATCTGCGCTAGAAGGCATATCCTCTGCACAGGCGATGTTGCCTGGGACGCCGACGCTCTCGGACGAGCCCGCGTTCGCCAAAAAGAAAGCGGTTAGAAAGACAGAAACGATGGTCGTTGAATTTCGCATGGCGTTTTGGACTTTACGGCAGGATGATGAGGTTTTCCAAGTGAACCATAGCAATCGGGAAAGTCGATCGCAGCGGTGTGGCACCGTAAACCACGTTTGTTCAGCGGGCAGAGACCTTTTCGATGTTTCCTAGACTGCCAATCAAACTTCACGATTGCTACCAGCACGGTGTCGGAACGGAAGCCGAAATCTTCATCGTCGAAGGTGATTCCGCGTCCAAGGCGGCGGTCCGCGCCCGCAGTCCTCGGACCCAAGCGGTCTTGCCAATGCAGGGCAAGCCACTGAACGCTTGGAAGGCAAGTCGCAGCGCCGTGGCGAAGAACGAGTTGTACTTAGCTTTGATCGACGCGCTCGGTGCGGGGTGGGGGGAAACGTTCAACTTGGCATCGCTACGTTACGAGCGTGTAACCCTGTTGTTTGACCCTGACGCCGACGGGATTCACTGTGGTGCGTTGGCGTTGATGTTCTTCTACCGTTGGATGCGGCCAGCACTGCAGGCAGGTCGAATCGGTGTCGTCCGACCACCGGTCTACGAGATCGCTTCCCTTGATCGTTCCGAGGTTTTGCATGCCTACAGCGAAGATCACTACCAAAAAATCAAAGCCGCACTGGATGAAAAGAATGCGAAATATCACACCCAAAAGTATCGAGGCTTGGCCAGCATGAATGAGTCGGCGTTGGTCGCGACCTGTATCGATCCGGCGACCCGCAATCGGAGCGTGTGCGATTGTAAGGACGCTGAGGCCGCGATTCGTGTTTTCGGCGGCCAATTGCCGAAGTGACTAGAGATTCTATGTGAACTCGAGATTAGGCTCGACGTTGAATTGAAGCTGCCTAAATTGACGGCCCATCGAGCTTTGTATCCGAGAAATCTCTGCCATTGAGTGATCGCGTACCTGAGATTCCTTCCCCACCAAACTGTGCCCCTCCTTTCGATCGTTCTGTGCCGCACCGGGTTATCAGGTCGATTTAGATCAAACCGTTGAGCAACTCCAAACAAACGATCGTTACGCTTTTTGGCTTCTCGTTTTTGTCAGCGGCGAGCTACGTCGTCACCAGCGCTCTCGGGATCAGTTTGTTCATATCGCGGGTTGGATCCTATTCGCTTCCTGTGGTCCTGGTTGCATCAGCACTAACCGTCATTTTGGTTTCGTTTGCCACCCGCTGGTTGATCGCTCGAATCTCGCCACGCCTTTGCGTCGTGATGAGCTGGTTGATCATGGGGGCAAGCTCACTGCTAATCTCGTTGTCGCTGGTCAAAGATCATCACTCGTTCTTTCTGTTGGCCTCGTTGTATGTGCTCGGGGAAGTCCGAGGATCGTTGAACTCGGTATACGTAACCACGTTCACCAACGATTCGTTTGCGTCGTCGTCAACGAAAAGGCCTTATGTCGTGGTGGCGATGGGCGGTCCGATCGCCGGGATCGTTGCGGGAGCATTGATGAGTCTCGGGTCGACCGAAATACAAGGAACCACTTGGATTGCCATCGTGGCTGCCTTGGACCTTGCGACGTTGGCGTTGACGCGATGGTTGCCTCGGCCTTCTTCGTTTGGGCGAACTCCCAGCTCGAAGTCGCTGCTAAAGTTGGCGAGTGCCAAGGTCGTCGTGCGAGAGCGAATGCAAGCGGTGCATCGCCGTCCTATTGGTCATGCCGCGTACCGATATCGCTATGCACTGGCAGCGTTAGTCGGTGTGAAGGTAGCCGTGTTGGCGTTGGTAGGATACCAGTGGAAAGTGGTCGCAGGGGATTACTTCGTTGACGAACAAAGATTGCTCGCTTACTTCGCGGCCTTCTATGCGGTTAGCGATGTATTGATTTTGCTGTTGCAACTCTCCACCGCTACCAAGCTGCTTGATCGCTTTGGCATTGGCTTACCACTTCATGCCTATCCCTTGTTATTGGCGGTGCTCGGTGTTACGGCACTGGCGACCGGTACGCCAGCGATGATGATTGTGGTTTTCACGTTGGGACGTGGACTTAACGTGTTGCGGCGATCGTTTCATGATCCAGGACTCGCGTCCGCCTACTCCATTCTGGATCCAAAAATCCGCCGCGAAACAATTGTGGTCGTCAAGGGAATGATCAAACCATTTGCCGAAGCGGTAGCCGCCCTAGGGTTGTTGTTCTTTTCAAGTGAACTTTCGGCGTCCCAGTTGACCTTCATTTGGTTAGTGATGTTGGTGCCGTGGTTCTGGTTTGCGCATTGGGTTGCTGAAACCTACGACCGAGTGGGGACGCCTCGCGTTGGGGTGGCCATCGAAGAACTCGATCCGTCCTAAACTCGCTTGAGTTTTTCCAAAGGGACGTAGAACCTTAGATACCGAAGTCCATCGCTGAACGGTTCCCCTGATTCATGAGGAACCAGGATCGTCGCTCGCCGTGTGATTCGGTTCACTCGACCGATAAGGTATTGGCCGTCGTGAGGAAAACGGACTCGATCGCCAACACGAATATTAAACTTTCGTGCGGCGCGTTCCCGTTGTGTGATTAGGTCGTGACGGTAGTCGGTGTGAGCAAAGTATCGGCGAGCAATCGATTGGAACCTGGCCTCGCTGCAATTTCCGTCGTTCCAAATCAGCATCTCGATCAAATGCACAAACTCGTGTTCGGCCACCCGCTGCATCGCTTCTAGGCGGTCGCGACAAAGTCGACCGGTCACTTCAACCGGTCGGTCGGAATCTTCGAAGGTTTGAAAAAGCAACGACGTAGAAAGCGTCAGTTCAAATTTTCGAGGTCCGTCGTATCCGGCGGGATAGTGAGTCACCATCTTGCCGGCAATTCGCGTCATGCGAGATGACAATCCGAACTGCAGCCCCTCGGCCATCACCACTGGCAAGACCTTGCCATCGAAGAATCTCTCGTCATACATCTTGATCATGCGTGACAAATCATCGCGGCCCACTCGCGAAAAGTTGGGGCGATCGATCGTACGGCTGAGCATCAGTGTTTGCTCATGAATCTCACGCTGGTGTTTAGCGATGACTTCCGCGGGAAACGTTCGCAACGCAACCTCACCAGCAAGACTGCTCATTAAAGAGGGATCTCGAGGGCGTATCGAAGACCCGCTGCTCAATCGCGAGTCGCGCTGAACCTCTCGCACACGAGATGTCGTAGAGGTTGCCGGTTTAGTTCGCTTGTACGCGGTCATCCCACCATTGTGCACAATTTTAAGGGTTGAGGGTAGCTCGATTGAATCGCTTGACCAGGCACCATCGGCTGCTTGAAACACGCTGCCTGAGGTCCCCTGCCTGAACTCGCTGCCTGAACTTGCTGTCGGGACTTCCCTGCCTATGCGTCGCTTCGTGGCTATACTCATCCTCGCCATCAGTCGCATCGGACACCGCGTCTTGTCGGTGCACGGTCGCTTTCGAAACCGCAACTTCGAAACCGCAACTTTGAAATGGTGGCTTCAACCTATCCCTGACGTCCAATTCACTAAGTTCCCACCAATCGATGATTTCATGAACGGTCCCATTGCTTGGTATCACGGACGTTTTATCCACCAACGCCGTGTGGAGGTTTTGTCTCGGCATCTTGCGGATTTAATTGTGCCAGATGCTTCCGTGCTGGATGTGGGGTGCGGTGACGGGTTGTTGTCTGCGCGATTGCAGCAACTAAGGCCTGATCTTTCGGTTAGCGGCATCGATGTCTTAGTTCGGCCGGACGCTAAGATCGAAGTGGTTGAGTTTGATGGCAAGACGATCCCCATCGCCAAGGACGGTGTCGACGTTGTCTTGATGGTCGATGTTCTTCACCACACGGACGTCCCCGGTGACATGCTGAAAGAAGCCGCTCGTGTTTCGAAAAAACAGGTGATCATCAAAGACCACTACCTACAGGGATTTGCGGCTCATCAAACGCTTTCGATGATGGACAACGTTGGCAATACGCGGCACGGTGTCGAAATCCCGTGCAACTACCAAACCCCCGAACAATGGACGCAGCTCTACCAAGCATCTGGTTTGCAAGTTGCCGAAATGAGAAATCAACTCGGGCTATACCTGCCACCGCTGAACTGGTTTTTCGAACGCTCTCTTCACTTCATCGCTAGTCTTGAAGAAAGAACAAAATCTTAAAGCCGCAAATTAGAAGTCCGCGTCGAGCACAACTCGATAACGAGCTTTGCCGTCCGAAACGTGGGCAAACGCTTCGTTAATCTGGCTCATGGGGAAGTGCTCGGTTTGAGGCGCGATGTTGTGGCGTGCTGCAAACGCGAGCATATCGGACATGTCGACGGGCGATCCCGTTGGCGAGGCTCCCACGCTGGCTTGTCGCATGATCAAAGGAAAGACGGACACTGGAATCGGTTCCAGTACCGCCCCAACCAAGTGCATGCGACCATTGGGTGCGAGCGATGCGATCAACGAATCCCAATCCAACTGAACGTTGACAGTAACAATCAATAGATCAAATGTCTTTTCGAGCTTTCCGATCGCTTCGCTGTCTCGAGTTGCGACGACATGCTGGGCGCCAAAGCTGCGTGCTTCGTCGAACTTGGATTCACTTGAAGTGAATGCCGTCACGTCGCATCCGTACGCTGAAGCAAACTTCAACGCCATGTGCCCGAGTCCGCCAATCCCAATGACTCCCACGCGGCTCTTGGGAGTCGCGAACATGGCGATGGGATTGAAAACGGTGATTCCGCCGCATAGCAGCGGCCCCGCGTCGCCAAAGTTCAATCCTTCGGGAAGCGGAATCGTCCACGCCCAATGGGCACGCACGGAGTCGGCGAAGCCGCCAAAATGACCGGCAATCGTAGGTTGTGCTTCACTGCAAAGGTGTTGCTCACCCGACATGCAAGGACGGCAATGCATACAACTGCCGCTGTTCCAGCCAATCCCCACGCGCTGACCAACGCTTAAGCCTTTTGCCTGCGAACCTAACGCCGTAACCCGACCCACGACTTCGTGTCCCAGCACCGCCGGGTATTGAGAAATTCCCCATTCGTTTTGCCATACCGATAAATCTGAATGGCAGACACCGCAATGTTCTACTGCGACTTCGACCTCTTCAGGCCCCAATGGTTCTCGGTCGAGCGATTGTTTTTTGAATGGAGCTCCGGCTTCCGTCGCCACCCATGCTTGGTAACTCATGTTCTTGCAATATCCGAAGGAGTGGAATTCCGAGAAGGCATTCCTGGAAGTAAAAAGTTGGCTTCTAAAGTTCTCCATGGCAAAGCTACTACCTCGCCAAGTTCGCTCGTCACACCGTGATGATTTTACTCGTCATCAACGGTCGGGAAATCCGTGTAGCCCTTGGCCCCCGATGGGCTGTACCAATCGGACATCTCGGCATCGTCATTCAATGGCAAGCCCTCTGCGAATCGTTTGACCAAGTCGGGATTGCTAATGAACGGGCGTCCAAATGCGATCATGTCGGCATCGCCAGCAGTGACCGCCTCTCCGGCTGACTGCTGAGTGTATCCGCAGTTTCCGATTAGTGGTCCTTTGAAGATGTCACGGAAGTCTGCGAGCGTCATAGGGGCTCCCAGTTCATGAAAGCCAAAGCCAAGACCATCCATCACGTGCAAATAAGCAAGGTCAAACGCGTTAAGTTGATCAGCCACATAACTGAACTGGTCACGATAGTCGGGTGACCCCATGTCATTGAAGTTGCCGTTTGGCGACAACCGCACTCCAACACGGTTGGAAGGCCATACGCTAATCACCGCTTGCACGACTTCGTCCAACAAACGGTACCGGTTTTCGATGCTGCCACCGTAAGCATCGTTACGGTGATTGGTCTTAGATTGCAGGAACGTGTCGAGTAGGTAGCCATTGGCCGAATGAATTTCGATGCCATCAAACCCGGCGTTTTTAGCTCGTTCGGCAGCCACCTGATAGTCTCGGACGACCCCTGGCAATTCATGCGTTTCGAGCGCACGTGGCGTCTCGGTCGGTTCCTTACCTTTGGGAGTGTGAATGTATTCTCCCTCAATCGCGATCGCCGAAGGGGCAACGGCGCGATCGCCATTGTGAAAGCTAGAGTGGGATGCGCGACCACAGTGCCACAACTGCATGAAGATCGTACCACCTTGTTCATGGACGGCGTCGGTAATTTGCGTCCACCCGTTTTCCATCTCGTCGGTGTAAATCCCCGGCGATTCATTCCAACCATTCGCTTGGGGAGAAACCGTCGTCGCTTCCGAAATAATAAGGCCAGCGGCGGCGCGTTGAACGTAATAGACCGCCATCACTTCGTTAGGAATTCGGTCTTCCCCTGCCCTTGCCCGCGTCATTGGCGCCATGGCGATACGGTTACGAAGAGTTAAGTCACCAATTGTTACAGGTGAGAGAAGTTTGAGTGTACTCATGCCATCTTGTGCAGGGATTCGTGGAGTGTTGTGGATTGGAAAGGAAGAGATCGTTGTTGACGCCGCCTGGATAACTCGTTTGGCTAGAAACATTGTTCGGGACCGCAAATGTCGGTCCATTCATCGGCGGTTATCACGTTGGATTGAAGATTGATACGCAAAATCGCTTTACGCCAAACGATTTGCCCAGACCCGGTCCCGCCAGGCCTCGATGGTCCGCAGTCCAAAGTCGCATTTTTGGCACGGAACGTTTCGCGAGGATTTTCTGTTTGCCCTCGACCACGCTGTTTTCGCCATCTCAATGCGCGATGCACTACTGTTTTCTGTGCCATCAATTTGCTTGTGCTGTTTCTTATTCATACCTTCCCTCACGCAGCCTCTGACGTGTCGGGAAATCAACGTCTGATCAAACCGGTCTTCGCGGTTGCCCAAATGAGACTCAGGGTGTGACCCGACGCCTTTGGCATCACAGTATGCATGTGCGACAAGTCAAACGAAGATCTAGGCTGCATCATGTCAACCGCCAGGCCGATGTCTCGAGGATCATTGGTTGCGAGAGCTGTGAATGGAGGTTCTTAGTTCACAACTGGTCCCTTTCCCGTGGCAACGCGAGCAAACAACTCAGATTGCTTGCGTACAACCAGGCTCGCGCGTGAGCACCCCGGATCGCCAGCAATTCGATGGATCGCCAGCAATTCAATGGTTCGCCAGCAATTCAATGGTTCGCCTGCAATGCAGTGGTGCTTCGCGGTATGCGTGAATTAGACTAAAAACTTCCCACTAGATTGCGAACAAGTGATCTACCCCGCCAACTATCACCCGCCACTTTCTAACCCACCCCCTTTGGACAAACTGAAGATGAAACAAATCGCGTATGCTGCCCTGATCCTGGTTTTGACAGTCGCTCTACCGTCGGTTGAAGCCGGTGATTTTAACACGGTCATTTACGAAGACGAATTCACTGGATCTGTGCTCAACAAACGTTGGGGAAGCTGGAAGAGTGAATCCGAGGTGCGGGATGGAGTCCTGGTCGGAATCACGCCTCAAGATGCCGATCACCCTTCCGTCAACACTATCGAATTTGACCCTCAAGCTGATATTCAAATTTCAGTCTCTTTTCAGTTTCACGGCTCTCCTAGCTTTTCCGTGATGGTCCGCGATCTCGACTACAAAGGATCGCACGCTGGGCATATTTGCCATGTGGCCATTCATCCCCATTCAGTGACGTTGTACGACGGGAAAGGTGGTTTTTTCCGTAAAGACATTCGCGACAAACGAAAAGCAGGGCAGGAACTCGATGCCGCAACCAAAGCGATGCTGAAGAATGTCACTTCACGTAATCCGATAAAACTCGATCCCGAAGCTTGGCATGATCTTGTCATCCGCATCGAAGGAGACGTTATGCAAGTCTTGATCGACGGGAAAGAAGCCGGCCGCCTTCAGTCCGAAGGAATTGCTCATTCCACCAAGTCCAACATGAACATCACGACCGCCGACCGAGAAGTTCACTACGACCACTTTTCGCTGCGTGGTCGATAGGGTTTGCGAATCAGGGCTATCGAGAATCATCAATCAGTCGATCTACCGCGACGCTTTGAGTGCAGATATTGTTGCCTGCAACTGCGAATGCTCACCAGGTTTTGTTTCCAGGGGTTCATCACTAAACGCCGGCAACAGTTTGTTCCAGACGATGTTCAGTTCCGCCTGCATATTTTTCGTATTGGCGGTGATGGCAATCACGGCATCCTGCTCGGGTAGAACAATGCAGAACTGCCCGTCTTTTCCGTCGCCACGATAGGCCCCATGGCGACACCGCCAAAACTGAAAACCGTATCCCTGGTTCCAATCGCTCGCCGGATCGCTGCCATTGGAAACTTGTTTCGAAGTGGCTTGTTCGACCCAAGATTCGGGCAGTAGTTGCTTGCCATTCCATTGGCCTTTTTGAAGATACAGTTGACCAAATTTGGCGATGTCTTCGGTTCGAAGATACAAACCATAGCCGCCGATTGAGATACCCTGCGGACTGGTGTCCCATCTTGGATTCACAATTCCAAGAGGCTCAAACAATCGCGGCTTTAGGTATTCCAGGACTGTTTCGCCGGTCACTTTCTGGACAATTGCGGACAACATGTAGGTCGCCGGCGTGTTGTAGCGAAAATGAGTTCCGGGTTTATGAGGTACCCGATGCGACAAGAACGCTTTGGCCCAATCCTCGGCTTCGAGCCATTGTACTTCGTCCTCGTGCCCAGCATTCATGGTTAGCAAATCGCGAACTCGCATTGCCTTTAAGTTTTCGGATGGTTCTGCGGGTGCATCGTCAGGAAAGAACTTCAGGACATGGTCGTCGACACTCAACTTGCCGTCCGCAACCGCTAATCCCACAGCAGTTGACGTGAAGCTCTTGCTTAATGACCAAAGGACGTGAGGCTTCTCGGCTGACTCTGGCTCCCACCAAGCCTCGGCCACCACATATCCGTGACGAACTAACATGAAGCTGTGCATCGAATCGACTTCACGATCAGCAGTCTCGATGAAATCGCGAATCCCGGCCGAGGAAACACCTTGAGCTTCCGGTGTGCTTCGAGGGAGTCCTGGGGTATCAGCGTGCACCCACGCCGGCAAAATGAGCGCTATGGTCAACGTAAGCTGTGTGAGTGGTTTCATTTGAAATTCATTGGCTAAGGTTATTGACGGCTAATCTCTTTGACCGAGATTCAGTTCGTTCTTCGTATCGACGTCCTGTTAGCGATTCACGTCATGTCGGTTTTGCACATTGCCATTTGCCACGTGTGAAATGAACGTCAGCATCACACACCGCGATCGCTAGGTGCCTGAGTGCCATCTGACTCTTGTACGACTGGCGTGATTGTTTGTGACTACCACGTTGGCCGCCGTACACTTGGATAGACATCAGCCAAATCAGACCATAATTGGCTCTTGATTTCCAATGCCTTGATTGTAGCGATGCGCTGGATCGCCATTGCTGGTGTGATGTCTAGATAGCATGCAAGAGCATACGCGGCGATCGTTGGCGAGCGTGACATGCCTGCGGAACACGCAACGATAGTGCGGGTGCCGGTGTGAAGAAGGTCAACAAGCGATTGAACCGCGAAGCGAAGCGTTGTCGAATCATTGCCCCCGCCGTCGTTAAGTGGGAATCGCAAGTAAAGCAATTGCCGCGGAAGCCGAGCGGGCGGTTCTTCGAAAGCAATATCCATCACGGCGTTGATGCCCACATCAAACAAAGAACGAAAATCTTGCAGATCGAGTGACCCGCCGAGCCAAAGTAGGTCAGGGTGAAGTTCGTGCACCGTTCATCTCCCGCGGCCCAAGGAAAGTTTTAACGACATCATCAACACCGCGACGCCATCAACACTGCAACATCATCAACACCGCAGCGAAACAAGAACGAGTACCAAAGCTAATCTCGGAGATGCGAATACGCATCCGCGCGGTCTGCCGAATTGTTGTAGTCAAACGCATCTCGAGAACAAAGAAGCTCGTCGGGCACATCGACGAGCAAAGCAACAAGAAATCGGGCAACTTCCTCAGGTTCCGCGAACTCCCCCCTTTCAAGCATGCTCGAAAAAGTGGCTGCCGTTTCGGTATCGGACGCAAGCACGGCTTCAACAATCTGTGTATTGACGGCACCGGGATACGCCCTGATCGTTCGAGTTTCCGACAACTCCTGCGCGGCACAGCGAGCCGACATTTGCGCAGCAGCTTTGACGACTGAATAGGCGCCCCACCCGAAACGAGCGGTCGATGCTGAATAACTGTCGATGAACAACATCCGTTCGATAACGTGGTTGCGTTTTAAAGATTTGAAGATCGCAATCGGCACGCCAACGTGGATACGGAAATGTTCAGCCAACTCATTCGAGTCAATTTTGTCGAACGGTTCGAGCGGAACCAGCGATCCTGCAGCATGGACGATGCCATCGATGTCGGATTTCGATGCAACGCTTGCGGCAAGTTTCTCGATGCCATCGTTTGTGGCGAGGTCAGCATTGACGGTCGTTATGAAGCTTCCACACGTTTCGGCTAACGATTCGAGCAAGTCTTTCGACCTGCCCACGGCGACAACGTTGAATCCCCGGGCTGCCAGCGTAATAGCGACAGCGCGGCCGATCCCGCGGGTCGCACCCGTCACAATGTAGGTTGGGATAGGTTCCATAGGCGAAGTTGAAACCGCAAACGGAAAATTTTTGCATCGTCGTTACCCACCAAAGGTAACGAAATTCAACACCAAATTTATCGACAGCAAAGCCTGTCGCCTAGCCGCGAAACGGTGAGTGTGAAGTTCTTAAAACGCGTTTGGCTACTTCGTAAAGTGTTCGATCCACGTAGCAGCATCACTACCAAGATCGGAACCCGTCGTTGCTTTCAACTTTTCGATGATGCGCTGCTCAGACGCGTGACGGGAACTTTCGACCATTGCGTCAAGCTGGGAACCGTGGACTTGCTTCGTGCCGGACGGATAATAGTTGTGAGCGTACTCAAGACACTGATCTGCTTCCTTTGCGTCCGGTGGATGGTCACTCAAAGCTGCCGCAGCCTTGTCGACCATTTCGGCAAAAATTTGACACTGTTCTACGGCAAAGGTAAGTCGGATAGAACTTGCACTTCGTTGAATTGCCTGATACGCAGTCGTGCCAAGCAGTAGCAAGACCACCGCTCCGATGATAGTTCTTGTTCGTGACATTGTACGCCGAAATTGCACACCGGAAGATGTTTGCGACACCGACTCTCAGCGAAACCTGCCATTGCCTGGCACTCAACCGTTTATCCTAGAGAAATTACTCTGCTAACGAGAAGGTGCGCGCGCCAAGGGCAAGATTTTCCACTTCGCCGAAGCGGATGGCACCAAGGACCGAGGATAGTTCCAACGGCGAAAACGAGGCTTAGCGGTAAATCAATCGTCAAAGCCACTACGGCGTAGTGCCTTCGGGATAAATATCAAAGTAACCGTTTGCAATGGCCTGTTCTGCCAGATCGCAGTACGAGTTGAGCCAATCAAGCACTGAAGAGCAAGAGACAACTATTTCGTAGTCGTATTCGTTAAAATACCAAACCGGTGAATCCATAGAGTCACCGCAACGGATGAATTGATACTGTTCGGCGAGTCGGCCAGCGATCACCAAAGCGTCATCAGGTAGTTCAACATAGGGTTCATCGGGATCGTCGATCGCCTCACGACGTAATTGATCCGTCATTTCGAAGACGTGATCGAAATAGACCGCCATGTGGTCATGCGTGAACAACCGACCAGAACGCTTGCCCATAGTCGAAAGGTACCACCGATACGACTTAGGCAAAGCTATTGAGTATCGAGCCTCAAGGCGTGCAATTTCCCTTGAGGTGCAACCGACAAGGTCATCTGATGACGCGACATCGCTTTCCTTCAAACGCGTCAATAAGGCATCGAAGTGTTCTTGCATGGGACACACAACGGAAGGTTTTTGCGACACCGACGCAACCGAAGCGAAGGTGGTTTGGAGCAGATTTGATTGTATAATGAAAACGAGGCTGGCACTACGGCGAAGGTGTGCCCGAAGGGCCTCAGCGTAAAAACCATGTTGCCGGTCGCGAGCCACGAGAGAAAAGGTTGAATTTCGATGTCAAGCATCCCCGTAGAATTGCCAGAACATTTAGTAACATATGTCTCCCAGGGAGCCGAACAAGCCGGCTATTCCAGCGCCGGCGAATACATCGCGGCGCTGGTTGCAGCGGCCAGCGAGAAGCAGGGTGAAATCGAACAAGCGCTGATGGCGGGAATCGCAAGTGGCCCAGCGGAACCTTGGACGGACGATCAATGGCAAGCGATCAAGAGCCGCGTGGTGTCAAAGGCATCTGGTAAGTGAGTAGCTTGAAACCAATCTTTCGACGTCCCAAAGCCGCAGAAGATGTCGAGCAACACGCGATGTACATTGCCGACGGAAGTATCGACGCAGCGCTGCGATTTCTGGAGCGGACCGAGCAGACAATCAAGGGCTTGGCATTGTTTCCAGCGAGCGGCGCACCGTTCCCCTCTCGCGTTCCTGAGCTTGAGGGACTGCGGACGAAATTGGTGAAGGATTTCCCCAGCCACGTTGTGTTTTATATTGAGCGAGAGGAAACGATTGAGGTGATCCGAGTGCTACGCGGCGGTCAGGAAATGAGCATCGAATTAGAGAAAAACTAGCGACCGACAACGGAAGGTTTTTACGACACCGCCCTAAACGAAGCGAACGATGCCTGAACTACAGGAAATTGTACCAAGGCCAAGGGCCGTTGCCAAAGAGCCAAGGTGTGCCGAAGGCCCCAGCGTAAAAACCATGTTGTGCGGCGACACGGACTGAGAGACGTTGCCGCGAGACTTGAGCCATTCTTGGTAGTTAATGCCACGGACATATCCAGCGTACGCCCAGTAGAAGCAGAGGGCGCAAAGTACAATCGCCGCAACTCGGTAGCGCCATTTGGGAACCAACGCGCCAGTAGCAGTCACAAGTCCGGCGGTAACGAACCAACCGCATTCTGCGCCGGGTACGAACGTAATAATTGAACCGTTGAGTATGAGAAAAACGCCAAGCCAAAAGCCGAGTCTGCCAATCAGTGCGAGTGTCGGTGGAATCCATGGCCAGCGTGACAGCATGGTTGGAGTTCCGGGATGGCTCGGTGATTCGTATGGATTCTCGATGAACTTCGTCCGCACAACGGAAGGTTTTTACGACACCGCCCTGAACGAAGCGAGCGATGCCTGAACAACGGAAATTGTACCAAGGCCAGCCCGTGTTGCCAAAGCGGGAAGGTGTGCCCGAAGGGCCTCAGCGTAAAAACCATGTTGTGCGGCAACACGAGCATGGGCTACGCGATGTTTGCTGAGTGACGGATGGCCGAAAGCACCATTGGGACGGCCATTTCAGCGTCGAATGCAAGCCCACGAACCCACGCATTGTCCCATGGTGAGTCGCTGTTGGGCATAGGATAGGCGATGTCGAAGCCGAATGTCTTTGGCCCGTCGATCACAGGTTGGATTGTGGCAACCGTTGGGGCACGATAGTCGTCAATGTTCAGCAAGCGCAAACGGAAGTGTGACGTAACGCCAAAGAGTGTTGGACCATCAGCGTCAGCAAGCGCGTCGAGCAGGCGAACCATGTTTGCGAGCATGTCAGCGTTGGTGTCCGAACCACCATTGCGGTAACCATCGCTCTCGCGAGCGTAAAACTCAGTGAGAGTGCCGTTTTGCTGATCGGTGATGCGGATGATTTCCATACGGGAGTTGCCGCACAACGGAAGGTTTTTACGACACCGCCGTTGCGATGCCATTCAAGTTTGAACAACCAGAGATTCTACCACCAGATGGAGGCTTGAACAAACGACAGCGGTGTGCCGAAGGCCTAGCGTAAAAACCATGTTGTGCGGCTGTACAGCGTGGCTCAGAATGACCAACCTGACCAATGCCAAATCGCAAGAACGAGGTAGATTAGAAAGCCGATGCCGCCTTGGGCTACAAATGCTAAAATGCGGTACCGCATTGAGCGAATACCAGCAGTCCCGATCCAGACGAGGGGCGCGCAGAGAAGTGCAAGCAGAACATGGGTTGCAAACCACAATTGATCAGATGACTGCAGTGCGTCACTTCGGTCGTGGGCGGCACAGAGCAGCACAAATCCGCCGATGAAGCACACCCACGCGGTAATGCCGTAAAACCATGCGCCGCGAGAATGATGCTCACGCAGTGACTGATTGGTTTCCGGCGACACATACGGATTACTAGCCAAAACTGCTCGCACAACGGAAGGTTTTTACGACACCGCCCTGAACGAAGCGAACGATGTCTGAACTACGGAAGATTCTACCACCAGAGGGAGACTTGAACAAACGACAGCGGTGTGCCGAAGGCCTAGCGTAAAAACCATGTTGTGCGGCGTATGAACTACGTTTGACGTTGGCGGCTGAGTTCGATCTGCTCGCATTCAGCACAGAACCAGATTGGAAGTTCAGTTTCGGCAATGTCGCGACCCTCTGTGGAGATAAACGGCAAGGGAGAGCACGGATGGAATTCGTTACGTGTCTGCCAGTATTCAGGCGCGAAATCGACGCAACCGTGTTGCACAGGTACCAGTCGTTGAGTCAGCGGATTGCCGTGAAGGTGACAAATGCGAAAGAGTTCGACGATGCCAGCGAAATCGAGTGTAAATTGCGGATGTTCGGCGGTGAACGATTCCCAAGCATGTTCCTGCCAGAATCTGAGCCGAGTGCCGTCAGTGGCTAATGGGACCATGCTGACGAATTTGCGGTAGCGTTCGTCACCAACGAAGTTGTGGAACGCAGAGCGAATTTCGGCTGGATCAACCATTGGTCTACGCCGCACAACGGAAGGTTTTTACGACACCGCCCCAAACGAAGCGAGCGATGTTTGAATCACGAAAAAGTGTACCAATGCCAGCGCCCGTTGCCTACCAACGAAGGTGTGCCGAAGGCCTAGCGTAAAAACCATGTTGGCGGTCACCCGGCCATGAAGTCCCAGTCGGTTCGCCCGTCAGCATAGGCGTGAAAGTCATCAGCAAGTCGGTCGAGGAATTGAGCGAAGGAGTCGGCTACAGCCACGAAATCGCCGATGTCGTGACGCCATTTCCAAACAGGGCCACCACCAGCACGCGGCATCAGAAAAGCGTTGCCGCCGCCATCCGAACCGATTGGGAAGACGTCGACGGAGTCAACGGACAACGGAAAGTCGCCGCGGGCCACTGAGCGGGCCAGACCGGTAGAGCCGCCGATGGAGTATCCATTGTGGATGTCCATGGCGGTGACTTCGTCGTGGACCGCGAAAAAGTCGCGGATATCTGGAGGGATGGGACCGCCGATGGCGGCTTCAAGATGAGCAACCTGTTGCGGCGTCGCCGGAGATGAAAACGTCGGTTGTTCGTAGTCAGGCAGCGAAGCAACGGTCTCGCGCATTCGCGCTAGCGGAGAACGTGAATTTGCCATTCGACTGTGACCGCCAACGGACGGTTTTTACGACACCGCCCTAAACGAAGCGAGCGACGCCTGAACTACGAAAGATTGTACCAATGCCAAGGCAGTTTGCCAAAGAGCCAAGGTGTGCCGAAGGCCTAGCGTAAAAACCATGTTGCACGACGCTGAAGTGCCAGAACGGTCTCAATCCCAGTAGTCATCAAGTAGATCGTCCCAATCACGATGGTGCCCCAAGCCAAACGTGTCAAATTCATCCATCGGAACACGCCGCACAACACCGAGTGTACGAAGAGCATCGTTGATGGCGCCAGATGCAGCGTTAACCGGAGCCATAAGCGTGGAGTCACCATGATAGACCGCCGCCGCCTGAGCCCCGTGACCGCCGTGGTAGTCGGTTTCAATGATGGCAAATGGACGTCCACCACCGAGCGCATTAGCGATGTGATGAACAACGCGGAAGTTCACGATTGGCTGGGCGTCGATAGCGCCGTGGATATCGAGACGCTCCGCCCATGTGTCGACGTAGTTTTCGTCGAGGGCTACCAGCGAGAACCCGTCAGGGCAGTCGACGAGTTTGGCGTCGAATTTGGCAACAGCATCGGGGTCAGGGTCGCCAACGAGCACGATTGCAGCAATGTGGTGTCCCATTTGATTGACCTGCGTCGTGCAACGGAAGGTTTTTACGACACCGCCCCTGATTTCAGGAAACGGCTTGAACTATTGATAAGTTTACCACCCCAGCGAGGCTTGAACAACGAACGAAGGTGTGCCGAAGGCCTAGCGTAAAAACCATGTTAGGCGACCGTGCACTGGCGTGTGATGTCGGCCAACAGTTTATCGTTTGGCCCGACAGACAGAATCAGGAAGTTTGTGAATACGTTGTCGTCAAAAGTCGTGCAGTTGAGGAAGAAGTTTGCAATCTGGTCTGGAGTATCGCTCTCGTGCCACGTTGTCATCACGAATTTGGAGTCAGTTAGTTCGGGGTCGACCTCCATGTTGGCGTAGTCGACGGAGTCGTCCCAAGTTGAGCAATTGTGGCCAATGCAAACAGCATAGCGGCATCCCGCGCGCACAAGTGCAAGGCTGAGTGCGTATTGGTCGTCGGCAGAAATATCTGGGTCGTTGTTAATGATGAGGACAACGAAATCCGCGCCGGCAAATGGCGGACGATCAAGGGAGTACGGTGAAGTCAGGCAAATGTGGAAAACGTCCTGACCACGCGAGCTGGTTAGAAGGTGTTCCATTGGATTGGATGAGGTCGCCTAACGGAAGGTTTTTACGACACCGCCCTGAACGAAGCGGACGATGCCCGAACTACGAGAGATCATACCAATGCCAGCCCGCGTTGCCAAACATGGAAGGTGTGCCCGCAGGGCCTCTGCGTAAAAACCATGTTAGCGGACCCGGACCATCACCGTTCAGCTGGAGGTTTGTAGTTGTCGTTTGGTTTGAAATCGCCGACTATTACACCATCATCGCCAACCTGCCAAGCGCCGGCGATTGCTTCGGGCGGCACGGCATCGTCAGGACCGTAGTCACCAACGATGCGATACACCCAACCACCGGGATTCAGTTTGGCCTCTGCGATTTCACCAGGCGCCGGACGATCTGTGGGCAATGTCATGGCAGCGTTCGATTTAGATGGGGATTCAATGTTGGAAGGCGAGCAACCCACGGAAAGCAGCACCGTGAGAATCGAAAAGGCTCGAATCATCAAAACGCTAGGGTCCGCTAACGGAAGGTTTTTACGACACCGCCCTGAACGAAGCGAACGATGTCTGAACTACGGAAATTGTACCAAAGCCAACGCACGTTGCCAAAGTGCGAAGGTGTGCCGAAGGCCTAGCGTAAAAACCATGTTGTGCGGCTCTCGCCACAATTCGGGTTAGCCACGCCGGTATAGGATCTCCTCGACGATACGACGCGCACCAAAGGTTCCGACCGGATGAAGTCGACGGTCGCGATCATCGACGATGTATTGCACGTTGAAGACTTTGCGTCCGTCAGCATCAATGTGCGAAGTCGGCGCAAATTGCACCAGCCAGCCGATTTCGACTCGGCTAATCGAAACCGGCGTTGAGGAGTATGGGACGCCACGAACAGATTCGGCGAGAGGCAGTCCTTCTTCGACAGCGATTGCGAGTGCCGTGGCCTTATCGAGTTGCTTCCGGTGATCCTTACGTCGTTCAAAGTCGCGTTTTCGTTTCATTGAGCCGCACAACGGAAGGTTTTTACGACACCGCCCTAAACGAAGCGAACGATGTCTGAACTACCGGAAATTGTACCAACGGAGGGAGGCTTGAACAAACGACAGCGGTGTGCCGAAGGCCTAGCGTAAAAACCATGTTGGGCGACCTACGGGCGCTGGAGCCAAATCGTGTTCGATGGCGCCTCGTCCTTGTAGGCAGCGAGTTTGCCCGGAATGTAGGAGACGACAATGCCAAATGCGGCCGATGCGAGCAAGTCAGGCACATCGGAAGCGGGGACAAAGTTGCCATCCAGTTTGTCTTCCGATGCGATGATGTAGCAAAGCGTGTCGAGGGGCGGCAGTGTCGGCGAATCGCAAATGTGGCGATCGTCGAGATCGCGGTGGAAGCGGTGGTTTAGGCGATCAAGAAGCGTTCCGCGCTTTTTTGGAAGTTGCAGTTGAGACAGGTATCGGTCACGTCGCTCGCGAATGAGGAACGAACGAACGAAGCCAGATTCGTGTGCGAGTATCAGTTCGTCGCGTTCCATTTGATTGAGTAGGTCGCCCAACGGAAGGTTTTTACGACACCGCCGTTACCGAAGCGGTGGAGTTTGAATCACGAGAGATTGTACCAATGCCAGCGCCCGTTGCGTACCAACGAAGGTGTGCCGAAGGCCTAGCGTAAAAACCATGTTGTGCGGCCCGGCAGCGTCGTATTAGCAGTTTGAACCACGCGAAACCACCCGACCAAGAGCGTCCAAAGATGGGGCGATATCGCAGCCCGGCCCGCTGTCAACGATCAAGTGCATGACCGTACCGTACGCGCGAGAAAGCGCCGCCGAGTCGTTGGTGATTTGTTTCATTGCTTGAATCTTCGCACGGAGATTCGGCCACCAAGGAGAATCATCGACGAGGGGATGATCGGGATTGGCTGCAAGCCAATCGTCAAGCTCAGAGGTCACACGGTCGATCAGTTCAACGGTTTGCATCAGATTGATCTAGGGCCGCACAACGGAAGGTTTTTACGACACCCGCCCCGAACGGAGCGAACAAGTGTCGAATCACCAAACAGTTTACCAAAGGATCGCAGCTTGAACAAAGAGCGAGGGTGTGCCGCCGTTTCCATCGAGGCAAAACGCCACCGAAGCGATCGACGTTCATGGACGAAGGATTCTCCAACGGAGAGCGGCCTAGCGTAAAAACCATGTTAGGCGACCGGCCGCCCCGGAGTGAAGTCCATCGTGTCGGACGGAATGCAACCGTAGGATTCGTTGATACGGCGACGGATGTCGTAGTCACGTGCAACGGCGAACGACGGGAAGTCGCCAAGAAGCGAGGTGAGAGTATCGAAGAGTCGTTCGTCGAGCGGATCGGGAACCGCGATACGCACAAGGTCATCGACAACCACGGGGATCAAGCGAAATTCGCGAGCCGTAGATTCAGGAATCAGTTTACGGGTCGAGTCACAGATCGGTTGGTCAAGCGTGAGCAAAACGGGGACAGAGTGAAACGCCGCAATTGCGATCAGAAGTTTGTCGCCGGAACACGCCCCAAGGCGACCAGCGAGCGCGATGTGTGTCGGTGAGGCGTAGAACTTGGTGTTGCAGTTGGGGCAGACGCCGTAGTCGATAACGGAACCGAAGGTGGTTCCGCATTTCGGGCAATCACGGTCTGCCTTTGGGTTCATCTAGGTCGCCTAACGGAAGGTTTTTACGACACCGCCCTAAGCGAAGCGAGCGATGCTGAACTGCGAAAGATTCTACCACCAGAGGGAGGCTTAAACAAACGGCAGCGGTGTGCCGAAGGCCTAGCGTAAAAACCATGTTAGGCGACCGGTCACTCACCACCGAGGTAAACATCAAACCACAGTTCGAGGCCGAGCGAACCCAACGAGGACATTTGGTGCGGCCAAATCGACGGTCCGCCGTGACCCCCTGCGGAGACCCAGAAGCAGGAAATGTCGGCGCGGCCACCGGAAGCTCGGATAGTCTTTAGGCCGTCGTGAGAGTCAAGGAGTTTGTTGATGAGCCAGTCAATGTGCCGTCGGACGTCGCATGAATCGAGAATGCCGTCGGACGAAAGAAACCAGCCGGCGGGAACGTCTCGAACGCCCTTGGGGCGAGACTCGGCAGGTTGTGATTTAGTAGGTTCGACACCTAGTAACGATGTGATTTCTTCAGGTGAAAGCGTGTCGGCGTAGATGCGCAGCGTTGCGTAGGTCCGTTCGCAAGTCGGGTATTCGTCGTTGTATTCAGTTATCGGTAGGTCGCCTAACGGAAGGTTTTTACGACACCGCCCTGAACGAAGCGGGCGATGCATGAACTAGGCGAAATTGTACCAAGGCCATGGCCCGTTGCCAAAGAGCCAAGGTGTGCCGAAGGCCTCAGCGTAAAAACCATGTTGGGCGACTCTGAAGCGGGTTTAACGTGTCCAGTCCAACGGGATTCCGTCAATATTGTGGAGTGAGAAAACGTGGGACACCAGTGCCCGTACTGCATCGTCGAGGGCATCCACGTCGGCCACCGTTGCGTCAGAGAAACGTTGATAGCCGATTTCGTGGCGAGTGTGGGTGCGAAAGCCGGTTGCGGTTGAGGTGATAACGACACCTTCGTAGTTCGCGACGTCCGGATTCCAGTCAGCAGGGTAGCACGGCGATTTGGCTAGAATTTCACGGATCGCCTGAACCAACATGGACGCCGCAAGACCCGCAGCAGGTAGCGAATTGCGTTCTGGGACGTTGAGCTGCCATTTCGAGGCAAGCTTGCGGGCGAGTTCGAGTTCGTCAGCGACATTCATGGGTTACGGAAACGATTAGCCTGAGTCGCCCAACGGAAGGTTTTTACGACACCGCCCTGAACGAAGCGAGCGATGTCTGAACTATAAGAAATTGTACCAAGGCCAGCCCGCGTTGACAAAGATGGAAGGTGTGCCGCAGGCCTAGCGTAAAAACCATGTTGTACGGCCCGGTGAGCTACAGGGCCACTATGCGATGAGATTGACCCGTGACGGACGTGATGTTGGCCGCAACCTCCGCGACAATTTGGGCAGCGGTGTCCGCGTCAATGCCGTCGCCCTCGAAGCAGATCTGAAATCCGGGGTCTTCGTCAGAGAATGAGATGTCGGTCTCGCCCACACGAATGCGATGTGTACCCCAACCGTCCACCACGGTGAAATCGAACGTGGATGGATGCAGCATCTCCGGAATCTGGTCGTAGTGAAAATCGAACCACTGCCCATCGTCGCGGCGGATCAGGAATTCAATCATCGGTAGGGCCGTACAACGGAAGGTTTTTACGACACCGCCCTGAACGAAGCGAGCGATGCCTGAACAACGGAAATTGTACCAAGGCCAGCCCGTGTTGCCAAAGCGGGAAGGTGTGCCCGAAGGGCCTCAGCGTAAAAACCATGTTGTGCGGCAACACGAGCATGGGCTACGCGATGTTTGCTGAGTGACGGATGGCCGAAAGCACCATTGGGACGGCCATTTCAGCGTCGAATGCAAGCCCACGAACCCACGCATTGTCCCATGGTGAGTCGCTGTTGGGCATAGGATAGGCGATGTCGAAGCCGAATGTCTTTGGCCCGTCGATCACAGGTTGGATTGTGGCAACCGTTGGGGCACGATAGTCGTCAATGTTCAGCAAGCGCAAACGGAAGTGTGACGTAACGCCAAAGAGTGTTGGACCATCAGCGTCAGCAAGCGCGTCGAGCAGGCGAACCATGTTTGCGAGCATGTCAGCGTTGGTGTCCGAACCACCATTGCGGTAACCATCGCTCTCGCGAGCGTAAAACTCAGTGAGAGTGCCGTTTTGCTGATCGGTGATGCGGATGATTTCCATACGGGAGTTGCCGCACAACGGAAGGTTTTTACGACACCGCCCAAAACGAAGCGAACGATGTCTGAACTACGAATGATTGTACCAAGGCCAGCCCGCGTTGACAAAGTTGGAAGGTGTGCCGAAGGCCTAGCGTAAAAACCATGTTGGCAGACACTGAATTGCCGGTAGATTTTCAATTACGTTTGGCGCTGCCGGGCATCCATTCGGTAGTTTTTGCGGTACCGTTAACACGCCCCTCGATGAGGTCAACGAACGCGTCCGCCACATCAAGAAGCCGCCAAGTGTCAGGATTGCCGCTGAAAGGCCCGGAAAAGCCGAGAAGATTCAGTACGTGATGATCGAGCGTTTCAGGTGCGCTTTCGAGTGATTTACGAAGAGATGCGATGGCGTCGAGTATCAGTTTGCGGCCAGCGTCAGTTGAAATATCAGATTCAAGATCAAGTGGAACGCAACCGTTGAAGTATCCGCGAGATGCGAGCAACCATTGAGAGCGGATTGCATCACAAGGGGACGAATCATCAGCAGGGTCTTCGAGGTGCAGAGCCAGCAATCGAAGCCAGAGTTCGAGGACACCGTCACGCATCCAGAATCCGTGATCACCAATGCTGACAAACGTTGTGCCCATGATTGATCTGTGTCTGCCAACGGAAGGTTTTTACGACACCGCCCTGAACGAAGCGAGCGACGCCTGAACCAAGAAAGATTATACCAAGGCCAGCCCGCGTTGCCAAACATGGAAGGTGTGCCGAAGGCCTAGCGTAAAAACCATGTTAGCGGACCCGTTGCCCTGTGAGACGATTTCCAATCCAGATAGACGCGGCCCCGACGCATCCGCCGAACGCACCAACGATCATCACGGGAATGATTGAGTGGATCGCGTCATCCCACGTTCGATAGTTGTACGGCTGAATCCAGTTGTAGTCGATCCAAACGTAGAATGCCGCAAACGCAGGCCCCGCAATGAGCGCGATCCACGGAAGGCCGCGTTGTCGGTCCGATGAACTTCGGCGCAGGTATCGAAGGACCGCAACACAGACGACGAGGAGTACGATCGCCGCGATGATGTTTCCGGTCATACGCGTTGCTGCAATGAGCGATGGAATTACCAAAACCTAGGGTCCGCTAACGGAAGGTTTTTACGACACCGCCCCGAACGAAGCGGTGGAGTTTGAATCACGAAAAAGTATACCAATGCGAGCGCCCGTTGCCTACCATCGAAGGTGTGCCGAAGGCCTAGCGTAAAAACCATGTTATGTGACCGCGAGCATGGGGCGAGCATTGGATGCGGTCAGTGGTTCGACGCGTTGCCGGGCAGGATCACGTCACAATAGTCGAGCAGTTTGTCGCCGCGATCGTCAAGGCAGACGTCCGGTTTGGGCAAGAACGCAACGAAACAGTCCGCGATACCGAGCGATGTCGCGACGTCACGCGCGTAGTCGCCACCGCCGCGCGACCAGCAGTAGAGAGCGTGGCCAGCCGAGTGCATCCGGCGAACGTAGTCCGCGCTGGCGGGCATGGGAATCTGCGTGGTGCCAACAGTGCGGATCAACGTGTCATCGACGTCGATGTAGATAACGCGTTTACGATCCATCGAGCGCCTCGGTCACATAACGGAAGGTTTTTACGACACCGCCCCAAGCGAAGCGGTGGAGTTTGAATCACGAAAGAGTGTACCAATGCCAGCGCCCGTTGCCTACCAACGAAGGTGTGCCGAAGGCCTAGCGTAAAAACCATGTTGTACGCCTAGAAGTGGTCGCCCTGCCCGCCGATGTCTACGGGTTCACCGCGATCATTGAATAGAATTGAGAGTCCGTGTTCGGGATCCCATACGCACTCAAACGAGACAACGAAGTGACGTTCGGGTTCTGCAATGTCGGAGATTGCGACGCCCGGTTCAGAAATAAGGTTCCAGATGTCCGTTGGCCCAGAAATCGGAGGTGTGACATCATCGCCACCGGAGTAAGCGCCGTAGATTTCGGATTGATATTCGTCGTAAATGTACTGCTGAAGCGTTTCGCGGGTCGAGCTAGGCAGGTCGTGGACGAAAGCGAGTATTGAACGTTGCGTGTCAGGGATACGTGTAGGGTCGCCGTCAATTACGATTTCGACAACCGCAGCGAGCCATGGAATTGCGTGCTTGCCCTCCCAAAAGTACTTGTCGAAAGTGAACGCGTTGAAGTTTATTGAGTCAAGCGGCATGGCCAGCCAAGTAGGTTGAGGTCTCTGGCGTACAACGGAAGGTTTTTACGACACCGCCCTGAACGAAGCGAGTGATGCCTGAACTACGAAAGATTGTACCAAGGCCAGCCCGCGTTGACAAAGATGGAAGGTGTGCCGAAGGCCTAGCGTAAAAACCATGTTACGCGACCCTACCGCGGTGAAATCGTGAGTTCGAGTGCCAGCATCACCAACAAAGCCCCAAGTAGAGCGTAGGCCACGATCGGATCGACCAACGATGGGTCGGCGATGAATTGCCTGACGGAGCCGAGACGATGCCACAAGTAGAAGCCAAGTGGGATTGTGACCAAGCCGAAAGCAAGAAGCGTCCAGAGAGGTGATCCGTGCTGAAGCATGACGCCACAGTCACCGACACGGTCAAAGGAGCCGATAGCGATGTACGCGCCATTTGCGAGCAGGCAAAAACCGGCAAAGAACGCCGCGATATTGCGCGCCGAGGCGTAGCAGTGTGGGATGCACCCCCAGATAGCAGCAGGGATGATGCAGCCGAGGATTGGGCCAAGCCAAACGACGATCGAAGGATTTGGGTTCGGGGAAACGTCAGTACGGGAGATCGTCAGTGGATGCAGCACAACACGCTCAACGGCGCCACCAGTGGTCAGTGCGCCGATAACGTGGCCGAATTCGTGGACGGCCATCATTGCGAACCAGCTAAGCGCCAAGAGTGAGGCGACGAATATGAGCTGGTGAAAACGTTGCATAAAGAGACGACTGGGTCGCGTAACGGAAGGTTTTTACGACACCGCCGTTACCGAAGCGGTGGAGTTTGAATCACCAGAAATTGTACCAATGCCAACGCCCGTTGCCTACCAACGAAGGTGTGCCGAAGGCCTAGCGTAAAAACCATGTTGGCCGACCCGGAGCGCATCAATCGACGTGGACATCAGTGGCGGGCACACCCGCATCGAGCATCAATTGCGTGACCTCGGCAGCTAGCTTCTCGTCCTCGATTATCAGCGCGTGTCCATCGACATGCACCGGAAGGAGCCCGCCGGAATCCGTCGGGTTTGGGGTCGTCCGGAGGCCCGCGCGGTCAGCGGCATCGACGAGCCAACGCATCTCAAGGTTGCCAACCGAATCAGTTGTTGTGTAGGACGAGCGACCACGGAGCTGAGCCCATACGGCAGACATCGGTAGATCACGAAAGCAGTCCAGTAGGGTGCGCATGTCCGACACCTCGCGGGCGGTTGGCCCCGTTGCATCGAAGTGGAACGTGACAGTCCAGTCGATCTGGTTAACGCGATGAAGCGTCCAGCCGGGTTGCGATCCGTCCCAGAGGTAGCGGTATTCATCCAGCGACATGGCGTTTAGGAAAACCTAGGGTCGGCCAACGGAAGGTTTTTACGACACCGCCCCAAACGAAGCGGTGGAGTTTGAATCACGAGAAATTGTACCAATGCCAGCGCCCGTTGCCTACCAACGAAGGTGTGCCGAAGGCCTAGCGTAAAAACCATGTTGGCCGACCGTCTGCATCACGACGGCGGGCGTCCGGTCAGGCGTGACCGAACCGCGTTGAAGACGCCAACGGCAATGTACGAGACGTCGAATAGAATGAATGTTGCGAATGCGAACACAGCGACCCCGGAAACCGTGGAGTCGTTCTTGGGAACGGCCAACAGGCCGACGATAGCAGCGAGGAATCCGACCAGCGGAATCCATGACGGCCCCCGATCGGCGTAGAAGATAAGGTTGCGTACAGCGAGGCCAAAGTTGAAGGTGGTGTAAACCGCAGCAGGTAACAAAACGACACAAACGACGATCCAGCGTATTGTGTCCATTCGGGTAGGTCGGCCAACGGAAGGTTTTTACGACACCGCCGTTACCGAAGCGAGCGATGTCTGAATTACGGAAGATTCTACCAGCAGAGGGAGGCTTGAACAAACGACAGCGGTGTGCCGAAGGCCTAGCGTAAAAACCATGTTGGGCGACCGGTGCCCTGCTATTGAACCGACCATCCAAAGTGCTCGATCACGTAGTCCATTGCGTCCGTGTACGGATTACCGGTCACGTACGGACAAAGGACGATAGCCCACCACGAGTCAGTGTGGTAGGAGTTCTCTGTGAGGCTGGGGCGAAACGCGTATTCGACAAAGATGCGAGCGCTGCCGTCGCCAACAGGGCAGTACGAAACGTCGTTGAGCAGTGCGTGTGGACATTCGGCGAGCCATTCATCGGGCGAACATTTTGTCAGGCGATCGAGAACGAGCTTGGTAATGCGGTCAAAGTCACGCCGTATGACGGTATCCAACGAGTCGCCGATGTCACTTGGAATAAGGTTGCCATCATGGTCAATAGGCAGTTCGAGCCAATCGGCTCGGTCAGACGCATCGAAGTACGGATGACCTAGATATTCCATTACGGTAGGTCGCCCAACGGAAGGTTTTTACGACACCGCCGTTACCGAAGCGGTGGAGTTTGAGTCACGAGAGATTGTACCAATGCCAGCGCCCGTTGCCTACCAACGAAGGTGTGCCGAAGGCCTAGCGTAAAAACCATGTTAGGCGACCGTGCCATCATCGAGTGGTTCGGCAGCCTCGGCAAGCCACTGCGTGATTGATTCAGGCGGATTGAGTCGTATTGCACGCTCGGTGTTCGTGTGATCCGGCGGTACAACCTCGACGTTAATCATGAGTCGCTGCCGGGCGTCAGCGGAACCAAAGACATCCGCTGCATCAAGACGAAGCATGGCCGATTCAAGCGCAGTCATCCGCAGATCGTATTCGGTGCGACAGTCACCGGTGTCGATTGCAGGGCGAGCGAACCAAAGATCACGCACCGGGGCAAAGTGTTGGGAACCGAAGTCGAGGTATGGTGACGAAGCGTAGTGCCAGCGATCAAGCTCCGGATCACCCGCGTTGGCGAGCGACTCATGTGACCACGCCGCAATGTACGGGGGTAGCGCGTCGCCAGTCGTGATAAGCACGCAGTAGTAGAAGGTCTCGCCCGTGGCGAAGAGTTCGCGGAATGCAGTCGCGGCAGCGTCAACAACCGCGTCGGTCAGTTGTTCGACGGTTGGAACTGCCATTAACTGAGGTCGCCTAACGGAAGGTTTTTACGACACCGCCCTGAACGAAGCGAGCGATGTCTGAACTATAAGAAATTGTACCAAGGCCAGCCCGCGTTGACAAAGATGGAAGGTGTGCCGCAGGCCTAGCGTAAAAACCATGTTGTACGGCCCGGTGAGCTACAGGGCCACTATGCGATGAGATTGACCCGTGACGGACGTGATGTTGGCCGCAACCTCCGCGACAATTTGGGCAGCGGTGTCCGCGTCAATGCCGTCGCCCTCGAAGCAGATCTGAAATCCGGGGTCTTCGTCAGAGAATGAGATGTCGGTCTCGCCCACACGAATGCGATGTGTACCCCAACCGTCCACCACGGTGAAATCGAACGTGGATGGATGCAGCATCTCCGGAATCTGGTCGTAGTGAAAATCGAACCACTGCCCATCGTCGCGGCGGATCAGGAATTCAATCATCGGTAGGGCCGTACAACGGAAGGTTTTTACGTCACCGCCCTAAACGAAGCGAGTGACTCTGAGTAAAGAAACATTGTACCAATGCGAGGGCCCGTTGCGAAAGAGCCAAGGTGATCGCGGGTTTGCACCAGAGGGAAATCTACCGAAGCGAACGACGTGCCCCACCGAACGACTCTCCAACGACGACAGCCGCGACTAGCGTAAAAACCATGTTATGTGCCACCCGCGCTGGACCCGCGGAACAATCGTTCGGACAAATCGGCGGCAAACGATTCGGAGAATTGAGATAGACGTTCAATCGAAGAGTGAAGCTGGGGAATCGTGTCGTGGGCGACGGCAGCATAGGCAGTGCCATCGACGGGCGAATTGCGCCAGATGCCAACGGGCACGCCAGCAGATTGAACCGCAGCAATGTATCGCTGGGCGGCAGGGTCGGATGGCACCCCGTGTTCGTTGACGCTGTGTGACGGGAACGCGAGAAACGTCCAATGCGATGCGCCACGATCTGCAAGCGCGTCGAGGTCAATCAACGCGTCGAGGTCAATTGGGCCAGCGTAGTCCATCGCAGTACCGATCACCTGTGGCACATAACGGAAGGTTTTTACGACACCGCCCTAAACGAAGCGAGCGATGCCCGAACTACGGAAGATTGTACCAAGGCCAGCCCGCGTCGCCAAACAAGGAAGGTGTGCCGAAGGCCTAGCGTAAAAACCATGTTGCACGGCACGGAGCATCAGTGAAGACTCTCGATGCAACTTGCGTACAAGACCGTGCAGATGGGGGCGACAATCACCGCAAGGGACGCAATTGTGAAGATGCGGGCGAGACGGTAGAGGCGCGAGCCAAGCAGGCGAACGAACAAAGTTGCAAGAATCGACGTGCAGAGCAAAAGCGGATTTACAACGTACAGTGAATACTGCGCCTCAGCTACACAGGTACCACACCAACCACCGAAAGACGTACGAGATTCAGCCAAGCAGATACTCAGAATGCATGCGTCAGCAAAGACTGTCCACGCAGTTGCAGCAAAAACGTAAAGGGTGCGATAGCGCGCGGCGTGCGCGCCAAGAGTGCGAATTCGAGATTGTCGGTAAGCGATACTCACGCGGAGTGCCGTGCAACATACACTTTGTGCGACACCCCCTGCCTGTGGCGGGGGAGTTGGTGTGCACGGTGTAGCTAGCTTAGCTGGTGCGCGGCCGGTGTGCAATTTCTCGTGCTCTAATGACACTCGCCTTATTCGGTGAGTGATCCATTCAGATATCGTTCGCGAATCAGGCTGACATTCGGCCGCCTGTCCCGTAACATCTGCGCATCCTAGAGCGTTCGGTCGATGCTGGGCATCGCTCTACGCTTTGGGGCTTTGTGCCTACCAAACCTAGCTTTGAGAATCAGCTAGTTGGTGAGAGATCGTGTCGCGTTGGGCTAGTCGATCGGACTTCGGCAATCCGTCCCTTGCTTGACATTGCGAAGGGGGTGAGAACTAGTATCGTTGGACGCTTCTTTGAGCATCCGGGACGTGATCGCGCGCTGCAGAATCTGGTAAAACTCTGGCGATTGCACACGCTCACGAACGGGCTTGGGGAATTTCGCGATGGTGGACTCCCATTCTTCGGCTGCGGGCAATTCGATTGTTACAAACCCTTCTCGCGGCATTTCAGCAATCGTTCCGCGTAGATAGTGGCGGCGCTTCGCCGTTTTGATCTCAATCGCAATTTGAGTTCGCCGGGTGCGCGCATATTCATTCGCATCTGCATCGGGGTGACGACGGCTATGCAGTGCTAACGCGGCGACCGAATGGGTGGGGGCGGTAGCAATCGCTTGGCATGTAGGTTGCGAAACCGAAGATTGATTATCAATCTGACGTTGTGCGGACTCGTTTTTCGATGGTGCGTGCACTCCGGTCAAGCGGTCCAATGGGCTGGCGAAATTAGTTTGTGATTTCGCGACATGAACGTAGATCGTAGTTGTTTCAAGTCTGGCATGGCCGAGAACCTTTTGAATGCGTCTGATATCGCAACCGTCTTCAAACGAATGAGTCGCAAACGCATGACGCAGGGAGTGTGGCGTGACTTGCTTTTGAATCCCAGCGATCACACTCGCGGTCGCCACGGCACGCTGGACCGTACGTGGGCTGATGTGTCGGTCAGCGCGACGGGTGGGGCTTTCCCCCGCGAAGACGAACTCATCGCTTTGACATCCCTGCATCATTTTTTGTAGCAACGGTTGGTATTGCAAAGGCAATCCGACATGGCGGTCTGCGGCCCCTTTGCCTTGCTCGACGAACATTTGTTGACGATCAAAATCAATATCCCGCCATCTTAATCGAGATACCTCGCTTACCCGAAGTCCGGCTCCGTACATAAGACCTATCAACAAGGTATCGCGGCGGGATCGAGCGGCACAAAGCAGCCTGACGATCTCGTTGCGGCTGATGATCACCGGTCGCGAGCGTTTCTTGCGCGGAATTTCTAGACCAAGCGTCACATCGCGGTAACACATTTTGTCCCACGCCAATCGAATCGCCGCCAATTGCACACCCATATCGGATGCGCTGCGGTGGCCGTCATAGAGGTATTCCATGTAAGCTCGTACATGTTCGCGATTGAGCACGTGTGGCGGTCGGCCGAGCCACCGGAGCAGAGAGCGAATGGCGGCGAGGTATGTCTTTTGGGTTGTTCGCTGGTAGTAACGGATCTTTAGCTCTCGGGCGATTGCGCGGACGAAGACGTAGACCGAGGGTTGGTCGTCGTCGAGTGACAGGACTGCAAGTTCTCTCGCTAAGCGATCACCGACAGCGTTACGCGGTGCTGAACGACCCAGGCCAAGTCGATACGCATCACCCGACGGGTAGCGGTGGATCGGGCTTGGACGATAGCGTGGTCGCGTCGCCTGTTTCTGGTCACTTCGCGACTTGCGACTGGCTGCGTGCATCTTGGGCTCCTGTGTGCGTCATGGGTCGTGGCCGCTGTTGTTGAGTGGCGGAATATGACGTAACCGTGAAGCAATTAAAATGCTTGCGCAACAAGTTGTAACTTTGGCAGCACTTTGTACTACAGATAGTGCTAGCGAATTTTCCGCAACGCATCGCCGATCTCGGTTTGAACGATTTCGTCGGATTCAATCTTGAGGCGATCGGCTAACGCAGGTGCCGCGCTTGTGCAACCGATTTTTCCCAGCGCCCAGGCAACGGCGCCGCGGATGATGGGGTCGATATCATCAAGCGAATGGGAAAGAACTTCGACCGCGGATCGGTGTCTTTGGTTCCCCAAGACGATTGCTGCGTTTCGTAATACTCCGCGGCGTCGCGTTCGCCACAACGGCGTCTTGCGAAATCGTTTGCGAAATGCATCGTCATCGAGCGAGAACAGTTCAACAAGATCGAGCGTTTTTGCTGATGCCGAGACGTCTGGCTGTTCAGACGCATGCTTTTGATTCCATGGACAAACCTCTTGGCAGACATCGCAGCCGAATACCCAATCGCCAATGCCGTCTCGCAAAGCAGTGGGAATGATGTCGCGGTGTTCAATCGTCAGATAGCTGATGCACTTGCTCGCATCGAGAACGCCGGGGCGAGGGAACGCTTGCGTGGGACAAGCGTCAAGGCAAGCGGTGCACGTTCCGCAGTGATCGGTAACGTGCGGCGTGCTGTACGGCAGTTCGATGTCGAGTAGCAAGCAAGCTAGAAAAAAGTAGCTGCCACGATGCTTGTTCAGCAACAGCGTGTTCTTCCCTCGCCACCCAAGTCCGGCGAGCTGAGCAATTTCTCGTTCCATAATCGGCGCCGTGTCGACGACACCGCGAGCATTCGCGTGCGGCGCAAGTTGCCGGACCAGCGTTACCAATTGCTTCAGCTTGGGGTGGATAACGTCGTGGTAGTCGGTGCCCTGCCAAGTGTAGCGAGCTAGGCGGCCTCGGCCGGCTTGATCGTGGTGCTTGGGATCGTGGTGCGTGAGATCGTGGTGCGTGAGATCGTTGGCGTAAGGCAACGTCATCACAAGAATGGATTTAGCACCAGGAAGGACGCCTGAGGGGTGTCGATAGGCGTCCAGGCGATCGGCGAAGTAGGCCATGTCAGCGGCATAGCCATCGTCAATCCACTTCGCCAAATCTGAAAAGCCAGCCGAGTCGACTGCTGGCGCGATGCCGATCAAGTCAAAGCCTTGTTGGGACGCTGCTTGTCGAATCGTTTGGGCGAGCGATTGCGTGTCTATCGACGATTCACCGGGCTCGAGTTTATCGTTGATTCTTGAGCGACTTGCGGACGCTCGTCGCGGATCGTGTGGCGGTAGTAGGCTTCCAGGCACAGGGTCGCCATTGCAGTGGTGTAAACGGTTCCGCCATAGCCGCCCCAAACCGTCGTGTCGGGCCAGCTACCATCGGGCCGCTGAGTGGAAAGGAGACGGTCTTTGAGTGCCGTATTCCATTTTCGCCAAGCGTCGTCCTGCAATTGATGCAAGGCTAGCGTGGCGTAGTACCAATAATAGTAGTTGTCTTGCCCCACACCCGGAAGTTGAGCCAGCAAGTAATTTTCGGCTTCGCGAATTTCCATCGCCGGAACTTTCTCGCCAATTAGCAACCGCGTAGCGAGTGCTTCGGCGGTCATCGTCCGCGAGGGGGCTTCGCCGCGTCGATAGGATGCCAAGCCGCCGGTTGTTCCCATTCGAACGCTCAACAGAAAACGTTCGATCCCGGCTATCGAATTCCTATCGAGAGTTACTCCCGCACGAAAGCCGGCGTCAAGTACCATCGCTTGCCAGCCGAGTTGGCTGAGGTCACCGGGATCGCCTCGCTTGTAACGCCAACCGCCGGTCGAAGGATTCTGCATGCGACGCGTGAATCCGATGGCGCGGTTGGTGGCATCGACGGCCGATGGGTCTTGTGTGATCGCAGCGGCTTCGCCCATCGCAAGCGCCGCCATCCCATGCGAGTATGTATTGGCGTAGATCGTTGCGTCACCGGCAAGCGATCCGTCAGGCTTTTGCTTTTGAATAAGGTAGGCTAGTCCTCGGTAGACATGATCAGCATGTTGACCTTCTTGGTGCGTGTGTCCGGCGCCAAGTAGGGCCAACAGCGAAAGTCCGGTCAGCGCCGATTCGCATTTCGTTCCGGCACCCGCGCGAGTCATTCCCAAGGGCGCACGTTCTCGGCCAGCACCCGAAGCGGCAGGATCCCATGCTCCATCGGATCGTTGCGAACGACACAGAAACGCAAGCGCTGCTTCCACAGCGGCTTCTGTGTTTTCGTCGCCACCGGTTTGACGTAGCGCGATTGTTTTGGCTTGACCCACACGAGCAGCAAAGTCGTTCGCTATTGCACCGGGAACGTTCGCCTTCGTGGCGGATGCATCCGGAAGATCGGTGACGCGAGTGGTGGGTGGTGGCGAAGGTTGCGGTTGGGGCTTGAGATGAGGTTGAGATTGGATTTGCGGGGCGTCGGTTGCAGCAGCGTTATGCTCGGCTGTCATCGCTGGTTCGAGCGACGCTTCCGTCTCGGGTTCGGGTGTTTCGATGGAATCGTCCATCGCGAACGCTTCATCGAACATGTCGCTTAACGCATCGCTTGAAAGTGCTGCGGCCATTTCGGCGGTGACCATCTCGGCAGCCACCAATTCGCTAGGGGCAAGTGTCTTGGACGCTGGTGTTTCTTCAGCGGGTAATGGATCCTGGTTTGGTTCGTTTTCTGGTTGGGGGGACGGTGCGGCTTTCGCAAAATCGGCCAAACTGTTGATGGGAAGCGGCGCAATGGTCGATGATTCGTCATCCGCCGAAGTGGTTTCGAAATCCAAGTTAGGATCGAACGTCGAGAACGAAATTTCGCTGTCGGAAGGATCGTTTTGCGTTTCGTTGGACGCCGTCGTCGCGCCCCCGTTAGATGTGATGAGGGGGACCAAGAAAATCAGCGCGACGTGCAGGGCGATCGAAAGAATGAGGCAGACGATGCCAGCGCCGCGACCGGTTTTTTCTCGGCGACGAAATAGCCAAATCGTGGCGAGCAATAGCGCAACGGCAGCGGCGGCGACCGCGTAGACCAGTCGCGAGTCCTCCCAGAAACCAGCGGGGACGTTCAACGCCGCATCCTTTGGGTGGCAATGCCGATCTGATCGACTCCCGCCACTCGCACAGCGTGCAGCACTTCGACCATCTGCTGCACTGATCCACTGGCTTCACCACGCACGGCGACTCGCATGCCAGGGTAGTTGGCGTGTTCGCTTTGTAGAGTTCGAGTCAACTGGTCAAGCGTAATGGGGGACTCATCCAGTGTGATTGTGCCATCGACCGCGATCGCTACCACGCGTTCGTCAGGAACCCGGGCCAGCGATTTCATTTCGCCCACACTAGGGACATTCACCTTGATTCGGCTTTCGGCTTCGCTGAACTTGCTACCGACCATGAAGAAGATCACGAGCAAGAACACGACGTCAATCATTGGCGTCAAGTTGATCGTGACGTCTTCACTGTTTTGGCGTTTGGACATCAGGCCGCTCGCTTTTTACGGTTTCGGTTGTTGCCGTTTTCTTCAAGACCTTCGGCTGAAATACAATCGACGACCCGTTGGCAAAGTTTGTCGATCTCACCCAAGTAGCGATCGGACTTGCTGCTGAAATACATGTAAGCGAGGTAAGCTGGAATCGCAACGGATAGTCCACCAGCGGTGGTGATAAGCGCGACGCTGATTCCCGAGGCCAACATTTCGGGGCGACCCATCGATTCTTGACTGCTGATAATTTCGAATGCCTGGATCATGCCCAGCACAGTACCGAGCAGTCCTAGCAGGGGTGCGACGTTACTGATGGCATGAAAGACTCGCAAGAATCGTTTGAGTCCATCGGCGACGCGGTCCCCGGCGTCCATGACGGCTTGTTCGACTTCAAACATGGGGCGACCCCATCGTCGAACCGCAGCGCGAAACACTTCGGCGACCGGGCAATCGAACTCTTCGCAGATCGCGGTGGCTTCTTCGTAGCTGAGTTGCCCATCTTCGACACATTCGGTGAATCGTCGCACAAATGGTCGTGGAATCACGCGGCTGCGGCGTAGCGCGATCATGCGTTCAAACGAAAGAGTCAACACAATGAGCGAACAGATTCCCAAAGGGATCATTAACCACCCACCTTGTGAAATCTTCTGGATGAAGGCGGGAACTTGCCATGGGGTTGGCTCGGCTGCCACTTCCGCATTCTCGTCGGTGGCCGCGAATTCTTGCGAGGAAGCGGGAATCGCAGGGATGCCGCCGGTTTGCGATTGAGGATACGCGGCCGGTTGATAGGCACCATTGTTGTAGTTTTGTGTTTGCCCGAAGTTTTGCGCTGGCGTGAACTGTCCCATCGCGTGCGGCATCGATGACATCCACCAAATCGAGCCGGCGCACAGCATCAGTAGCGCCGCCAATCGCGTCAGCAAGGGCGTGCTCGATGGTCGCATGATCCGCGATCGTGCGATCTGCGAGGATCGTGGCGGCGATGTCGTTCGTGATCGCTTAGAAGCGAGTGGAGATGGGTTCATCGTCTTATCGGGGGAGATAGATCGCGGGTGGATGCGGGTGAAATCGCGGCCATCCGCTTGCGTGCCGCATCGGAATACGGCGAATCGGCAAACCGGCCTAGAAGAGTTCCGTAACAAACCGTGGCCTCTCGTGTCCGCCCCAATTGTTCAAATGATTTCCCAGCCTGAACCAATGCAGCGGCCACCCAAGGCCCGTCCGGGTCAACACCTTCCACGCTTCGATAAGCATTGATGGCGTCGGTAAATTTATTTTGAAGGTAGAAGGTTTCGCCGATTAACCATTGAGCTCGCCCACGTAAATGTCGGTCGATGCCGACGCCTCGGATCACATTTTCGAGCAATGATCGTGCTTCGTCGAAACGTGAACGCCGGATCGCTAATTCAGCGGCTAGCAGATCCACCAACGTGACGGCAAATTCGTTATCGCCGCACGATTGCCGCGCCAATGAGATTCGTGACTCAGCCAAGCTCGTATCGTTTCCCGTGGCCGTTTCCGCCTCGGCACACCTCAGCAACGTTGCGAAATCGCTAGCATTGCGGGTGTCGGCGATGTGGCTCCACCACTCTCTCGCTTCGGAAGTCTTGCCCGTTTGCATCAGCGATTCAGCAAATAGTCGTTCGACTGCTACGCTACGTCCCGAGGTTGCACGGTCGATTGATTCGCTTTGCGCGGCCATGGCTAGCATTGACCATTTTTCGTTGCGGCCGGCCCACCGGCAAGCAGCTTCGCGAACTTTACTGGTGACTTGTAACTGCGGGGCGGGGGAAACATACATCGACGCCAACCACTCGGCGTCTTGGTCATCGAGTTGGTCCAGCAGATCCGTGGTCGCTTGACCTGACAGATCTTGACGGGCAAGTTTTTCGGCCATGAGTTGTGCTTTGTCAGCTTGTCCGACTTGGCATGCGACTCTTATGGACAGTCCCATTAATGTGGCAGACCAATCAAGGCTTGCTGAGTGTTCGCATTGGCCGAGCAGCCATCCGCGTACCGATTCGGGAATTTCGTCAAAACCTAAACCCACGTGACTTTCGACAAGCTCCTTCGCGGGAACGGAGTCGGGCCATCGCATCAGGAGGTCGGACAACATTCGTTGAGCGTCATCGACTCGGCCGACTTCCGTCAAACACTTGGCACAAACACGGGTCGCTTGCGCTGCATCGGGATGATCGGGGTAACGCTCGACGAAAGATCCCAATTGTTGCGCCGCTTGCAGAGGCTCGGTGGCTCGCAGTACCGTGGTCCAGGCTTGGCCCAGCAGCGCCGTGGCTTTTTGTTCCTCGTCGGCGAGCGCCTCGGCGGCTCGGTAAGCATCAGCGGCACTATCGAAGTTTTGTTCGTTCAGCGAGCTAGCGCCCATGCTAAACGCCAGACTAAGAAGGGCTTGGCGTTGGGGGGCCGCGATCAGGTGGGGATTGGCTGCAAGTTCTTCAAGTGAGCTTATCACTTGGACATGGTCATTTTGCCGAGTGGCGACCGAGATTAAAGCGAGCTGAATGACGGTTCGCTGGTTCGCAAAGCGAGATGTTGTTCCGTCTTGCGGTGTTTGCGTATCGCCTCGATGAGTTTGCTTGCCGGCTTCCTGGTACAACTTTGCTGCCATGTCCAGATTGCCAGCCTGTTCGAAGGCCCGAGCGGTTCGAACCAAGGTTTTGATCGCGCGATCGGGCGTGGTTTCGGACCAGTCGATACCTTGAATTTGGTCGCTGAGGGAATCAAGTTGTCCGGCCGCCACCGCCTGCTCGATCTGCGAAAGAGCGGAGTCACTGGCGCACGCCCACCCAACCGACAGCAGGCAATGGGCCGCTCCGAGCAAGATCAAGCGATGCAGATTCAGCGGCAAAGGGCTCATTCGGGTCCGAGGGCGGTGTGAAGCAAACCTATTACTTAAGCAAATACCCCAAATTGCCGCCCGATCGCAATCCCAGACTCCACAGGCGAGTTTTGGGCAAATCTGCCGGAAAGCCCTATATTTAAGGGGTTGGCGGCAAAACAGAGCTAGGCTCCCGAAGGGGTTTTATCTACTCTGGACGAGACAAATTGGCTTATCACCAGCCACATCTCGCCGCGAGCAACCTGCTTCGCCGTCTTCCTGTTCGTCCTCCGTTTGAAACCGATCATTCACCCTTCGCATGCTAAAAGCACTCGAGCTGGCCGGTTTCAAGAGTTTCGCGGATCGGACGCGTTTTGATTTTCCCGATGGGATCACCGTTGTGGTCGGTCCTAATGGCTCTGGAAAATCCAACATCGTTGATGCGATGAAGTGGGTGCTAGGGTCGCAGTCCGCCAAGAGCCTTCGCGGCAAGGACATGTCCGATGTGATCTTCAAAGGGTCTCAAACCCGCGGCCCCGCCGGAATGGCCGAAGTCACGATCGTTTTCGACAACGCCGATGGAGCGTTGCCCGTCGACGCACCTGAGGTTCACGTCACACGGCGAGTTTATCGCAGTGGCGAAGGCGAATACCTGATCAATGCTCAACCCGTTCGCTTGAAGGATGTCAAAGACCTGATTCGGGGCACCGGCATCGGAATCGATGCGTACAGCCTGATCGAACAAGGCAAAGTCGATAAGATGCTCAACGCTAACGCCAAGGATCGCCGTGCGATCTTTGAAGAAGCGGCGGGGATCAGTCGATTTAAAGCAAAGAAGATCGAAGCCGAACGCCGACTTGCCCGTGTGCAATCGAATCTGACAAGACTCGGGGACATCGTCGATGAGGTCGCATCGCGGCTAAAGAGTTTGCGATCGCAGGCCAGCAAGGCGGAAAGATATCGCTTGGCGACCGAGCGAATGAAAGAGCTTCGGTTGCAAATTGCCTGGACCGATTGGATCAACCTTTCGAGCGAACTGGAATCTGCTGCGACCGAACTGGCTACCGCGGCAGCTCGGCAAACGGAACTCGAAGCGCTTCGCACCGAAATGACCGAGCGGCGTCAAGCAGCGGATGCTCAGTTGCAAAACATCGCCGACGAGGCACGCGCGGTCGAATCCGAACGAAGCTCTGCACTCGGCCAGATCGCTCAAATGGAAGGTCGCCGCGACGCTGACCAATCCGCGATTGTCGATTTGCGTAAAGGCGTTGCAGCGTCGCTTCGACGTGCCAGATTGTTGCAAGCTCAGGCCGGATCGGCGGCTGCTGAATTGCGAGGCGCGAACGAACGGCTCGAAGACTATCGACTCGAAATGGAGGCTGTTCGGGCCCGCAGCACCGAAGCCGAGACGAATCGCGACAAAATTCAAAACGAAGCGAGTGAGGTTCGACGGCAACGTGATGAGGTAGGACGCCAACACCTTGCGATCGTTCGCAAAGTTGCCGACTTTCAGGCCCAGAATCAACGCATTGAACAACGTGTCGCCGAAGCTACCCGCACGCTGACCAATCTGGCTCGGCGATTAAGCACATCGCAGAATTACCTTGCGACCGCGCAAACTGAAGCGGAAGCGGCGACCGCGAAGGTGAAGCAACTCGACGAGGCCATCGCGGCGACGGGCAAGGAAGTCGAACTAGCCGACGCGAAGGTTTCCGAGAGTCGACGGATGCTGCAGCGCCGCCAAGAAGAGGTGTCCGCGCTAAAGATGCGACTGCAGGGAGTGACTGAGCGACAAAAAGTGCTCAGCGATCTTGAACGCCGCCAAGAAGGTGTGTCCGGTGGCGTGCAGGCCATCCTAAAGCAGATTCGTCAAGACAAGTCACCTTTCGCGAAACAACTTCATGGCATGGTGGCTGAGTGCTTTGATGTCGACGTTAAGGTCGCGCCGCTGATTGATGCCGCCCTGGGTGAACGTAGCCAATACCTGATCGTTGACGGTGGTGAAATTCAACAGGCGATCCTCGATGGCAAATTGAAACTCAATCATCGCGTAGGGCTGATTCGTATCGACGAACTGCCCGCCCGTCGTCCCGGCGATCGCATCCGTTTGGATGGCCTTCGCGGTGTGTTGGGACGCGGCGATCGAATGATTTCCTGCTCACCGACTTTGGAACCGCTTGCGCGGCACTTGCTAAGCAACACGTGGCTGGTCGATTCGCTGGAAACGGCTTTGGGGCTTCGGAAGTTAAGCGGCGCGGGCCTGCGTTTTGTTACGTCCAACGGCGAACTGCTAGAAAACGATGGTTCCACCGTGGTTGGCCCCTCCGCCGCAGCCGCTGGATTAGTCAGTCGAAAGAGCGAACTCAACGCATCCGAAAACGAAATCAAGCATTACCAATATCAGATCGGGGAAGCCGAAGCGGAAACGCAGCGTCTGGCTGCTCGGGTTGACGAAGAAGCGGCCGCACTGGGACGGATCGAAGTCGAACATCGCGGGCTCATCACACAACGTGCCGCCGCGGATGCCGAATGCCGACACACAATCGAACGACGACAGCAACAAGAAACGATTTGCGAAGAGATTGAAGTCGAGATTGCTGCGGCGACCACCTTGCGCGACAGTGCAACGACGGAACGTCTAAGTGTGCAGTCCCAGATTCAAGCCGGAAAGCAAGACGTTGAGCGGTTGGAACTTGAAACCGCTGAACTCGACGAGATGCTGTCGGAAACCCAAACGTCGTTGCAAACCGCGACTGCCGGAGTGATGTCGATCTCGGTGGAACTTGCCCGAGCTGAACAGAAACACGAGGCCTTAGCAGCAACTTTGGCTCAACAAAAACGCGACCAAAGCCAACGCGAAGCCGCCGTTGCTGAGGTTCGCGAGCAAGCCGACCTCGGGCGAGCTCGTATTGCCGATTTGAATACAAGGATCTTGGAAGCGTCGAACCGTCTTGCGGAATTGCAGTGGGACGTCGATCAAAGCGATATCCGGTTGCGAGAACTTGCCGGTGATGCAGCGGAAGTTCGCCGAACCAATCGCGACATCTTGAAGGCAAGCGAGCAGGCTATCAAAGACGCTGCCGCAGCTAGTGAGGCATTGCACACCATCACCGCGCGGAAAGATAACGCAATGCTGCGCCGCGAAACGTTGGCGTCACGGTTGTTGGACGATTACCAGATCGACTTGCAAGCCGAAGAGCCGCCGGAAGATTTTGCCGAGCCCGAAGACCGTGATGCGGTCGAGAATGAAATTGGCGACTTACGGGCACAACTTCAAAAAACGCAAAGCGTCAACATGGAAGCCCTCGAAGAACTCGAAGGTTTGCAAGCTCGCTACGACGAATTGCACGGGCAGTACCAAGACCTGACGGCTGCGAAAGATTCGCTGCAACGTATCATCGGTCGGATTAACGCCGATTCACGTCGCTTGTTCATGGATACGCTCGAAGCGATTCGACAAAACTTTCAATTGCTCTATCGCAAGTCATTCGGCGGTGGTCATGCCGACTTGATTTTGGAAGAGTCCGAGGATCCGCTCGAAGCCGGTGTCGAGATTGTTGCCACGCCGCCGGGCAAGCCGAGTTTCAACAACTCGCTGCTATCGGGTGGCGAGAAAGCGCTGACCGCTGTGGCTTTGTTGATGTCGATCTTTAAGTATCGACCAAGCCCGTTTTGCGTTCTCGACGAAGTTGACGCACCATTTGACGAAGCAAACATCGGTCGCTTTGTAACCGTGCTGAATGAGTTTCTTGATCACAGTAAGTTTGTGGTCGTCACGCACAGCAAGAAAACCATGACTGCTGCGACAACTCTTTACGGCGTGACAATGCAAGAATCCGGCGTTAGCAAACGCGTCTCGATCCGCTTCGAAGACGTCAGCGAGAATGGTGAAATCAGCGACGGCGAGGCTGCTTAGTCCTTCGTCGATCATTGCTGATATACTCCGCACTTGCTGACCTTTTCGACCGTTCGTGAATGAGTTGCGTGAATTCCTCTCCCCAACGCCAAAGTCGACGCCCAGTCCAAACTGATCTAGATCGCGCTGCGGCGGAACGCCAACGGTCCGGTGTGGCATCGCACCCGCATCGCTGTTTCGCGTTGGCGATCATGGGCGTCTTGTTCTCAATTGCACTTTCCGCATTGGTGTTCTTGGGATGTCGTGCTGCTGGACGCGATAGCGACCTGTTTCCCTGTTTGGTTTCGGTTGTTTCAGCTTGGGGGTTTGCGTCAATCGTGGGCCGGTTGTCCGGACGTTGGTTGAGCGTTGCTGTGTTGATAAGCACGTGCGGATCCATCTTGCTGGGCAAGTCCTTGATCGGTTTGCAACTACTGCCGGATTCCTCGTTGCGAGAAATCATGGGGGGAACTGCCACCGTCACGAATGCGTCGTTCTGCTTGTTGGCGCCGATCGTTGGTGCTGCACTGGCCGGGATGACCGAAATGGCTGGGATGACCGATCGCTGGAGTGGATGGTCATTGGATGAACAGAATAACGAGGGTAAACGCGATGAGCTGGAAATGCGGGACGAACCGACCGTTGACGCACGCGTGCCGTTTACTCCGATAGGTTGGGCAGCCATGGCGGCTTGGTTGTTGTTGGTAGCGGTGTTCTACACGATTGGGGGAACAGGTGATCGAACTGGATTTCGCATGATCACGGTCCCTTACGATGAACTGAGTGCGAATCAATCGTTGCTCGGGTTCAGCGTCAGCATGGCAAACCGCCCGATGATGGTGGAAACCATCTCGGCCGTTGACCAAGTGACCTGGTTTGCTGGTGGAGTCCGCAGCGACAGCAACTTTCGCTTCTTGCGGTCTGGCTACGCGTTTTTGGCGGCTCAGTTTTCGCCCATCTGCAGCCCGCGAAATTCGTTGCTCGTCGTCAATTTCTTAAGCTGGTTGGTTTGTCTGGGTGTCTTGTGGAGGCTTGCCGATCGTTGGTTCATGTCTTCGGTGGCTGCCGCGTTCAGCGTTTGCATCGGCGCGGTGGGACTTGGATTCGGCGTTCTAGTTAACGATACGACGCCGCACTTGTTGTCGTTCGCGATGTACTTCGTCGGAATCGCGATGATTAGCGAATTTAGCCTGGGTAACCAACGGCAAAACTGGCAGACGCATTTGCTGTTTGGACTTGTTTTTGGTTCGATGAGCTTGGCCTACAACGTCGCTCAGATGCTGTTGTTGGTTTACTTGGCTGTGTCTTTCCGAACGCAGCGACTCGCTCATTTACTAGCCGCCACATCGCTTGCGTTGTTGTTTCGGCCTGTCTTGCGTTGGATCCTGCCTGGATTAGGGATCAACGTCGTGGAAGTCGAGGGAGCTTACTTATCTCGAGCGATAGATCATTGGCGTGAATCCTTCGAGCAGGGGATCGTACATTTTGTCGGCGACGTCGTTCGCTACACCGCCGAGATCGTGACCTCGTTGGAATCACCTTGGACATTGGCGCTGGGCGTTCTCGGATTGCTGATGATTCGAGATCGCTCAAGACTTTGGCTATGCTTCATGACGATTGCTTCACCGGTTGCTGCGTGTCTCGTGTTTGCACCGGTGGCAACTGCTCGAGGCTACGTTGTGTTCGGAGCGAGCGTCGTCATTTACCTGGGTGCGGGTTTCCTGTTTGCCAATTTGATCAAGCGTCCGGGAAAGCAACGTGTTGTTGCTTGGCTTTGCCTGGCGACATTATGCGTGGGGCAATTAGCATGGACGACGTCCCACTATCGTGGCTGGACTGCGCCATCGAAGGCATTCTTCTTGGGTTGGGATCAGGGCAGTCCACTGTTGACCGAGTCTCCGGTCCTTTTGAATATGACGGGCAATGAACCACTGCCGAAAGTTTTTGGTGGCAATGCTTCATTTGTGGATGGCGGTGCGATCGAAACCGCGCTGGCGAGCGAGGTGTTTCCAAGATGGCTGGTCCTGGCGCAATTGAGTCGGTTGCCATTTGTGGCAGCGGTCCTACTCGTTGTTAATTCGCTACCGATTCAACGACCGACGCGTCGTTGGAGTTCAGGATTGATTGTGGTCTGGTTTTTGATCACCTCACTGATATCGTTTGCTGTTGTTGATCAGCAGCCTTTCGTATTCGACTGCATGAACGCGATTGAGTTGGGTGAGAAAGAAGCGATGACGTATGAGGTCGATGTATCAGAAGATGTGCGTCGCGAGATGAGCTTGGTGATGACGGCACACCCAGACGCCAATATCGAGTTGTATTTGGGTGCATCGCAGTCGGTCGACGTGCGTTGGCAAGCTGATGACAAGGACGTTGCGATCCAACAGAACGATCGCGGATTGCGGCAGGTCTTGCTCGCGAAGGATTCCGAACTGATATCCCATTCGCAACGTTGGAAGTTCTCAATTGCAGGTGTCCCTGGACAACGAGCAACGCTGGGGGGATGGCAGCGAGTAGAATTGCAAGGCAGGCGTTTGGTTAGCGATGGCGAAGCGAAAATGACTCTTCCGGGAATCGAAGTTCGGATTCGTGACCGGGCAACGGGTGTTCTTATGCTTGCGGTGTTCTAAACTGCTTTGACGATCGACCTTGCGACTTATCTACTTCCATCGCGTTATTCCCTATGATCCATGTTTCCGTAGTGATCCCCGCTTATAACGAAGAGGCCTCGGTTGCGGGGGTCGTGAGGGCGGTTCGGAAGAACTTAAACGACCACAACATCGCACACCAAATTGTGATTGTGGTCGATGGAGCGACGGATAACACCGAGGCTGTCGCACGAGAACACGCGGATCTAGTTATCGTCCATCCGCAAAATCTTGGTTACGGGCAAAGTTTGAAGAGCGGAATCGTAGCGGCCAAACATGACCTGATTGCCATCACGGATGCCGACCAAACGTACCCGGTAGATCGCTTGCCGCAATTGATCGATCTCGCTCAAAAATTTGACATGGTCGTTGGCGCTAGAACAGGCTCGGTCTATCGCGGCAGCATGACTAAGTGGATAGGCCGGTTTGTCTTTCGGCAGCTTAGTCAATTCTCGGCGGGTCGAAGTATTCCCGATATCAACTCGGGCATGCGTGTGTTTCGTCGCAGCATGATTTTGCGATTCTTGCCGGTGATCAGCGCTGGGTTCTCGTTCACGACAACCGCGACGCTTGCGTACATGCACAACCAATTGACGGTTCATTACATTTCTATCGCTTACCACAAGCGAGAGGGACGATCGAAGGTGCGGCACCTTCGCGATTCGTTGCGGTCGCTTCAGATCATCACCGAGGCGATTCTCCGTTACAATCCAATCAAGTTGTTCATCTTGCTGGCCGCTCCTCTGGCGATGGCTGCCGCAATATGCGTCTTGTTTTCGGCAGTTGGGTTGGGGGCAGCTTCGTTCATCGCCGGAGTCATCTTCGCTAGTGCTGCGGTGCTAGTCATGGCGGTTGGTTTTCTCGCTGTCGCGCTGCTTCCCCAACGAGAGTTTCTGCATTCTCAATACCTTATGGGAGTGAATCAAAACGAGCCAACTGAGTTGGACTCAACAACATGAACGACTCGCAGAAACCGGCATCACTGACCTCGTCGCAACCGGATCAAGCACCAGATCCAGTGGGCGCGATGACGATGAGCCCCGCCATGCACCAGATGAGTGCGTATCCGCGTTACCTAATGTCCCTTGTCACACCGGTTTTAGGCGATCGTGTTTGGGAAATTGGCGTGGGACATGGACAGTACACTGCTGAGTTGCGACGGCAATCGCGTTGTGTTCTGGGGACTGACATTGACCGCGACTGCTTAAGCTCCGTGGAACGTCGTTTCAAGGATGACGATCAGGTCCGAACCGGTTGGATTGATCTTCGCGATCGCGATAGCGTGCAGCAGCATCGCTCTTTTGGTGCTGATTCCATCATTTGCCTCAATGTGCTTGAGCATATCGAGGACGACGTAGCGGCGATGCGATGGTTGCTCGAAACTTGCCAGCCTGGTGCGGGGCTTGGGATGATTGTGCCGGCACATTCTTGGTTGTACGGCAAGATGGACGAAGAAGCTGGCCACTATCGCCGCTACTCTCGGACGCGACTTGCTGAAGTATTGACCCAGGCCGGTTGGAACGTTCATCGGCTCAGGTATGTCAACGTGGTCGGAGCAGCGGGGTGGTGGTTTCACAATCGGGTTCGGCAGCAAGCCGGTCTGGCGGATGAGTCAGTCAATTCTCAAATGTTAAAAGCAGACCGGTGGTTGCCTCGGTTCGCACGCGTGACCGATCCGTTATTCAGGCGAATTGCTGGCCTCTCGGTGCTTGCGCACGCTCGTCGTTCAACTTAACACCCAGCCCAAGAAGTACGACTTTGCATGTGTGGAATTGCAGGCCTCTTTGACTATCGAAACGTTCGCTCAGGTCCTTCACGAGTTGATTCCGCTATCGGCAGGCAAATGGTGGACTCGTTGATGCACCGAGGGCCCGATGACGGTGGCTTGGTGACGTTTGACACAGTGATGCTCGGGCATCGTCGTTTGTCGATCTTAGATCTGAGCGACGATGGGCACCAACCGATGAAAGACGAAGCCTCAGGCGCGTGGATCGTTTTTAATGGCGAGATCTACAACTATCGCGAACTTCGTAACGAGTTAACTGAACTTGGACATCGTTTTCGATCTACAACGGATACCGAAGTCATTCTTCTAGGGTATCGCCAATGGGGTCGCGAGGCCTTGATTGAACGACTCAGCGGGATGTATGCCTTTGCGATTTGGGATGCCGTCGAGCATGCCTTGTGGTTGACTCGCGATCCGGTGGGAATCAAGCCTCTGTTCTATCAAGAAGACCAAGGGTGCTTTCGTTTCGGATCAGAGATCAAGGCAATCTTGGCCGACCAGCGTGTTGAACGACGCGTAGATTGGAAGGCGATCTCGCAGTTTCTTACGTTTGGCTACACGCCAGCTCCCGCCACAGGATTCGAGGGAGTTCGATCTTTGATGCCGGGGTGCGGGTTGATTGTTGATCGAAACGGGCTGCATCATCATCGCCACTCGGTTCTGACCTACCCAGATCAACCCATTGAAATGTCAATGGAAGAAGCCGTGGGGGAATTGGATGACGCAATCAATCATTCGGTCCGGCGGCAAATGATTGCAGATGTTCCCGTTGGAGCTTTTCTAAGTGGCGGTCTTGATTCCAGCGCCGTGGTGCGGAGTATGGTCGGCGAAAGCTCATCGGTTAGCACTTTCACGATCGGGTTCGCCGAGCGTAGTTTTGATGAGTCATCCTTTGCTCGCATGGTTGCCGACACTTACGCAACCAAGCATCATCGTGAACTAGCGACCGAGGAAATGTCGTCGCTGCTTGGTTGCGTCGTTTCTCATGCGGAAGAACCGCTTGCGGACAATTCTTCCTTGCCGTTTTTCATGCTCTGTCAATCAACCCGTCCGCATGTGAAAGTCGCACTGTCAGGCGATGGCGCGGATGAGTTGCTGGCTGGTTACAGCACCTATCACGCCACTGAACTAGCCCACTATTTCCGCTTGATACCCCGAATGATCCGCCGTGGCGTTTTGGCACCTCTAGCGAAACTGATTCCAGCAACTGGAAACAAGTATTCGGCGTCCATGCTCGCGGAACGGTTCCTTTCGGGGGCAGACTTGGCGTTCCCGATGGATCATTGCAGTTGGCGAAGGATGATTTTTCCGGATCTTGCGAGTCGACTGTTTCGAGGTGCTCTTCAGAACAATGACTTTGATCCTCTCGAAAACTATGCTTCAGCAGTTAAGAGTGGACCGGATTGGCTTTCGCCCAATGAACAAGTCTTGCACGGCGATCTTTCGTTTCATCTACCCAACGATATGCTCGTCAAGGTCGATCGAATGAGCATGGCGAACTCGTTGGAGGTTCGCGTGCCTTTGTTAGATGACGAAGTCATCCGAGCTTGTCTTCGAATACCCTACGACCACAAACGGAAAGCTGGGAATGGAAAACTGGTGCTAAAGAAGTTATTGGCCCGTGATCTTCCCCGCGAAATCACTGAACGTAAAAAGAGTGGGTTTGTCGTGCCGGTCGAACGCTGGCTATCGGGACCTTGGCGCGACCTGCTCGAAAAACACTTGTGCGGTCGTTTTATGTCGGAAACTCAAGTGTTGGATCGTAGCGTCGTTCAGCAGATGATCGAAGAGCATCAACAGGGCAAATCCGATCATGGCTATGCGTTGTTTACGTTACTTTCGTTGGCGATGTGGTGGGAAATCTGGATCGACCAGAGTGAACCACCTCAATTGGTCTGTCCGATCGCAAAACCAACTCGCATGCAACACGTTGCAGGAAGTTGATCAGCGGTCACATGCGAACTTCAAATGAAATCAAGGTCCTTGTCTTTCACCCAGCCCGTCGTTCCGTCGTCCAGTTCGATTTGCGTCCAACCAGCGCGTCGATGTAAATACGATACGATTTGTCCCAGTTCGACCGACGCGCTGTTGCTTGATTCAAAGGATTCGTCATCGCCTTGGCGAACTTCAATCGTTTCACTGGTGACAACCGCGTGATGGTCAAGGCTCCTTGGCCACACTTGAAAGTAGTACAGGCCAGCGCCTGCCATTGTCACCACCAAAGCGAGCATGGAAACCAAATTAAACCAAGCCGTTGATGGTTTGTCCTTGGGAAGCTGATCTTCGGAAGGTCGGCCGTTGACGACCAAAATTCGCCAGGCGAACGTGGCCCAGAATACGATCCAAGCGACCGCGGTGACGATGATTGTTAGCGACGCGGGAATTGCGGACACGAGGTTGAGCAGTTGAAACGGAAACGAACGCCGCGAGTTTAATGTGAGTGCCGATCTAGCCGCTTGCAAATTGCGAACGTAGTTGGATTCGTTGGGAGAAATTCGCAAAGCTCGCAGGTAACAGGCCAAGGCTCGAGCAGGGCGATTACTGGCGAAATAGGCATTGCCCAGATTGAAATGAAGGTCAGCGTTCTGCACGCCCATGTCGATCAACGCTTGGAACTGATCAGCCGCATGTTCAGACTCTCGGATTTTGTCTTCAGGTTTGGATGCGAGTCTGCCTCGTTCGTACGATTCAAGTCCCATCGTGAGCAGTCGTTGGTGCTGCGATGTTAAGGCTGTTTGATCCGCTTGAGTTTGCGAGGGTTGGGTATCAGCTTGAGCTACGGCCGATCGCATGGTGAGCGGTGACAACAAAACAAACAGCATCGTCGTGGTTCTAATCGTCTGGCGGGCCATTCGATCGCGGTTCGAAAGCGATGGCGTCGAATCGAGGTTCTGGACCAACTTGGTTGCTGAACTTTGAACCTGGCCAGTCTCGTCGGTAGGTACTCCGCGATGATCGCTTAATGAATGGAGAAATCGCTCGACCATTACGGCAGCGTTTGATTCTCCTCGCGATCGAAGTTGGCCGACCAACGCCTCGCGAGACATCGATGACTCGGACCGGCGAAGGCCATAGCGACTACGCACGTACTGATCGACGATATCAACGATGCGATCTACGCAATCGGCTCTTGCGATTAGTCGACAAGCTGCCGGAGCCGTCATTCGCGTCCAACGTCGTGATCGTGCGAGGAAAACGATCCAAAGTCCTAGCACCGAAAGCGGCGGAATCGAGATCGCGGCCCACAAGGATGGGAATAAGATTGGTTTTACGGTTTGATCGGTGAGCAAGTCTTGATTAACGACGAGGTCACCATTGAACACCGCTGACGAAGGCGACGTTTCGGAAATGTCGCCTTTGGAGACTTGCGAATCAGAGTCCGAGTCGAGAAGGCTCGGCGATCCGCCACGTGCTGGGTTCGACAAAGCAAGCATGTCCGCAGGTGAGACTTCGATCGTGATCGGATTGCTGTGGACGGTCTTGAATGTCTCAGTATCAGGATCAAAAAACGTAAACGGGATCGCGGGGATTTCATTCACGCTGTCGCTTAGCGGTCGAATGGTGGTCGTGAATAGTTTTTGTTCGCCATCGACAAGTCCCCCCATCGCGTCGTCCTCAACCCGAAACTGCGATGTCAATTCGGGTAATTGAGATAGCGGCGGTGGTTGAACAAGATTCATCGGGCCGTTGCCTCGAATTCCTATTCGCAATGTGATGGGTTCGCCCGCGCTTACCTTTTTGGGGGACGCTTCCGTTCCAATCACATATCTTCCCACCGCACCCCGATACGTTGAGGGTTGTCCATCAGTCGGAATCGGCTTGACCTGAATGTTCTCGACTTTCGCATCTGCAGCAATCGGCTTGACACTTGCAACACGACGTCGACTGCCGAAACCAGGGAAGAAGTCGTCTTCAAAAAGTTGAGAAAAGGGTGAGTTCCCACCGAAGGGGTCGCGGCGTTCTCGGATTGCTGTCGGATAATTCATGACCACACGAACCTCGTCGACGTTGATCGGTCCGGGGCGATCGGGATACAGCATGGTGTCAATTTCGTAGAGGTAATACTCTCGCGAATTACCTTCGTCATCCTCTCTTAGAACGCTCCGGCCGCGCGGTTGACTTCGTTGGTTCCGGAGCTCTTGGAGCGCATCTGAGAAGACGCTCCACTCGGTTTGTTCGGAAACCTGTTGCCAAAGTTCGGATTCACTCAGCGGGCGTTTCGTCTCAGGATCACGAAAAGGACGGACATAGATTTTCAATCGAAGGCTGACGGGCTGTCCTACGAATACTTCGTCCAGACCACTTTCGATTTCGACGAACATCAAGTCGCCAGTCTCACTTTTGCTGGCGACAATCCGCACTGCTTTCGTGATCGTCGCCAATCCATCGGCGTTGACCTTGATGGGAGGAATCGTAAAGGTGCCTTCATGCAATGGCGTGACCAGGTACAGGTAGCTAATGGTCTCGCTGCGCGACGCTCGCCCATTGATGATTGTGATTTGCGAATTGTGTGAGGGGCGTCCTACAGCCTCGATCTTCAATCCGTCGACGTCGTCCACCACCGGTTCGTCGTGCTTACTAGCGTTTTCGATTCGCACTTGAAGCTGGATTGGTAGTCCAACGTACGTCTCACGTTGCGAGACCGCCACGCTGACTTCGGCTGCGTCCAGATTGGTAATGCAGGTGGTCACCAAAAGGAACAACAAACCCAAGGAACCGGTAAACGACTTTGTCTTTTTGTTCATCTTTGCTAAGCAAGCCATGGTGGGAACCTAAACAATCCTTTCGTTCAGCGAGCGTTTTCACCAGTCTCGGGGAACCGCGATTCGGCGAGATCGTTTCGCGGCGTCGAGTCGCAGTCTCCGCAACATATCGCGATCGCGGATTGCTTGAAGAAGTTTCTGAGCTTCCTGGGGAGTGATTTCTCGCTCTTCGCCTTCGCTTGCAGGAATCGGTTGCTCAGAAACTGACGCATTGTCAGCACTCAGGTCGCCCGAGGGCGGTGGCGTTTGAGATTCGGAACCTTCACCCAAGTCTTGGGATTGTTGTCCGCCATCATCCGATGATTCATTCGGATTCAATGATGAATTGTCTCTTGGGTCAGATTGGTTTTGATTTTGTGCCGATGATTGTTCGGCAGCTTGTTCCTTATTGTCACTTCCCGACCCACCAGATTCGGTATCCTCATCTCCCGGATTGTTCGTTTGTGAATCGTCATCCTTTGATGATTCATTGCCGGAGTCTTCAGGATTAGACCCCGGCGATTGACCATTGTTAGGGTCTTGTTGCGGCGTTTGGTTGCCCTGGTCGGAATCGCTTGATTGATTTTCTTGACCTGCTGCGTCGTCTTGAGGCTGCCCAGTATCGTTGGAGCCACCAGTGTCGTTGGAGCCTCCCGTGTCGTCGGAGCCTCCCGTGTCGTCGGATTTCTCAGCGTTCTCACTGTCGTCAGCGTTCTCAGTGTCGTCAGCGTTCTCGGGCGAGTCGCTGTCGGAATCTTCCGATGGTTTGGATTGCGATTGGTCCGATTGAGACGGCTGCTTTTCTTGCTCTTGCTGTAACAACAGCATGGTTGATTCAAGGTTGAAGCGAGCATCGTCATCCCCCGGCCGCAACCGCAAACTACTTCGAAACGCATCGATCGCGGATTGCAGTGTTTCAACGGAAGCTGCTGGGATTTCAACTTCGCCGTCTGGCGATTGGGACGCCATCGACGATTGCTGTTGATTGGCCAAATACTCTGCGACAAGACTATTGCCGAGGTTGTAACGCGCATCGGCGGCTAGTTGATTGTCGTTGCTAGTGGCGGCGCGACGAAAGTAGTCGATCGCGGTCTTCCAATCTCGAGCCTGATAAGCGGCGATTCCAAGATTGTAGGTTGGGGCGGCATCTGCACCGCCAACATCGAGCGGTGAAACTTCATCAGCACCCGCAATCGCCCAGGGACAAGCGATCAAGAAAATGAATGCTGCAACGCAAACAAGAGACCTGCGGAAAACCTTCTCAAGCATGGTTCTGGGAGCAATCAGCCAGGGGAACGACACGGACTCAATGGTAAAAAAGAGCTTCCGTAAAGTCTGATTCTAACTGGAGTGTCGAGTTCGCAAACCCGTGGTGAGTTCGATGTTTTTGCCGCAACGTCGAGTTTCTGTACCGTCGCCAATTAGGCGTATGCGAATCCGCTACCCGGGTTCCATGTCAGCGAATCCATCATTTCCGAGGTCATCCGGGTTTGCTTGGTTCCGGGAGTGCCTATTGGCCGGACGATTCGCAGGTTCGTCTCGCTTAGGTCGACGCGGGTACCCTGGCTATCTCGCAGCACCGGAGCAGCGTAGCCAGACTTGGGCCGTCGAATGACCGACGATAGTTCGCCATTACTGAGTTCGACGAAGCTACCCAGCGGAAATAGCGATTCGCTTTGCAGGAAAGCCTTCACCACTTGAGCGTCGAAAACACCTTTGCTCGCTTTGTGAAGCAGGTAGCCCATGGCATCATGAGGAATGATCCCCGGTCGGTCGTCCGTTCCCGTGGTCAGTTGCAGGAATGCGTCGACAACGTTGAGAACCCGCGCGTACGGATGAATGCGAAGGCCCTTAAGACCGCGTGGGTATCCCGAGCCATCAAGCTGTTCGTGAACCTGTTGGATAGCAAGCGATACGCTTTCGGGAATATCAAGCTGCTCAACGCACTGGGCCGATACCAACGGATGCTTTTGATATTCCCAATCTTGTCGCGGATCGATTGGGTTGTTGGCGGCATCCAGAGACAACGACATTTTGGAAAGTCCAATGTCATGAAGCATCCCCGTGAGACCAACTTCTAGGGTTTGCGGTCCACTGAATCCCATCTCAATGGCGACCGACATTCCCAAGACTCCCATTCGTATGCTGCGCTGGCAAGTAATCTCCGGAAGCATTGTCGAATTAAGCATCCCGACCGTGTGATCGTGATCGTCGATCATGGTTCGGGCGTAGTTCTCGGAAAGGTCAAGGAACTCATTTGCCGAATGGAACAGACCTAGCTTGATCCGACGGTCAACGACGTCGAAGCAATGGTTCGCTTCTTCGAGTTTTTGATGGAGCAGCGCAGCGCGTTCTTCGCTGAGGTCTTCGTTGAAGCGGTCGATAAGAAACGACTTCAGAGGTGCCGCGCTTACGGTGATGTCGATCCCGCTCTGCTCACTGCGCAATTTTTTAAGCGAGCGTTTTTCGGGTTGCAGGGTCGGCAGATCGCGTACATCGATCGAAATCGAATGAATTGAACTTTCGCGAATGGTGCACAGTAGCGCCTCGGTGATGTGGGTGCCCCCACCAATCAACAAGACTCCATCTTCGCTCATGATTGGCTGCGAGCAGTTCATTCCTGCTCGAAGTCGATCAATTGGTACTGTTATGGTTTTGTTCACAATTACAAATAGCAACGCGAACCAAGTTCGATGGAACTGGCCAGCTTGCCCCCAAAATCTGCCCATGATATGTAAGGTGCCCTTGGCATCGACAAGCAGGACGCTCATCAACGATGCCAATCTTCACATTGCCCAACGTGAAGACCAAGGCGGTTGGAACCTTGCTGCTTCCAGCATTAGTAAGGTTTGCCCCCCAACTAACTTCCACGCTGAAACATGGCACAGGATTATGTGCATGTGTGCTGAGGATTGTTTACAAATAGACATTTCACCCTGTTTCTGGCACTTCCAACAGGTTATGACGGTCGCGTCGCTTGTGCGTTTAACACTGTCTAGTCGATGTCCGTAAAATTCACCAACATGATGAGCATGAACCAACTAGTTAGCGATGTCGTTGTCATCGGAGGTGGAATCGTCGGTCTGGCGACGGCTTTGGCTGTTCAGAAGCGATGGCCCGACGCCAGCGTCGTGGTGGTCGAAGCGGAACGTCACGTGGCGGCTCATCAAAGCGGCCACAACTCCGGTGTTTTGCATTCTGGTATTTACTACAAGCCCGGTTCTCAGAAAGCGATCCTTTGTCGAACTGGCAAAGCTGCGATGGAAGCGTTTTGCGAAGAGCAGTCGATTGAGTGGAACCGTATCGGCAAGGTGGTGGTGGCAACGCGAGAGAATGAATTAGCCGGGCTCAACGCAATTGCGGATCGAGCCGTCGCCAATGGTGTTTCGTTTGAACGTATTGATACGGATGGGTTACGGGAAATTGAACCGGCGGTGGGCGGAATCGCTGCCCTGCATGTGCCGGGAACGGGCATCGTCGACTACGCCGATGTTTGTCGAACAATGGCGAAGATCATCGAACAACGCGGCGGCAAGATCGTCTTTGACTTTGACGTAGTGGCGATTGATTCACAGCCAAGCCACCTGATGATCACTTCGCGATCGGGCGATGCGATCACATGCGAACGGTTGATCAGTTGCGGAGGCCTTCAGAGCGATCGCGTCTTTCGTCTTGCTGGCGGACAATCCCCGGTTCGAATCGTTCCCTTCCGCGGCGAGTACTATGAACTCACATCACAAAGTGAATCGTTATGCCGTGGTTTGATCTATCCCGTTCCGGATCCCTCGTTCCCGTTCCTGGGAGTTCACTTCACGCGGATGATCGACGGTGGAGTTGAGTGCGGACCCAACGCGGTGCTTGCCCTTTCGCGAACTGGCTACCGTTGGACAGAAATCAACATGCATGATTTGGCGGAAACCTTGTCCTTCCGTGGGTTTCGAACCTTGGCACGCAAACATTGGCGCATGGGGGCCGGCGAGGTTCACCGTTCACTATCCAAAGCCGCCTTCGTCACGGCGCTACAGAAACTCATCCCCTCGATCAAAGCCGACGATCTGAAGCCGGGTCGCGCCGGTGTGCGTGCTCAGGCGGTTACACCCGATGGGAATCTTGTGGATGACTTCTGGTTTGAGTCCACTGATCGAGCGATCCATGTTCTGAACGCTCCTTCGCCCGCCGCAACGGCGTCACTAGCGATTGGCGAAGAGATCGCCGAAAGATTTGGCCAAGCCGTTAGCACACGGTGACCGGCGATTGCATCAGCGCTGTTCGCGATACGTAGACCAGCTCAGATAGATCAAAATACCGCCAACAATTGCAAAGACGATGTCCAGCGTCGTGTTGACGCCTCCCATCGGGGCGATTGACTTGCTTCCCATCATTCCCAACGCAGCGTCGGCGACGAAAAGCACGACGATCAGAATCGACGCCACAAGGCTAAAGAGACAGAGAGCCTTGGGCATCAAAATCCTCGTCAGAGAGTGAGAAGAAGAGGGAGTAACCATCGTGGGTCGTCAGTGAGAGGGTCGCAGTATAGTTGCAAATCACCACGTTTCCCAAGCCTACCAAAGAAGGCTAAATTTAAGGTTGCCCCAAGACTGTACGGCTGTAACGATTGACGCGTTTTTGACGACTCCAAATTGTTCTGCCAGCTTGATTGAGGATGTTTAGTTCGCCAGTATAAATTTGTCAGGACTCCAAAAAATTGTCATTCTCGGCCCCCGACGACGCTCAACTTCAACGAGATCCGTGGCAATGGTGGCGGAGTCAGATGCCAATTTCAAGGCTTTGGGCATATTTTGACCACGCTGCGGTGGCCCCGCTGAGCCAGCCAGCGGCCGCGGCAATCGAGCAGTTTGCGGCTCAGGCGAGCCTGCAGGGGGACACAGTTTGGCCTCAGTGGAATCGGGCTCTGCAGACGCTGCGAGAGCAAACCGCCACCCTGCTCCGCTGTGAAACGAGCGATATTTGCCTCGTTCCCAACACCACCACCGGGATCAATATCGTCGCCGAAGGCTGGCCATGGCAGGCCGGCGACAGCGTGGTGATTCCGGAGGGCGAGTTCCCCAGTAACCTTTTTCCGTGGCTCAATCAGCAATCACGAGGCGTGGAGGTTCGAATTGTTCCCCGTCGCGACGGCCGTGTCGTGATTGACGATTTGATCGCGAACTGTGACCAATCGACTCGATTGATCGCTGTAAGTTGGGTCGGATATGCGACCGGTTTTCGACTCGATATCGATGATCTTGTCGCCAAAGCTCACGATCAGGGGATCGCTGTATTTTTGGACGCAATCCAGGGACTCGGTATGTACGACCTGGATTTGACGAAGACGCCCGTCGATTTTATTGCGGCCGACGGGCACAAGTGGTTGCTCGGACCCGAGGGAGCCGGCGTCGCGATGATTCGGCAAGAGTATGTCGATCGTTTGCGAGCGGGTAACGTCGGATGGGCCAGCGTTCGTCAATCACACAACTACGCTCATCCTGAATTCGCTCTCCGCGGCGATGCCAGCAGGTTTGAATCGGGATCTGCCAACATGATCGGCATGGCTGCCCTTTCGGCCAGCCTTTCGTTGTTCTTGAGCGTTCGCCAAGCCCACGGTCCTGACGCGATTGAGCAACGTGTTTGTGCACTAGCGAACAAGCTGAGCGAGAAATTGTTGGCGGCTGGGGCAGTGTGCGATCGCCCCGGTGAGCCGAAGAGCCAAAGCGGAATCGTCAATTTCCAGATTCCGGGAACCGAACCCGCCCAGTTTCGCGAAGTCGCTTTGCAGCATCACGTGGTTGTTAGTTGCCGCGGGCAAGGCGTTCGCGCGAGCATTCATGCTTATAACAACGAAGACGACCTCGACCGATTAGTCGAGGTCGTACGGTTGGTGAACAAGCCTCAGCAAATGCCGTAGGTAATCGCTTGGGGCGTGCTGTTGAAATACACCCGTGATGCACACGGCAAGTGCACACGGCAAGTGCACCCGGAACGGTCACCCTTCAGCGTGCTTATCGGTTCACCCGGCGTTTACTTGCGTGCAGCGGCGTGCTTCAACGGCAGCCAAGCGGCGTTGTCAGCACTGCTGTTGACGCATTGCTGAATGAAGTACATGCCTTCGACGCCGTCATACACGTTGGGGTAAATCGTGTCGCGTTGGTCGATCTTTTCGCCAGCGGCCCGCTTGGCCATCGCGTCAAAGGCAGCAGTATAGACGTTGGCAAAAGCTTCAAAGAATGCTTCCGGGTGGCCGGATGGAAGTCGGCATGCACCCGCGCCCGAACCGGTCATGTACTCCGCGTTGGGGTCACGTGTGTAGATCTGGTGAGCCTTGCCGTTTTGTCGGTAGATCAGCTCGTTGGGGTTCTCTTGACGCCAACGCAATGATCCCTTGGTCCCGTCGATTTCGATTTCCAGGTCGTTCTCGCGACCGTGACTGATTTGTGACGCCGTCACGGTGCCCAAAGCGCCGTTCTCGTAGCGAATGACTGCCGTGCCGTAATCGTCCAACTTACGTCCTTCGACAAACGCCTTTAGGTGACAACTGACCGAGTCAGGCAGGACGCCGGTCATGTAGCGACCGAGGTTATAGGCATGAGTCGCAATGTCGCCGAAGGCACCCGCAGCGCCGCTCTTGGCGGGGTCGGTTCGCCACGCAGCCTGCTTTTGGTCTTCCGCTTCGAGCTGAGTTCGCAACCAACCTTGGATGTACTGCGATCGGATCGCGTTGATCTCGCCAAGTTCACCGCTCAAGATCATTTCGCGTGCCTGACGCACAAGCGGATAGCCGGTGTAATTGTGACTGACCGCAAACACGACGTCGCTGTTTTGGACCGTTTCAAGAAGTGATTCGGCTTGCGCTAAGTCGAACGTCATTGGCTTGTCGCAAACCACGTTGAAGCCTGCTTCGACGGCCGCACGTGCGACTTCAAAGTGCGTGTGGTTGGGTGTCGCAATAGATACGAAGTCGATTCGTTCGTCCTCGGGCAACTTCGATTCGCCATCAAGCATGGCCTCGTAACTTCCGTATGCCCTTGAATCCGCAATTCCATAGTCGGGTGCCGACGATTTGGCGCGTTCAGGGTTGCTCGAAAGCGCCCCCGCGGTCAGCACAGCTCGGTTATCCAAGCATGCGGCGATCGAATGAACGCGTCCAATGAACGAGCCCGCACCGCCGCCAACCAGAGCCATGCGGAGTTTGCGGTTGAGTGGTTCGTTAAGTGCCATGTTGAATTACCTCGTGAAAACTTGGCGTCGGAGACGTTAGGAGACATTTGACGTTCGGAAAGTTGTCTTGGCATCGTAAAGTTCCGGCGCGATGCGTACAATTATGGGCAGTAGAATTCTCTCTTCTCCCTCGGCGACGGTCGCACTGGCCACGATCGCCCTCATTTGTCCTACGGAGCCGCAATCATCATGTCTTCTCCATCTCCATTTGCCGCTGAAGCGACCCCCGATGATTCCTCAAAATCAGCAAACCTTGCCATTCATGGCGAAAATCAGTCGCCAAGTGTCTGTTGCGGTGGCATCAGGAATTGGATGATCGGCGTGATGATTGCCGCCACCATCGTTTCACTGACTGCGGTGGCTTACTGCGTTGGACAACGAAATGCGATGGCGGCACAGATAAACGCGGCGACGGTTGATTCGACAATTCCTTTGCCATTGCTGGAAGCGTCTGCATCCGTGACGAGTGAAAAGTACTCGATGGCAACGGGCAATATCAGCGAAGATGCAGACGGTGTTTTCGTTTTGGACCACAATTCGGGCCTTCTTCAGTGCAGTGTGATTTATCCTCGCGTGGGACGTTTTATGTCCGCCTTCACCATTAACGTGGCGGATGCACTGGGGACCAGTGGCAAGGGCGGAAGCTACATCATGGTGACGGGGCGAGCAGATTTTCCGCGGGCAAGCAATCGTCCTGCGGCATCCACCGTGATCTACGTCATGGACACAGCGACCGGAAACTATGCCTGCTTTGGCGTTCCGTTCGATCGAGTGGCAATGAACGCAAACCGCCAACAGCAAGGTTCGCTCGTGTTGATCACTACTGGAACCGCGAACCCGGTTATTGATCGCGACGATCTGCGATAGGTCGTTTGAACGCGACTTTCGTTTCTCATCAGGCAGGCCGGTTTCAGCCGGCCACTTCCGCTTGGTCGTTGGTTCACGGCGTTGCCTTGTCGGATAAGGTTGTCGAGAAACGACGGTGCGGCGTTTCTTTTCATACACTCAGTTTTGGATTTCGTTGATAGGCAAAAAGCCTTCCCCATCTATTCATGCAAGGAACTGCGAACAAGCTCACCGAAGGACTTAACGAAGCCCAAGCCGAAGCTGTGGTCACGCTCAAAGGGCCCATGCTCGTTCTCGCCGGAGCCGGAACGGGGAAGACGCGTGTGGTGACCTTCCGCATCGCCAACCTCATTCGACACGGTACCAACCCCGATCGAATTCTCGCCGTGACGTTCACGAACAAAGCTGCGGGTGAGATGAAAGAACGAATTGGTGAGTTGATTGGTGGTAAGCAACGACGCAAACCAAAGCGAGGGGAAAAGCCACCGCCGGCTCCCACCGTTAGCACGTTCCACTCTCACTGTGTTCGTATTTTGCGACAGCACGCCCCGGCGTTGGGGTATCCCGCCAAGTTTTCGATTTACGATCGCGGCGATCAGGAATCTCTTGCGCGGTCAATTCTGCGAGAGTTGCGGCTACCAAACGCTGCTCTAAGCCCCAACGATATGCTGTTTATCATCAGCGGTTGGAAGAACGCTTCGATCAAGCCAGAGCAAGCGGTTTACGAAGCGGCAACCGACAAGGAACACTTTGCCGCGTCCGCCTATCGTCGGTATCAGCAAGGTCTGATGTTACGAGGAGCGATGGACTTTGATGACCTGCTGCTGCAGACGGAGAATCTTTTTGAACTACGCAGCGACATTCGCGATGAAGAAGCCGACAAGTTTGACCATGTGCTCGTCGACGAATACCAAGATACCAATGGGTCGCAGTATCGAATCACAAAGCACCTGACGCAAAAGCATCGCAATTTTTGCGTCGTTGGCGATGATGATCAATCGATCTACGCGTGGCGAGGAGCCGACGTCACTCACATTCTGAATTTCTCGAAGGATTGGCCTGATGCCAAAATAGTTTGTCTTGAGAACAACTATCGCAGCACCGGCGAAATTCTGGCGATGGCCAACCGACTGATTGGTTACAACACGACTCGGCATGATAAGACTTTGATTGCCAGTCGTCCCAAGGGGAAAAGGCCACGAATACAGCAGCACAAAGACGAGATCGCGGAAGCGCAATCGGTCGTCCGTGACATCAAGATGCATATCGAGGGGAACCACGTTCAACCCAAGGATATCGCGATTCTATTTCGCACGAATGAACAACCACGTTTGTTCGAAACTGAATTGCGAAAAGCAAATGTTCCTTATGTGATGCTTGGGGCTCAGTCGTTTTTTGATCGGCGGGAAGTGCGTGACCTTGTTTCGTATTTGAAGTGGATCGAACAACCCAACGATGAGGTCGCGTTAAGGCGAATCATTAATACGCCGCCGCGGGGCCTGGGGAACAAGACAATCGAAATACTGCTGGGGCGTGCAGTAAAACGCGGAGTTCCGCTTTGGGACATCATGAATGACCCCAACGAAACCGCCGAACTTACCGGGCCGGCACAACGTGGGATCGAGGACCTACAGCAGCTATCCAAAGACGTGCTTCATCGCAGTCAGAACGAGTCGTTGGTCGCCGCAATGGAAACGTTATTGTCACGCACTTCATTCTCAACCGAAGTGGCTTCTCGCTACGACAAGCCTGAAGAGCGTGAAGCGAGAATGGCGTCCATCGGTGAATTGACCAACGCCATGGGCGCTTTCGAGGATTCCAACGACAACCCTGACTTAACGGGTTTCCTGGGGGAAATCGCGTTGTCAGGTCGAGAAATGGGTAGCGAAAAAGACAAGCTAGCCAAGCAAAATGCTGTCTGGTTGTTGACCATGCACGCCGCCAAGGGATTGGAATTCCCGATCGTATTTATGGTCGGTATGGAAGACGGCCTGCTACCTCATAGCCGCAGCGTGAAGAGCGGCAATGAGGATGACATCGCGGAAGAACGTCGGCTGTGTTACGTGGGCATTACGCGGGCTCAAGAAACACTTACGATGAGCCTCGCTCTTACGCGGCGCAAATGGGGTAAGCCACGACCAACGATTCCTAGCCGGTTCTTGTACGAGATCGTTGGTAAAGCCGACAATCCGAACAAGTATCGCAAGAAGCGATAAGCCGGTTCGAGCGGTACTCGTTCACTCGCCGTCGCTCAGCACCGCCATAAACGCTTTCTGGCTGATTTCTACATTTCCGACCGCCTTCATTCGCTTCTTGCCTTCTTTTTGCTTTTGCAGCAACTTTCGTTTGCGAGTGATGTCACCCCCGTAGCACTTGGCGGTCACGTTTTTTCGCATCGCGGGAACCGTTTCGCGAGCGATCACGCGGCTACCGATTGCCGCTTGAACGGCGACTTCGAACATGTGTCGTTCGATTTCGGACTTTAGCTTCTTGGCGACCGCGCGTCCTCGCCGATCCGCGTCGGCTCGGTGGCAAACAATCGCTAAGGCATCGACACGGTTGCCATTGACCATGATGTCGAGTCGGCAAAGGTCAGCGGGCTCGAAGCCAACCATTTCGTAGTCAAGCGTTCCGTAACCTTTGGTCGCGCTTTTAATCTTGTCGTGCAAGTCATACACAACTTCCGCCAAGGGAATGTGATACGTCAACATGGTGCGATTGGCACCAAGAATTTCGTGGGCTCGCTGGATGCCACGTCTCTCTTGGCACAACTTCATTACCGAGCCGATGTAGTCATTGGGAACAATGATGCTGCAGCGTACGATTGGCTGGCGAAATTCTTCGATATCACCGGGATCGGGAACGTCTTGTGGCTTGTGAATCGTGTGCGTATTGCCGCGTTTATCGACCACTTCATAGGTCACGTTCGGAGCGGTTTGAACCAAGTCAATGTCGGACTCGTTCTCCAATCGTTGCTGGATGATTTCCATGTGCAACAGACCCAGGAACCCGCAGCGAAATCCAAACCCAAGTGCATCGCTGGTTTCGGGTTCGAATTCGAAGCTGGGGTCGTTGACGGCTAAGCGTTCCAATGCATCCCTGAGGTCCGTGAACTCTTGCCCGTCACTAGGAAACAGGCCGCAGTAGACCATTCGCTTGGGACGCGCGTATCCAGGAAGAGCCGGCGCGGATTTGTCGATGTTATCGACCACGGTGTCACCGATGTGCACGTCTCCCAGGCTCTTGATGTTGCAGATCAAGTAACCGACTTGGCCGGCGCTGAGCTCGTTGCAAGAAACTCGCGCTGGCGCAAATTGTCCAAGTTCAACCACTTCATGAACCGAACCTTTGCGGGCGAATTTGATCTTATGACCTCGCTTGACCGTTCCCTGCATGATCCGGACATAGGTAATCGCACCGCGATAGTCGTCGTAATTAGAATCGAAAACCATCGCTTGCAGCGGCGCATTCGGGTCGCCGGTGGGGGCGGGGATTCGCTCGATGATGGCCTCAAGCAAGTCATTCACGCCCAATCCCGTCTTCGCACTGACCCGAACACATTCAAACGGATCCGTTCCGAGCGAATTCATCATTTCCTCGGCCACCTCATCCGGCCGGGCATTCATCAGGTCAATCTTGTTGATGACGGGAACAATCGTGAGGTCATGTTCCAACGCAGCGTAGGCGTTGGCGACTGTTTGGGCTTCGACGCCTTGAAAAGCGTCAACAAGCAACAGCGCGCCTTCGCAACATGCCAACGACCGCGAGACTTCGTACTGAAAGTCAACGTGCCCGGGGGTATCGATTAAATTCAATTCGTACTCAATGCCACCGCGTTGGTACTTCATCGCTACGGCACGAGCTTTGATCGTAATGCCACGCTGCCGTTCAAGTTCCAGATCGTCTAGCAGTTGCTCTTTCATCTGCCGAGTCGTCACCGTTCCGGTGCTTTCGAGCAACCGATCCGCCAACGTGCTCTTGCCATGATCGATGTGAGCGATGATGCAAAAGTTGCGAATTTCTTTTTTCATAAAAGTTTGGCTGAGGCCGCTCTAATCTTGAGCGTGCTCCTTACGTGCATAGCCAGCCAACCCCAAGTATCCAGCTTCGGGGCCAAGCGTAGCGAATTTAATATGGGTTCCCGCGAAAATGTTCTCGAAGGTTCGGCTGCGAAATTCCTCGCTGATGCCCGCCAAGAACCGTTGGCCGATTTTGCAATTCGGTCCACCAAAAGTCATCGCGCCACCGAGCACGACGGTACCGGGGTCGATTGTATGAACCAGGGTAGTGATTCCCACGCCGAGCCATCGCGCGGTTTCGTCGACGACTTGCAAGGACAAGGCATCGCCGTCCAAAGCCGCTTCGTAAACCTTTTTGGCGGTCAGTTCGCTGTTTTCCCCGCCCAACAGTCCTGTCAATGCGCTCTGGGCACCTTGAGTCAACAGTTCGCGAGTGCGTTGGACCACTCCACTTGCCGATGCGTAAGCTTCCAAGTGGCCGCGACCGCCGCCCCAAACACACAATCGGGCCGTTGGTGCAGGATCCACAATCATGTGACCACATTCGCTGCCACAACTATTTACTCCGTTTATCAGTTCATCATCGACGATAATTCCGCCACCGACGCCCGTGCCCAGGGTGAGCAACAGCATGGAAGATTCCGCTCGTCCGCTGCCTAGCCAAAATTCGCCGTAAGCTGCCGCGTTGGCGTCGTTCAGGAAGGAAACGGGCCGGTTAGTGCGTGTTTCAACTGCATCGACAATCTTGTAGCCCCACCAAGCGGGCAACTGAGGTGGCGAAACGAGTAATCCGTTGGGCAAATCCATGGGGCCGGGCGCACCGAGTCCAATCCGCAGACCTCGAACCCCAAGCGAGTCTTCGGTCTTTTGGATGACTTCAGCGATCTGGTCCATCGCCGCATCCGCACCCTCGCTTTGGCGGGTCGGCAAATTGGTGAACGAGACCACATGTCCGCTGTCATCGACCAACGCAAGCTTGATACCTGTGCCGCCAATATCGACGCCCCAGAAGAATGGAGCGGTCGCTTGAGCTATTTCAATCGTGGCATTTGAATAAGTCATACTAAGCAGTGATAATGGTTTAGGTACTTCAATGTCTTGTGTGTCGTGGGCGGCAAGTATAGAAACGGCCACGATTTACCACAACGAGCGTTTTCCCACGCCCCTATCTCAAGCGAGCATCGCTGCCCCACCAGCGACCATTAACGGTTTGCAAATTACCCCTGAATCTCGGCGAATCATCTTCCTAACGGCTGGCGCGGCTGGGATGTTTTGCGGCAGTTGCATGCACGATAACGCATTGGCGAAAGCCTTGATCGCGCAAGGCCACGATTGCATTCTGCAGCCGGTGTACACGCCGCTTCGTACCGATGAGGTGAGCGTGGCGAGGGAATCAGTCTTTTTCGGTGGAATTCAGCTTTATGCAATCGAGCGTTTCCCGTGGATACGGCATCTTCCCGCTAAGTTGCGGCGTTTGCTCGATGCTCCCGCTTTGATCCGAATGGTCACTCGCCAGGACCGAGCCACCGACCCCAAGGTGCTCGGTGAGCTCGCCGTTTCAATGCTTCAGGGGCATGAAGGTCATCACGCCGCCGAGGTCGAGCGTCTTACCCGGTGGATCGTTGATGATGTGCAACCCGATGCGATCGTGCTTAGCAATCTTTTGATTGGCGGTTCGTTGCCTCACATTCGCGCCCAGCTTGATCGAGCCGGTCGCAGCGATGTGCCTATCGCTGTGATGTTGCAGGGAGATGACATCTTTCTTGATTTCCTTCCTGAGCCCTTCCGCGAAAAAGCGTCGACGCTGTGCAAGGGTCTGGTCAAGTATGTAGATAAGTTTGTGACCAATAGCGATTTTTACAGCAGCAAGATGGGAGAGCGTTTTGAAATTCCTCTGGACAAGCGAGCCCACCTGCCTTTGTCGATCGACACCATGCCCTACCAAGTGCTCGCCGATGGTGATCCACGGTCGCAAGAGAGCGGCGAACTGAGATCGGTCGATGACTTCCGTATTGGTTACCTTGCGCGTATCTCACCCGATAAGGGACTTCACCACCTTGTCGATGCGTTTATTCATCTGGCGAAAGATGGCGAACACGAGAATGCCAGTTTGCACGTCGCGGGATATCTTGGTGCCCAGTACAAACCATACTTTGATAATCAACTCAAACGGCTTCGTGACGCTGGTCTAGGCGATCGCTTTACTCATCACGGTGAGTTGACGCTTGACCAAAAGGTCAGCTACTTGCGTTCGCTCGATTTGCTTTGCGTGCCGACCGATTATCACGATCCCAAAGGCTTGTTCGTTTTGGAAGCGTTGGCATCGGGAGTTCCAGTGTTGCAACCCGACCATGGCGCATTCGGCCAGCTCATTCGCGAGACTGGCGGTGGGATGGTTTACGAATCAGGGAACCTCGAAGATTTGGTTTACAAGATTTTTGAGCTCAAGATTGACGATCAAGCGAGAAGATTGTTCGCCGAGCAAGGCAGGATTTCCGTTATGAAAAATCACTCAACCACACAGGTTGCTGCTCAACTGATCGACATTCTTTTTGCCGACAAGCAGTGATCGTGTCGGGTGTAAAAGAAGCACACCGTAAATCAAGCCGCAATTCACTCGGTATGCTACACCAAGAAAACTTGTAGTTTTCGGCATCCGTGAGCGCCTAAAACAAGGCTTTGCTCAATGTCCGCCGTCTTGCTAGGGCCGGATATAAATATCCCAAAGCCAGGTTCGGGTGTACCGAGTGCCGCGTAGCCTTCATGCATGTTGTGAAGTATCTTCGCCTTGGGCACGATGATCGCTGAATATTGTGCGATGAAAAGCATGACTCGGTGAGGCAACGTTTTTCCGTCGACCCAGATCGAACCGTTCTCGGCAACGCCAAATTCGCCCGTTGCGATCACCCAATCCAGCGATTCGAGATGATGGGGATCGGTGACCAAACTCGCGTCGACGTTGCCCGGTACGTAGTCCGGTGCCAGTGACGCGATTCGCTCGGCGTCTGCGAAAACCGGAATCTCGCTTAGTATCTGGTGGACCTGTTCAATGCGATCGATCACGTGAGCTTGTCCGCCCACGGATTGCAGTGATTCGATGAATGTATCCATCGGATTATCGTAGGTCGTTAGTCGACTTGAATCGACAATCGGAAGTTCAGGACCTTTGACGTCATGTCCGCGTAGTCGGTCCATAACGGCTTGCTTGCTATGGGTATGGGGAATCATTTTGGCGGCTTTCGATTCTGGCGGTACCAATCGCGAAAGCTTTCCCTCGGTGGTTCCGGTAGCTCGCGTGCAATGGTCCAGGTGTTGAAACGGTTATGGGTCGCGAACCGAGGCAGGACTCTTAATGCGGTTCGACCAGCCTTACCCATTAACGCAAACATGCGGGGATGACGGAACAAGAGTGAGGCTGCTTTCATGCTCCATCGCTTGTTCAGCGGTACCAGTTTGCGTCCCACTAGTTCACCACGCCACGCCAACAGTTGATGGTGCAGCGGAATTTTGACCGGGCAAACGTCAGTGCACGAACCGCAAAGGCTGCATGCATAAGGCAAGCTTTTATGCCGCTTGTCGTCACGAGTGGGGGAAAGAACCGATCCGATAGGGCCAGGAACCGTCGCGCGGTAAGAGTGTCCGCCGCTGCGCCGATAAACCGGGCATGTGTTCATGCAGGCACCGCATCGAATGCAATGCAGGGCGTCGCGAAAGGCTTTGCTTTGTCGAAGTTTGCTGCGTCCGTTATCCACCAACACAATATGCAATTCGCTATTGGCGTCACGCGGTCCATGAAAATGCGATGTGTAGCTGGTAATGGGTTGACCGGTAGCGCTGCGAGCGAGTAATCGCGTGAAGACAGCCAAGTCTTGTTGGCGAGGAATCAATTTCTCGATTCCCATGCAAGCGATATGGACTCGCGGCAACGACGCACCCAAGTCGGCATTGCCTTCGTTGGTGCAAACAACAAAACCCCCGGATTCAGCGATACCGAAGTTCACGCCAGTGATGCCAACTTCGCCAGCTAAGAACTTTCCGCGAAGATGACCGCGAGCCGCTTCGGTGAGGTATTGAGGATCGGAGGCTCCTTCATCCGTGCCAAGATGTTCGTGGAAGGTTTCGCCGACTTCTTCTTTCTTAATGTGGATCGCAGGCAAAACAATGTGACTAGGTGTTTCGCCACGAAGTTGAACAATTCGCTCGCCAAGGTCGGTGTCTACAACGTCGATACCGTTATCTTCAAGGTAATGATTGAGCCCACATTCCTCAGTCAACATCGACTTACTTTTAATGATTCGAAGAACGTCGTGCCGTTTCAAAATGTCGAGAACGATTCGGTTGTGTTCCTCAGCATCGGCGGCCCAATGCACGACTGCTCCCATTGCGGTAGCGTTGCGTTCGAAATCTTGCAGGTATCGATCTAGATTCGCAATCGTGTGTGTTTTTATCTGGGACGCGAGTTCACGCAGGTATTCCCATTCTGGAATGCTGTGGGCTTGCCGATCACGCTTGCTGCGAACGAACCACAAAGCCTTGTCATGCCAATGCGAACGTTCGTCGTTGTTGACGAAGTCGCGAGCGGCGTCAGGATGGTCGACGATAGGTAGTTTCATGAATCTTGAACGACTGTTTCTAAGCTGTTTCTAAGCGGGCAAAGGTCGACCAGCGAGGATTTGAGCGGCGTGCATGACCTTGATGGGATTATTCTCGCGACGAATCAGACCTTGCAGATGCATCAGGCAACTCATGTCACCCGATACCAACACTTCGCTGCCGGTTCTTACATGATCAGCCACCCGGTCACGTCCCATCGAAGCGGAAACCTCTGGTTCATTGACCGCAAAGGTGCCGCCGAAGCCACAACATTCGTCAGAGCGTTCGGGTTCGCAAAACTCAATGTCTTGAATTAACGATAGGAGGCTGCGAACCTTATCGACTCGTGGCGTCATGTTCTCGCTTGATGAGGCGAGCCGCAATTCACGGAGTCCGTGACAGCTTTGGTGTAGTGAAACGCGATGGGGGAATCGGACGTCAAGATGATCAAGCTTTAGTTCATCGTGAAGATATTCGCAAAGCTCGAATGTTCGCGATTTCACTTTTTGGTAGGCCGCATCGTCGGGTGCAAAGAATGCGTCGTAATGGTGCCGCACCATAGTGGTGCAGGACCCCGAGGGACACACGATGGTGTCGTAATCGGCAAAGATATCAACCATTTGCCTTGCCACGGGTGCCGTGTCACTAACGCAGCCTGTATTGGCCATGGGCTGACCGCAACAGGTTTGCGTGGATGGGAAAACGACGTCTTCACCGAGTCTCTCGAGTAACTCGAGAGTGGAAATTGCAACGTCGGGATAGAATTGATCGACGTAGCACGGAACGAACAGAGCAGTAGTCATGCGGGCATCAAAAGCGGAAAGATCACTGAGGCGGGCCTCCCACTATAGCTGATGTCCTCACCAAACGAATCACTCGGTTGAAGTGTTCGTCAACTCTTCTAGCAATTTGTTCACTTTTTCGTGGGTCGTCTCCTTCGCGGCCACCACTAGCGTGTCCCCAACCACGACAACCGAGCTCGGACCGCCCACGACATCCCAAGTATTGGGGTCGATCAATTGAATTGCTTTTACCACAGCTTCTTTGTCTGCTGCCAACGCCGAATCCAAGCGATGTAGTCGAATCGGCATGTCGTTTTCAGCGGCCTCAAGTGTTGTGATTTGCAACGTTTCATCGTTGATTACGTAGGTCAACGCTAAGTCCCGCAACAACAGCCGTAGGAAGCTTCGTAGTGACACCTTTTCCAGCGACAAAGTAACCGTGTCTTCTGAGGAGATTCCAATTTCGTCCAATGCACGATTGTCGATCACCATCGGAATTTTGTGCGCACGCGAAAGGATCGCGATTGCATCGCTTAACGGCTGTTCAATGAAGCTATGGGTTGTCTCGTCATCGAGCGCTGCACGAATGCGTTGCTCAACAATCTGAGTATTGACTGATTTCGCTATCGAATTTTGAACCGCTTCTTCCGTTGTCAACAACGGTGTTTGCTTTACTCGGTTGCGAGCCGATGGTTGTTGAAACGGATCCGCCTGCGGTGCCAATGGATCGGCACCATTTCCAAGTCTCGGGGGATTGTTGCCAAACGGGTCCGATGCCGGTGGAGCTTGGGGGGCGCCCGGAGGAATTGGACTTGGCGGATCAGCAATCGCCGATCCTGAATTTCCAAACGCAACCATCGCAGCCGCAAACACTGGTAAACAGAACGCTCTCATGACCATCATCAGGAACCTTTTCGCACGAAGAGGAGAATAGAGGGTGTCGGAAGCTGCCAAAACATCTCGGTTGTCGGGACGGCGGTTTGGCGACGCGACGCTCTTTCATCCTATCGGGACGCCAACGGGAAAGCAAAAATAATGGCCCTTGATTTGGACGATGCAAGCGTGGCGTCTGCTCAGGAGCGAAAGGTCGTTCGGTGAGAGTTTTTCGATCACGCTGGACGAAACTTTGACAACACGGGTATCCTTTTGGCTACTTGATCCACCTTCGATCGTTCCTTCGCACAGGGTTCCCACGTGATTCGCTTACTGTTTGCATTGAGTTTGTCTCTGTCTGCTGGTTTATTCTCGGTTGCAGACCAACCTGACAAGATCGCCGAGCCCCCAAAGGTCTCTGGAATCGACCAGTCTTTGTTCAGCCCCACCGTTGAACCAGGTGACAATTTCTACACGTATGCCAACGAAGTTTGGCTCAATAAGACTGAGATTCCCGGTGACAAGTCCAACTATGGCATCTTTACTTTGCTGGACGATCAAACGCGCGAGCAGGTGCGAACACTGATCGAGAAAGCTGCTGCCGAAGGAGGCGAAAAAGGTTCAGCGACTCAGAAGGTCGGCGATCTTTACAATTCGGTCTTGAATCTCGAAGCACGCAATCAAGCGGGCATCAAACCAATCAAGCCGATGTTGGAGATGATTGACAACGCTGAGCCCGAGGACTTGGTGCGCGTTGCTGGCAAGCTTTCCAAGCGTGGTGTCAATCCAGCCTTCGGGATGTATGTCAATGTGGATGCGAAGGATAGCGACAGCTATGCCGTTTACCTCACCCAAGGTGGGCTAACCCTGCCCGACCGAGATTATTATCTCGAGGATGATGAACGCTACGTCACGCTTCGCGATCAATTAAAAACCTACATCTCCGACATGATGACCATCATCGGTGTTGATAATGCTGAATCAGCGGCGGCACAAGTTCTTGAAGTTGAGAAAACGCTCGCTGAGTATCAGTGGACGAAGACTGAGAATCGGGATCCTGTCAAAACCTACAACAAGAAAACCGCTGAAGAAATGCGGGCGTTGATGACGGTATTCGATTGGCAAGGCTACGCCGAAGGCGCCGATATGGGCAGCGTTGAGTCGTTCGTCGTTCGCCAACCTAGTTATTTCGAGATGATCGGACAGTTGTCCCGTAACATCGACAGTGATGCCGCTAAGAACTACATGCGGTTCCGCGTGATCGACACCTACGCAGACAGTCTGAGTGAGGAAATCGAACAGCGTCATTTCGCGTTCCATCAAACAGCCGTCAGCGGCGTTACCGAACAAGAGCCAATGTGGAAACGTGCCGTTTCAACAACCGGCAGCGTGCTGGGCGAATTAGTGGGCCAGATCTACGTCGAAGAACACTTCACGCCGGAAGCGAAAGAGGCGATGAACGAATTGGTCGAGAACTTGAAGAAGGCGTTCGCCGCTCGAATTGAGACGCGAGATTGGATGGGTGAAGGAACGAAGAAGCAGGCGCTTGAAAAGTTGTCGATGTTCACCACCAAGATCGGCTATCCCGATGAGTGGAAGGACTATAGCAAGCTGCAGATCGATTCACTCGTGCTAGCTGAGAACTTGATTGCTTATGGCGAGTTCGAACATGCTCGAGAATTAGCAAAGCTCGGTGGACCTATCGATCGCAGCGAATGGCATATGACACCGCAAACGATCAACGCGTACTACAACCCCGTGATGAACGAGATTGTTTTTCCGGCCGCGATCTTACAGCCTCCGTTTTTTAACCTCAAAGCTGATGATGCCGTCAACTATGGTGCCATCGGGGCGGTGATTGGTCACGAGTTAAGCCACGGGTTCGACGACAAGGGTAGCAAGTACGATGGCAAAGGTAATCTTCGTATGTGGTGGACTGAAACCGATCGCGAAGAATTCGAACGACGGGCCAAAGACTTGGTCGGCCAGTACAGCGAGTTCGAGCCCGTCAAAGGCAATTACGTCAATGGCGAGCTCACGTTGGGTGAAAACATCGGCGATCTTGGTGGGCTTAGTGTTGCCTACGAGGCCTACCGGTTATCGCTCAATGGTCAGGAGGCACCTGTCATTGACGGTCTCACGGGTGATCAGCGATTCTTTTTGGGATGGTCGCAAATTTGGCGTCGACTGTATCGCGAGCCGGAACTGCTCAAGCGATTGGTAACCGATCCACACAGCCCCAGCGAGTTTCGCGTCAATGGAATCGTTCGCAATATGGACGCGTGGTACAAGGCGTTCGACGTCAAACCTGATGACGACTTGTACTTGGCCCCCGAAAAGCGTGTTCGGATCTGGTAAGTAGGGTTCGGCTTGGTCACCTATCGTTTTCGTGACAAGCGATTCGAGGTTATTGAACGTCGTGGCGAAGATTGACTCTGTCGCAATCCGCCACGCCTTTCAATCGGTGTAGCGAATGCGAAGTTCTCGGTTCACCGAGTCGACCGAAATCAGCTTTCCCCAGTAAAGTTTGCTACCCATTTCGTCCAGGCTGCCATCGTGGACCAAGAGCACGATCGCTTCGTCGCCAAAGGATCGTACTGAAATCGCGTCGGGACGAAACTCTTGGCGAAAGTCCTCTTCGATGATGGCAAGCTCGGATGCGGGCGGTGCGTCCAAAATTCTAACCACGGTGATGGACTTATCACGGTGTCGGCGACGAAAGGCCTGCTCGGCAGTCGATGCGGCCGTGTCCTGCGAAGCTTCCTTAGTGGAGATGCCCTCGCTTTCAGGGCTCGATTTCATCGAATTGGCGTAGCGCTCGGCTCGTTTTCGAGCCTCGAGTTCGTCGACTGAGATTCCTTCGTGTCTGGCTTCCTCCCGTCGCATGGCATCACGTTTCTCGGTGGCCTCGTCAAGCATCGCCATTTCGGTGGGCGATCGTCGGATCCGCCGATCTGTCTCTGCTTTCGCCTCGTTTTCCTGGCGGATTCTGTCTTCATTGAAACGCCCTTGAAACCCGCCAGCGGTCTCATCGGTTTCTTGGCTGGGATTCGTTGCGTCAGTCGATTCGATATTCGCCGCTAACTGTCCGAACGACGGCTGGGTTTCATACTTCAAAGCGAGTTGGTATAGCTTTTCGTCGCTGCCACCAAGAAACTCTTCGCTATCCTTCGTGAAGTTTTGGTAGGCCAGCGCCTCGTCGAGCGCACCGAACTGGTCTTCGAGCAACCGAAAGCGAGCGGCCTGTTTCACATGGTAAGTCGCAAGGATCGGCGCGTAGGAGGAACTTGGCCTGATAGTGGTCCCACCCATGTCCTGTCGTTCATATTGCGAACGCAGCGTGGCAACTTGTCGTTCGGCTTTACTGAACGTGTCGCTGAGTGACTGATATTCGCGGTCATCGGCTACGTCGTAAAGCTTCGACCATAGCTGTCGATACACCATCAAGATTTGGTATTCGATTTCCTCAGCGGGCGTCTCGGGGCGCGGAACCGGTTTCCAAGCCGTGTTGGTAACAGCAGCGAAGTCCGCGATTGCGAAGGCCAACCGATTGAGTTGACTTCGGATTTCCCCGTTGGCGATCATTCGTCGACTTTCCACTGCCGAAACATTGCGTTCTAGTGCACTGGCGCTCTGTTGTTGAGCGTTCTTCTTTGCCCAGGTTTCAAGCTCGATCGCCTCGGCCTGCGTCAGTGTTGGCAATGAGGCCGCGCGGCGTGCAAGGTCGCGGAAATCAGATGTGACTGTCGCGAGTTCTTGCATCTCAACGTCGCGAGATTGCGAATCATGAATCCGACCCACGCTGGCGGTTGCTTTCTGCATTGACTTCGACGCGCTAGTGATTACCGATTTGTGCGAGTCGAGACTTGGCAGGCTTTGCAGCAGTGATGCCATCTCGATTCGGTCTTTAAACGCGAAATACAAACCACCAGCCATCAGCATGGCTAGACCCACACTGGCGGCAATGACGATGTGCTTGAGAGATTGGTCTTTGGCGACCGGACGTTTGCGGTGATATGGCGAAAGGTGCGAGTCTGCCAATCTGGGGTCGCCCCCACCGAAGTGGGCTTGGCCCGAATGCACCGAAGATGACGACGCGGTTGCAGGAGGCGAAGTTCGAGGGGATTCAGGGAGGTGTTGGGGGCGACGAGTCGGCGGGGGAGCCGAAACGATCAGCGGCGCAGGTAGTTGAGTGAAGTTATCCTGTGCGGGCGCTGACGTTATCTTTCCGTCGGCTGATAGCGTGATCACTCGAGAGCATTTAGGGCAAGCGATTTGCGATGGTCCCGTGGGCCGCTGCACCAGCATCGGAAGACTGCATTTAGGACACTTTAGCTCAATCGTATCGTTCACGTGGTGGGCCCTTGTGGTGGGCGTGACTTCACGCGGAGTGTGAATTCGACGGCCGCCTCACTGATTTCTTCGAGTACTTCAATTCTTCGCAGCCGTTTTTCTTAAACCAAAAACCGTTGCTTGGTTAATCTTCTATTGTACTCTGCCCCGATCGAGTTAGCTCGTGGGGGTTTCAGGTTCGCGTCAGTTTAAACTAGAGGTTAGACTTCGGTGCACGATGGAAGCCTGGGAAAGAAATGTGAACCTGGGAAAGATTCAAATCTTGGCGGTCACGCCACTGGATTTGCCATGCTCTTGATTGGATTTCTGATTGTGTCCCGCCGAGATCCCCTTCAATCGCCCTTCCGTCGGAACATAAATCCCACCATGCAGTTGTCGTTTGATTTTCTCTTTAGGCCAACGCACCGTTATTTCTTGTGGGTATGCGTATGCTTCTTTGCCTGGGCCACAAACGCCAATGCCGATAACGCCTCGCGTGAAGCCGGTTATCGCGATGTATTGTCGCCGTTATTAAAGACTTATTGCATCGATTGCCACGAATCGGGCAGCGATATCTCGCTCGAAGATCACGCCTCGGCCGGAGACTTGTTGAAGGATCGCAACTTGTGGGTTCGCGCGTTGGCGCAAGTGCAATTGGGCTCCATGCCGCCTGAAGATGGCGAAATGATGGATGCGGCTACTCGTGAGTCGATGATCAAGTGGCTCGACGAGCTTGCTAACGCTGTTGATTGCGTTCGAAATCCGAACGCGGGAAAGGTTGCGTTGCGCCGACTCAACCGAGCTGAGTACCAAAACACGGTACGTGATTTGACGGGAGTGAATTACAAACCCGCCAGTAACTTCCCTGGCGATGACGTTGGCTACGGTTTTGACAACATCGGTGATGTGCTTTCGCTACCACCATTGCTAATTGAAAAGTATCTCGACGCTGCCGAGTACATTTCCGGCAAAGCGATTTACACTCCCCCACCAGGCGAGATTTACGAGATCGACAAAGTTCCCAGTGACTTGATCGGTGGAGAAAAATATACGTACCGTAACGGCTCGCTGAACATGGGCAGCAACGGAACGGTGGCGATGCAGACGGACTTGCCCTTTGGCGGGATCTACACATTAACGTTAACCGCCAGTGGTGACCAAGGTGGTTCCGATCCATGTCGTATGAAAGTCCAAGTCGGACGCAAGGAAAAGATCATCGATGTCCCGAACAAGGAACCCAAGGATTACGAAGTTCGGATGCGATTGGCGAAAGGAACTAAGAAGTTTGAAATTAGTTTCGTGAACGACTACTACAAGGATGGACAGGATCGAAACCTTCGCGTCCATCATTTGCATTTGCGTGGGGACGAGGTCACATCGTCCTTAGTGTCACCCAAGCAGTTGCCCGCGAGTCACAGGAAGCTAATCTTCGTGACCCCCGGATCGCAGCGAAGTGATGACCAGGCGACTGCCTCGGTTGTAAGTCGCCTCGCCAGTCGGGCGTTTCGCCGACCTGCTAATCGCGACGAAGTGAATCGTTTGGTGAAGCTGGCTGCGGACGTTCGCGCCGATGGTGGTAGCTATGAGGAAGGAATCCAGGTGGCACTGCAAGCCATTCTTGTTTCACCGCATTTCTTATTCAAAGTTGAAGCTCCGCGCGGCCCCGATTCCAGCGGCAAGATGCCGCCGATTTCGCAATACGAACTCGCTACCCGCATTTCGTATTTCTTGTGGAGCAGCATGCCCGACGACGAGCTTCTACTGCTTGCTCATCGGGGTGAACTGCGAGACCGAAAGAAATTGCTCAGCAAGGTTGCTCGGATGATTCGTGATCCACGCGCTAATCGATTTGTCGAAAATTTTGCAGGTCAATGGCTTCAGTTGCGTAACCTCGACTCCGTTAACCCAGACACTCGGATGTACCGAATGTTTGATGATGAGATTCGAGATCTAATGCGGCGAGAGACTTTGACATTCTTTGCCGGAGTGATGCGAGAGAACTTACCCGTCACAACTTTGTTGGATGCTGATTTCACATATCTCAATGAACAGCTCGCTCGCTACTACGGCATATCGGGCGTTACCGGTGACAACTTTCGAAAGGTCTCGCTAGCTGGTACCCCGCGAGGTGGATTGTTGACGCACGCGAGTGTCTTGACCGTCACAAGCAACCCGACGCGCACGAGCCCGGTCAAACGAGGAAAGTGGATTCTCGACAACCTACTGGGCACACCACCGCCACCCGCGCCGCCGAATATTCCTGAATTGGAAAAGAGCAAGCTGGTAGGGACCCTTCGCGAGCGAATGGAACAACACCGAGACAATCCAGCCTGTGCAGCGTGCCACAACATGATGGATCCGCTGGGGTTTGCAATGGAGAATTTTGATGCCGTGGGAGCTTGGCGAACGCGAGAAGGACGAGATGAAATCGACGCGTCTGGGAAGATGCCCGACGGAACTGAATTCTCCGGCGTTGAGGACCTGCGCAAGTTATTGTCGACGACGCGGCGAGATCAGTTTGTTCGCTGTTTGACTGACAAGATGATGATTTACGCGATTGGTCGCGGGACGGAATATTACGATAAATGTGCGGTCGATAAGATCATGGCTGACGTGCGTGCCAAGGATTATCGCTTCGCCTACCTGATCGTGGGAATCATCGAAAGCGATCCTTTCCAAAAACAAGGATTTCGAGAATAGGAGCGTGAAACGCCGGACTACAACCGGCGGCGATTTTGGATGATAATTGACGGATGCCCGCCACATCCAAAACTTTGTCCGAAAACTCGACAACCCCGAAGGTGAAATCGAGGGATGGTTTCGGGCAGTCTTCTTCACCCGAACGGGCATCTAATCGACAAGCCCAACGATTCTATCGCGGCCGGTTTGCGATTTTCAGAACGCTTGCAGAACGTTGGCATGCAGCCGCGGGCTTAGTCCGACGTCGTTGGTTTGGGTTGATCGCCGCGCTGGTGTTAGTTTCAACGCTTCTGACTTTGTGGATCGGTTTGATCGCTCGCAATTCGATGCGAGAGGTTACCCGAGAGTCGATGCAGACCATTTTGCTCGCCAATGTTTCATCGCTCGAAATGTGGTTGAGTGAACAGCGAGCCATTGCCCGTCGCGCAGCTGAGCCTGAGTCAATTCAATCGGCGGCTGCGGCATTGCTTTCGAAGTCAACGTCAACGAAGCAGCAAGAATCCGTCGCGCTTCCAAACAGTGCTGCGTTGAACACGCTGGTCAGCGAGCTGCGAAACGATGCACACATTGGATGGTGCGTCGTAACGCTTGATGGCGTTGTGGTGGCATCGAGCGTGGAAGGATTGGTCCTAGAGCGGCTGCCGATTCCGGAGACAATCACGCGTCGCATCATTGGATTGGAAACAGCAATCTGTCATCCCTTTGCTTCGCCCATCGCTATGCAAGATTCAGGTCCGCTTTCGATTCCCGGCGGACCGGTAATGGCCTCATTGGCTCCCATCAAAAACGGAGCGATAGCCGTGGGCAGCTTGATGTTTCTGCTCGATCCCCTCGAGCGATTCACCCAGTTGCTTTCCGTTGCCCGTCATGGGCAATCGGGGGAAACCTATGCATTCGATTCCGATGGCGTCATGTTGTCCCGAAGTCGATTTGAAGACCAACTACGTGACGCGGGGAAATTACCCAGCGATCAGCGAGTGGTTAGCACCTTGAATGTGTTGATCTATGACCCTACTGACGAAGTGACCGTTCGAAACAAGACTTCGTCCACTCGCAATCAGCCAAGGCTGACGTTTATGGCGGATCAGGCCACTCGCGGTGGGACTGGTGACAATGTGGTCGGCTACAACGACTACCGCGGCGTTGCAGTCGTGGGGGCGTGGACGTGGTTACCCGAGTACGAGCTTGGTGTCGCGACCGAGTTGGATGTCGATGAAGCTTATCGAGCTCTTGGATTGTTGCGACGTTCGATGCTTGGCCTGTTAGCTTTGTTTGGCACCGCAGTCCTTGGCATTGTTGTCTTGGGTGAAACGACCTACCACATGCATCGCAAAGTCGACCTGTTTCGGGAATCTTCTCGTGGGCTGGGGAAGTACGCGATGGGCGAACTGCTCGGTCGCGGGGGAATGGGGTCGGTTTACAAAGGCACTCATCAATTGCTGCAGCGACCTGTCGCGATCAAGGTGCTCGCCAAGGACGAGCTAGACGAACTTGACGAGTTATCCGCTTCCCGATTTCAGCGCGAAGTTCAATTGACAGCTTCTTTGCAGCATCCCAACACCATTGATATCTATGACTTTGGCCTGACGGATGATGGAGTGTTCTTTTACGTGATGGAATATGTCGATGGGCTGACTCTACAAGAACTAGTTGATTGCTATGGGGCACAGCCGCCCGGACGTGTGATTCATCTGCTGATCCAGATTTGCGGATCCTTAGCTGAGGCTCATCAAAAGGATATGATTCATCGCGACATCAAACCCGCCAATCTTTTATTGAGCTCGTTTGCGGGAGTCAGCGAGATCATAAAGGTCGTCGATTTTGGGTTGGTAAAGAAAGTTTCGACCGTTTCGTGCGACGATACGCTCACACGCACCGATTCGATCACCGGAACGCCCATGTATATGTCACCCGAGGCGGTTCGGGATGCGGCTCTGACGACGCCGCAAAGCGACCTGTATTCTGTGGGGGCGGTAGGATATGTGCTGCTGACGGGGCAACCACTCTTTGACGCTGCGGGATCGGTCGACATTTGCATGAAGCAGCTCAATGAGAACCCCATTCGTCCTATTGAGCGACTTGGCAGGCCTTTGCCCGAGGATCTGCAAAATGTGATCATGAGCTGCTTACGAAAAAACGCTGGCGAACGACCGCGAACCGCCGAAGACCTAGCATTGGCACTGCGATCATGCAACGATGCCAACACCTGGGACGAATTCGAATCTGCTCGTTGGTGGGAAGACGTCTTACGGTCCTCCAACGCGGACGCATCGTCCTGCGGAAAAACCAATGACGGCAAGCACGACTTTGTGACGGAAACATGAGCATTTTTGGAACTGCGAAACGAGGATCGAAAACGTACATTGACTGGTCGTCTCTGTTGTCGTTGTTGGAAGACGATGACCAGCGTGCTGCGGTCGAACGCGTTTATCCCAACGAAGGTCGCGAAAGTTTCTTGTCAGCGCTGCGTCGATTTGATGCTCGCGATAGCACGACCACGTTGGCTGCGGAGGTGCTTTCGGCGGGGCGTCAATTTCATACCGCCGAACAACTGGTTGATTGGCCGACCGTAGCGGTCGCGGGAATGCTTAACAGCGGTAAGACTTCGTTGGTGGCAACCTTCCTAAGTGAGCAGGGCCGCGCTAGGACCTTGCGAGGAAGCAGCAACCGCGAAGGCACACATCGTTTTGTCTTGTGGTTGCCATCGCAATGGGAAAGTGACGCCGAGTTGTGGGGGCTGCTAATGCAGCGGATTGGCGATTCAATTGGCGAGACGCCTGAAATGCTGAGTCTTGATCCTGCGGTTGCCCATCAACAGTACAACAATCACGACGGGAATGCCGAACTGCTTTCCGTACCTCTGGTAGCAACGGACGATCGGCTCAATCAGATTGGCTTAGGTTTGCTCGATTGTCCGGACATTGTTTCCGACGAAGCCTTTGGTTTGGGGTCACCGCAAGACCGACGAGCTGTTCTCAGTCGCGCAGCAACGTTGTGCTCGGCATTCTTAGTGGTAACGTCGGCGGAATCGTCTCGCGATGCGGCACTGGGCGACTTGCTTCGCATTGCCTCGGACTTGATGCCGGGAATCCCTCGCATGTTGGCAGTCAACAAAATACGACCCCGGCAAACGCCCGATCAAGTATTCGAAACGTTTGATCCGCTCGCCAGAACTCACGGAATTGAAACGATCTATGCGGCGTACGATTTCGAGATCCCATCGAGTCGTCCGTTCATACCCGCACCGGATGACGTGGTTGCGCGGGCCCTCGATCCCGAATCGGATTCTTTGCCGGTGTTCTTTTCTCTTCGCGCAGCGACCGAGGAAAACCCACCCGCAGCGATCGAGAGTAGCCGCATGCTACAGGCGATGCCTGCTCGATTGGACCGCGGTGTTCTCTTCGAGACGTTTCGCTATTCGTTGGAAGAAAATCTTTATCGCGTGGTTTGGGAAGACGCCTACCGAGAGCTCGAGAAAGATGCCGCTCGATCGGAGAAGCAAACCTTCGAAGGACAACGTTGTTTGCTGAACGCAGCTTTGGATTTCTTTGCTCATCGTGGTCTCGGTTCCGAAATCACAGAATTGCGACTGCACCAAAGCGAACGAATTATCCGTCAATTGACTGAATCGTTTGCGATCACAGCGCCGTGGTATGCGCGATGGGGTGTGCGGTTGAACGCCAAAATGAGAAATTTCTTCGGGGGAGCGGGCAACCTGTTGCGCAGCCTAACGCCGACTGCGATTGCGGAAAGAACCGCCGGTGACATCAAAGATAAGTTCAAGCGAGGAGAATACGGCGGGTTGTTGACACCCCAGAAACTGACTCTGGCGATTGACCGTCATGGCGGTGCGACCAAGTTGCCGCATTGGCCGGATCTTTCGAGTCCTTCAGTTACCGCAGAGTCAAAAGAAATGTGGAATGATGCCGCTGAGGCAGCGATTTTGCGATTTGAACGAGACGACTTTACTTCTTTGGATCCGCGAAGATTGGACGAGGCAGTGCGTCAAATGTGGGAGGAAGTCCCGCGTGGCAAGAAGCTGCTCGTTGGATTGACCCCGCTCGGTGCATTGTTGGCGGCTTTCGGTGGTGTGTTGACTTTGCCGGTCGACTTCGGAAGCACATTGATTGCTTCAGCGTCCATGTCCGAACTGTTCATTGCCGGTGGTTTAACAACCTTTGCCACGATGTGGGCGGGCAAGCAAAACACCCGAAACGTCGAACAACAAGCTGCGCGTCAACAAGTTGCCGATTTTCAGGCCGTGCTATGCGATACCTTTGGTGTCGCTCGAGTCGAAGTTCCCGAGACAATAAAGGTGGGCGGTGTGAGCGTGAAATTGCCGATTCCCAAGATCGCTGCACGCGCATCCAATCACGCCACGTTGCCATTGCACCGCATGCGTGATGACTTCCGCAAGTCGTTACGGGATCACTTTCCTAACCAAAAACGTTAGACTTTGTGCTCCCATGCGTGCCCTCGCTCACGACAGATAACTCCTCTTTCACGACAGACACCTTGACTGACACGCACGAGTATTCAACGGAAAGCCGACCCCGAATGAGTGGCGGTGACGATTTCTTGGCGGTGCCCGGATACGAATTTTTGCAGCGCGTTCGGCGTTCGGCAAAGTCTGTGCTTGGCGAAAGTGCTGCTGGTCGTGAAGTGCTTGAACTTTGTGACGAGCATGCCGAAGCAAGGCGTATGATTTGTGACGATCGCAGTCGTGGTTTGACCGTTGTTGCCGTCGTGGGTGCGACCGGACAGGGTAAGTCGTGGATCGTTCGACAATTGGTTCGAGGTTCGGCCGCAGCCAAGAGTGTTCGCAGTGGCAACAATTTGGACGAAGCCACCGAAAAGCTTCTTTGGATTGGGCCGTTTCCGCCTGCGGATTTGGATTCTCGACTAGAGCAATTCGTTCATTGCCCCACCTCCGAAATGCAATCCATTGGGATGCCGTACCTGTTGGTCGACGCGCCTGGTTCGACCGACGATCGACGGGCTATTGCTGCTGCGGCGGGGCGAGCCTTGTCGTTGGCTTCGATCTTGTTGTTGGTGGTTCGGCGAGACCAATTGCGAAGTCGAACGATCGCCATGACGACCGAGGCCAGCGAAGGCACGATTGTCATTCCAGTAGTCAACGCGGTTCGTAAGGACGAGACACTTGTTGCGGATATGGATGCTTTCGTCGGACGCATGCGTTCGGTGGCACCCACTAGCAAGATCGCGACACCGATTGTGATCGAAGATTTCGACGTGCAAAACAACACGGAAGATGAAGTAGGCCGAGTTGCAGCCGAAACAATTAGTTCACGGATTGAATCGGAATTGGCTCAGTCTTGGGAAGGCGATCGTAGGCGAGGGACTCGCTTGGCTGCACTCGACGCCCGCTTTCGATGCGCGTTGCATTCAGTCCTCAGCGATCACTTGCCCGAATTGACCGGTGCCGTCATGCGACTCAATCGCGAGGCTCTTGCGTTGCCGGGCGAAGTGGCAGGGTCACTGGTGGGCAATAGCGGGACGTTGCGAGCGGCAATCAGATCAAGATTACGTTTGTCGCTTCTGACCGATACGGCGGCATTTTGGTTTCCGTATCGAAGTTTGCTAGGACTGCTGAATCTTACGCACGGCGCATGGGATCGTGTTTTGATGTCTCTATCGGGATCGTTGCCGTCGCTGGTTAGCACCGTGTGGACGACGACAAAGAACTTAACGTCCGACCGGGATGCGAACGCGGATGTGCGAGATGGTTTGCGAAAAAGAAGCGCCGCCGCGGTTGCTGATCGGTTAGGGCCGCTCGCGATGAACTTTCGTCGCGAGTTGGCGCACCTCAGGCACGAGAAAGAGTCTTCCGTTCCTTCGATGGTGGAAGATGGCACACGCGGCCAATTGGCGTACTTGTCAGGAATCGATACGCTGCAGGAACGTTCGCAACAAATCTTTGAAGAAGAGGTTGATAAGGTTTCGGCGTCTCGAGGACTCGGTTTCCTGTTCGGATTGATTGGCACAATCATTTTTTGGTTGCTGATGTCCGGCCCCGTCATCGCGTTGTATCGCGGCTATTTTGACGCCAGTTTCGATACCCTTTCCCACTTTTCGGGAAACTTGTCAGCGTTTCCCAAACCTGACTTTGCGATGATGTTGACCAGTTTGATTTTGTCGGTCTTGCCTACCGCAATCTTTTCAATGTTTGTGCTTTCGTTCGTCCAGAGCCGCAGACGTGTCATTCGAGCCGAGTCTGGAATACGTGATCGCCATAGCGAGACGATCGTGAAGCTGCAAAGCGATGGTGTGTTGCGGTTGCAGTGGGACGAACCATTGTTGGCCGACGCCGAGTTTTTGCTTTCGGTGGGAGCGGTTGACCAGGAAGATGATCGCGAGGAAGTTTCATGATGTGTTTGAGGATCGCTTTGGTGTGGGCACAGAATGGCGTCGTACTCGACGAGGACCAAGGAACGGGGTGGGTCGACGTCATTTTCAGCGGTGGAATTTTTGGCCTGCTGATTTTGATCGTTTTATTTGCGCTTAGTGTTTCGGCTGCTTACTTAGCATTTGATCAAGTTATGTCGTTAAGGCGACGAGAGATTGTTCCCGATGGTGTATCGGATGCTGTGCGACAGGCGCTCTTGACCGGCCGCTTGCCCGAAGCCGACGCCGCGTGCCGCCGAGAGCCGAGTGTACTTAGCGTTGTGTTGTTGTCGGGTTTGTCGGAACTTGACTTGGGATGGAACGAGGTCGAAAAGGCTGTCGAAGATTCTTTGGCGGCTCAAGCAGCAAGGCTAATGCGGCGAATTGAGTATTTATCTGTGATTGGCAACATCGCACCGATGGTGGGATTGTTGGGCACCGTTACCGGGATGATCTTTGCCTTTCAGCAGGTTGCGACGACGCGCGGAGCGGCCGGTGCAGGCGACTTGGCTGAAGGAATTTACCAAGCACTCGTAACGACAGTGGGTGGATTGATCGTTGCGATTCCGTCACTGGCAATCTACGCGGTGTGTCGCAATCGAGTCGACGCTTTGATTGCTGACGTGGCTTACCAGTCTCAACATGCTCTTGCTCCCATTAAGCGGCGACCGACATCACGAACTCGAACGCCAGCGGCTACGGCGGCCAAGCCGGTGACGAAAGCGGCTCCCATAAGTTCGCAGCCGCCGGTCGTCCAGCAACCTCCTTCCGTGCCGCCGCGTGGAACCGGCGATGCTTCCGGTTAGCGGCTACGGTGCATCATGAGCGACCTTTGGATTGCAATTGGCACGATGGGAACATTGGGGGTGCTAGTTGCCATTGCTATGGCAATGTGGCTTCGACCGCCAAGCGAGTTCGCAGATCTAGGTTCTCAGCCATCAGTGCCTTCGCATTGGTCGTCATGGATTGCTTCCATCGCTGCACTGTCATCGCTTGCACTGATCTTCTTCAGTAAAGATCGAATCTTTTGGGCAAATTGGATTCCCTCATCAGCCGCGATCGTTTGGTCCAACCTTACCGTGATCGCGTTGGCGGTCGCAGCGGGGGCTGCGTACCGACTTCCACGTCGCCCGAAATGGAGACAAGTGTTCGGAGCGGTCAGTTTGTTGTTCTTGATGGTTGCTACGTTGTTCCAACCCATTCTTCAACCGCTCTTTCGTCCCGTCTACGGAGGAAACCAATGGGCCGACGGCGGAGTGTGCATTCAATCTCATGATCGAACGTGCAGCGCAGCGGCGGGAGCAACATTGTTGCGAGCGTCCGGAGTGGAAGTGTCGGAAGCTCAAATGGTGCAATGGTGTCTGACGGATGCAAGAGGCACACCCTCGCTGGGCTTGTGGCGAGGGTTGGTCAAAGCGACTGCGGGTCAAAACACCAGGCCAATGGTGATAAAGGCTACGGCAATCGAATTGATCGAGAGCGGACCCTATCCCTGCATTGTTGTCGTCGGGTTACCTCGATTCGGTGCCGATCCGAAATACGTTCGTCGATACGGATGGGCTCCGGGCTTTCGTCACTCTGTCGTCTTGTTTGGAATCAAGCCAGATGGGATGGTAGACATTGGTGATCCAGCAATCGGTCGTGAGGCGTGGAGCCAGGAAGACCTGCGAGTGCTTTATCGAGACGAAGCGATCGTGTTGGCACCAAGATCGCCGACTTAACCCCATCAACCTTTTAGCACTTGAGCATTGGCAGGATACATTTATGTTTTGGATCGACGTTATTTCGCGAGTCGTACACGTGGGGACCGCGATCACCTTAGTCGGCGGCAGCGTGTTTACGCTTTTGGCGTTGATGCCCGCTGCGAAGCAAATCAGTGACGCCGAGCACCAAACGCTTGCCACCGCGTTGATGGGGCGTTGGAAGCGATTCGTGCACGGCGGAGTGCTGTTGTTTCTCGTCAGCGGTTTCTACAACTATTTCCGAGCGATTCCCAATCACAAAGGCGATGGTTTGTATCACGCTTTAGTGGGAACCAAGATGCTGATGGCGTTTGTTGTTTTCTTTCTTGCAGCGGCGATGGTCGGACGCAGCGAGAAGTTGGCATTCATTCGCAACAGTCGTCCCAAATACTTGACAATGCTAGTTGTGCTTGCCACCGCGATTGTGATGATCTCGGGGTTTGTCAAGATTCGCGGTTAAAAAAAATCCCGCAATCGGAAATCGTTCCGATTGCGGGTTTCAAGTTTGAAAGCGAAGGTTTACGTGCGACCAGCCTAGACGTTTTCGGCGTCGGGAACTTCAAAGCCGGCGCGGTACTCTCGAGTGAGCCAATGGTTGGCTTCCTCGTTGTTCGTGTATCGCTCGGTTTCGGGATCAAACTTCAACAGAGGGCCCAGCGACAAAGGTGTCGCTTCCAAATCGACATGGTTGGATCGAAGGTGGGCAACTGTTTGCTCAAGCGTTCTTGCATCGTTGTCGAGACTCTTGATGCTTGAAACCGCCTTTTCAATTTCGTCCACCGAAGCCTTGTTGTCTTCACCGAGGTAGAAGGATGTATTGCCCAAGTGAGCAACGGCTGCCGACAAGTGGCCCGTCATGGCGTCCGCGTTAAGCATTGACTCGTCGCGAGCTTGAACGGCATCAAGGAAGTTGGCGAAGTGCTTGTCACCGACGTCACGGCTCTTGAACTCTTTCACCATCTTCATGTCAGGATCAAAGACACGGCACTGATCGTATTGCGTTTGTGCAACGTAACCTTCCGAACCGTAGAAGATAACGCCGATTTTGTTGCCGCCGCCCTTGCCGAACATCGCGTCGACCTCTGGGCCAGCCGATTCGGTCACATCAAGACCACGAGTTTCGAAGACCATGCACTTATCACCATAGTCGTAGATCGAGACTTGAGTGTTAGCGGTGTCGCCAGCGTCGACGTAGTTAGGGTCTTTGCGTTCGGCTTGATATCCCAACCGTCCCGCGTAGCTGAGGATTGCTTCGGGGTGCCGATTGAGTCCGAGTCCCCATCGAGCAATATCGGTTTGGTGAGGCCCTTGGTTGCCCGAGTCACCATTGCCGTAGTGACGTTGCCAGTGCCAATCGTAGTGAAAGTTCTGGCGAGTCAGCTTGGGTTCGGTGAACGTCGCCGGCCCGCTCCACAAATCGAAATCAACACCTTCGGGAATGGCGTAGTTGCCCAACGCTCCAATTGACTTGCGACGTTTGTAGCAAAGACCGCGTGCAAAATTTACTTCGCCAACGCCGCCTTCGGCGATGTACTTGGCCGCTTCAACGCAGGCATCGCTTGAACGACATTGAGTTCCCGTTTGAAAGATCCGACCATACTTTTTGGCCGCTGCCACAAGCGCCCGACCTTCGTGGATGTTGTGACTAATCGGCTTTTCGATGTAAACATCTTTGCCAGCTTGCATCGCCCAGATGCCGATTAAGGCGTGCCAATGGTTGGGTGTCGCACACGAGAGCAAGTCAAAACCGCCAACATCGATCGCCTTACGCACGTCTGCGTAAACGGCTGGACGCGTTCCTTGAAGTTCAGCGATTTGGTCAGCACGTTTCTCGGCAACACCGGGATCGATATCCACAATTGCCGTGATATTAGTGCGAGGGTCTTTGTTGAATCCGCGGATGTGTTCTCCACCGCGACCATTGAGACCGACGATGCATACGCCGAGTTGTTCGTTGGGAGATTGCGACCAAGCTGGTTTCAGTGAAGTCGTGGCAGCGGTTGCGGCAACGAGGGTGCCAAATTGACGACGATTAAGGGAATTCATGGGCGGGCTGTGGGAAGGAGGGAATTCAATAGGTTCGATTCCCATTATGTCCTTCCAGCAGGCATACTGCCAGCGCCGTCTCGCCTAAAATCGCCGCTCTACTGAGAAGTCTGCGATCGCGAGCAAGGATTCTTTCGCTGCGCTATCGGGAATTTTGGCCAATGCGTCTACCGCCACCTGACGAAATCTCTGAGCGGTAGCCTCGGTGTATGCTCGTGCATCACACGCATCAAGAAACGGCAGAATCGCTTCAACGCGTTTATCGCTGGGGCCCTTTAGGATTTCTAAAGCACGCGCGTGAGTCTTCGGGTCAGCAACGCTCAACAGTCGAATGATAGGCAGCGTGATCTTGCCCTGTTCGATATCGGTGCCAAGTGTCTTGCCAACCGTTTCGTCGCTACCCCAAAGGTCAAGGAAATCATCCGCGATTTGAAAGGCGATTCCCAAAGCATTGCCAAATGTCCCCATCGCTTCGACCTCATCATCGGTGCCGCCCGCCGTGCGTGCGCCGAGCTCGCAAGATACGCGGCACAGTTCAGCCGTTTTTCCTCGCAAGATGTCGAAGTAGGTTTCTTCGTCGATGTCGAGTGCATCGCGTTGAAGCACTTGCCTCATTTCACCTTCACAGACCAAACGAGCGGCTTCGCCGACCCACTGACATGCTTCGAGCGAAGTAAGTTTGGCGGCGAGGCAGAACGCTTGCGAGAAGAGGTAATCGCCCAGCAGGATGCTGGTGTGATTACTCCACTTTGCATTCACGGTCGAAACGTGTCGTCGTACTTCGGCTTCATCCAGGACATCGTCGTGGATAAGCGTCGCCGTATGAACCATCTCGATGATTGACCCCAAGGTCACATGCATATCCGTGGTTTCGCCCACGCACTTGCCCGAGAGCATCACTAGAGCGGGGCGTATTCGCTTTCCGCCGAGCTGGGTTCCGTGGCGAAGTAATTGACCAATGGCCTCGTAGGGGCTCTGCAGTTCGCTATTGAGTTGTTGTTCAACGGCGACCAGTTCCCCGAGAATGGGACCATACAATTTAGCGAGCAAAGCCTCGGCTACCTTGTCCTTCGTGCGGGGGCCAGACAGCCGTTCTCGGTTTCCCCGTGCGTTCGATTCGTCGATGGAGCCGGTCTGGTGCGCCGCACTGGGGCGAGACGTATCACCGGCCACTGAGGTCAAATCCATCTGAGGAGGTTCCTTCGGTGCAGGAAATCGAGGGGAATATCGTGTGACTAAAACACTGCATGTTGCGGGCAGTGTACTGAATACTGCGGGCAGTGTACTGAGTTCACTCCCTAGGCAACAGAACCGAATACGTTCGAGCCCGACAACCAACTAAAGAGAGCCAGACCGAGAAAATTCCCCTGATTTGCCACCCGACTTTTGTTCCAGCCGAATCGGGCCGATTTCCACGGCTCGGTCGACCGACTTGATCATGTCGTAGACGGTCAATAGTCCGACCGAAACAGCCGTCATGGCCTCCATTTCCACCCCTGTCTTAGCCGAGGTCGTCACTTTGACCTGACAGACCAGGCGGGCGGAGCTGTCTTGCGGTCCGTCGACCCACTGAAAATCAACCGCAACCGCTTCGATCGCAATGGCGTGACAAAGCGGAATCAAGTGGCTCGTCCACTTGCTGGCCGAAATGGCGGCCAAACGAGCTACCCCGAGCACATCGCCCTTTCGGTTCTCGCCGGCCATCATCGAGCTTTTAGTTGACGGTGACATCGAGATCTCGCCCGAAGCAACTGCCGTGCGGGAAGTGACCGCTTTGGTGGAGACATCCACCATGTGAGCTTGGCCATCAGAATCGAAGTGGGACATAGTTACTTGTCGGAGGGTTACCGGGAATACGGACGCGTGAGCCGGTCAGCATGAACTAGCCAGTATACCGGCTGACACCTCATACCGGCTGAAACCGCGATCCCTCGAATACGACTCATCTGCGAACACCCTAACCCGAAGTCCGCCAACCTTCGTTAGCCAACGAAAAAAGGCGTCTTCTGTCTGCGGGGACAGAAGACGCCAGTCGACGAGGCTTTTAGGATCTCGCTAGCCCGCTTTGATTGAATCCTTTCAATCGCTTTGGGCGAGTTTTTACCACTGGTCGTTTAGACCAGCTCTTTCTTTGCACCGACAAGCGTTCGGAGTCGTTCAGCCAACAAGTGGGCGTCGAACGGCTTCTTGAACGTTTCGTTGATGCTGCTTCGGTCGAAGCTCATTGGTTGCCCGTCATCAGGTAGCAGAGCAATCAAAATAATGTCAGTGAAGTCGATGTTCTTGCGCAGATTCTGACAAATCTGAACTGCCTCGATCTTACCGATCGAGAAGTCGACGATGATGCAATCGGGATTGAAGGACTCGGCTTGGATGCCGGCTTCAAAGCCGCTTGCTGCAACCGCAACCTTGAACGATTTCTCAGGTGGCAATTCACGCTTGAGATTCTCAATCAAGATTTGGTCTTGGGCGACGATCAGGCACTTTGCCATCGCTTCGTCTTCCAAGTCTCCAAGGGGCATACCATGCTCCTTGAGGAATTTGATTAAGTATTCTCGTGGAATACGCCGGTCCTGGGATCCAGGAATGCGGTAGCCTTTCAAACGCCCCGAATCGAACCATTTTGACACGGTTCTTGGGGCCACTTTACAGATCTTGGCGACCTGTCCAGTTGTGAAGACCTTCATACTAGGTTCTCCATAACGCCTCGTTAATGTTCCCTCGAGAGATGGTGCGTCGGTAACCATCACTCTGTCGGCTTTTCGTTCACTTGGGTTCTTTCCGAACAATCGGTCCTGATCGACTGCTTTCGTGGGTCCTGCGGTGGGTCGCTGGTCACGAATCCTTGGATTAAACTTCGGTGTTGGGTCAAAGCCAGCCGGTTTGCATCTTGCGACACTTGCCTAGCGGGATCCTCGCGGTTTTGTTTAATAAGTCATCCGCTAACGCGACAAAGCGTCATCGGTTGGGGCAGAAGCTGCGAAGTGTCTTGGCGATTGAGGCCCAGCGTTCCAGCCAATCAACATCAATGGACGCGCAACGAATCGTTGCGTGTCCAATCATGTTGTCGTATGGACCGCTCGGCGATGATCGCCAAGTCGCTGACGGCAAAGAGGGACGAGAGAAGACAACTGCCTTTTCCCAAACCTCTTCATCGTTTGCATCCCAGAATCCCCCCTGGGTTGGACTCCGAACTTCGCAGAATCCGCTTCCCGAATCATCTCCCGAAGGAGCTGATCTGACAAACGTTTGCTGTTTGGTTCTTTGTCCGAGAGTATGTTTCGAGAAAAATGGGGGTAACTCTTTAGTGTGTTTGATTGCGAATAGCCACTATCAGCGGTTTTGTCGTGCAAACGAGAATCACCGGCACACGCATCCATTGATGTCTTAGATGCACATGATCTGCATTTCCCCGCAAATCCTTCATATTTAGACGCGCCGCAGAACCGCAACATTCCCCTGGCCGACGAAGCAAAGGCTGAAAACTTTTTTTCTCTGGCTTACGCAAAGTCCATGGTTGGGTTGTCCAGAAGGCACGGATGGGTGTCATCGCGACGATTCAGGAGCGTAAAAATGACAGATTTTTGAGGCATCATCTCAAGTTTGCTTCGTCGCTCTGGACATGAATTTGCGCTGGACCGACGCGACAATCCTTCCGCATGCTTGACACCACTAATTGGGGGCACGAAATTACGGGTGCTGAAACACGAGAAGCTGGTCGAGCCTCCGTTTCACGAAGGCAGTCCGTCCAGCGGTAGGACAAACACGAAGATGGTTGAAGGTACTTGTCTAGGCTTTGCCGCCAAGTGCTTCATGACTCTGCCATCAAGTGGTTCAATGTTCTACCGCCGATGCGAAACGCATCCACGTGTTCGATCACAAGTAGACCGACGTTCCAGTTGGACCTTAGACTAAGTCAGATCATTGCGAAGACTTACTTAGCAATCGAAGCTACGCCATTCCCTCCTCTCCCGCGACTGACCTCATGCTGCCAATGTCCCATCTGCTTGCTCAGAAGCCACTCGAGACGTCCGCAATTGCTGGCTTGGTTCTGGCGGTATTCGTCTTCGGCGTGTTGCTGATCTTCTTCTTTGTCTTTGCTCGCTACTTTGGACTTTGGATTCAATCGAAGCTCACGCAAGCGGATATTGGACTTTGGAGTCTCGTCGGCATGACCTTTCGGAAGGTCAACACTCGCACGATCGTGCGGAGCAAAATCATGGCCACCCAAGCGGGTCTGTCGGACCCCGAGCTGACGAGCGAAGCTCTTGAAGCTCACTACCTAGCCGGTGGAAACGTGCCGCAGGTGATCCGAGCTTTAATCGCCGCGAAAAAAGCAAAAACGATCATGCTAAGTTTCCGAGAAGCCGCAGCGATCGACTTGGCCGGACGCGACGTCTTGGAGGCGGTCAAAACGAGTGTCTATCCTAAAGTGATTGATTGCCCACCGCGCGGCGCTGCCAAGCCTTCCCTTGATGCCGTTGCAAAGGACGGCATTCAATTAAAGGTTAAGGCTCGTGTGACTGTGCGGGCAAACCTGCAGCAGTTGATCGGTGGTGCTACCGAAGAAACAATCATCGCTCGAGTGGGGGAAGGAATCGTCAGTGCTATCGGTTCCGCCGAAAACCATAAAGCTGTGCTCGAAAACCCAGATGTGATCAGTAAAGCTGTGCTCGCCAAACGGCTCGATTCGCAAACTGCTTTCGAAATCGTTTCCATTGACATCGCTGATATTGACGTCGGTGCGAACATCGGGGCACGTTTGCAAGCGGACCAAGCCGAGGCTGATACTCAAGTCGCTCGCGCCCGTGCGGAAGGTAAGCGTGCTGCCGCTGTTGCTGAAGAACAAGAGAACCAAGCGAAGATTCAAGAAAGCAAGGCGTCAGTTGTGCTCGCCCAAGCCGACGTGCCACGTGCTATGGCAGAAGCGTTCCGAAGTGGGAAACTGCACATCCTTGACTATTACAAGCTGCAGAACGTTAGTGCCGATACTGAAATGCGGAAGTCTCTCGCTCTGACCGCTTCAGAGCAAAAGAACCCGCAAGACTCGGATAAGAACTAATCATGGCTGGTGATCTCGAAGACTTTCTCCGCCGCGCCGCTCAGCAGCGTCAAGCTAAAGCCGCCCAACAGCGTCAGGCTCAACAAGCGCCTCCGCCTCGGTTGAAGCCTCAGTATTCGAACAGTCGCACCGAGCGAACCGTACGGTCCTCGGTCGAGCCCGAAGAGATCTTGGTCGCGGAGGTCATCGAAGATGAAAATTCGATCTCCGCCCGACGACGACGAGTTGAACAGGCTAAACAGCGTGCCAAAGAGGCCGAGCAAGAACTAGCGAGACGAAATCAGAAATCTTCTCGTGGCTCGTCATCTCAATCCGACCGATCGGTTGCTTCCACAGGGGATCCGATTGCCGACCTGCTCGCGAATCTTCGGCGTCCTGGAGGCGTGCAACAGGCGATCCTGCTTCGTGAAATTCTTGATCGTCCCGAACATCGTTGGTAGCGGCTAGGTTTGAAGTGCTGTTTGCATTCCTGAGCGAACTCGCGTTTGCGAGCGAGGTGACCGCTCTGGGTTGGATCCTGGCGGCGATTGTCACCCTCGTATCAACGATCGTCTTCTGGTCGATGCGCAAGCACATCCGTGCGACTGACTTGCGCCATGCTCAAGAAATTAACAGCGCTCGTGAAACCAACGATCATTGGCAACTCCGCCTAACCAAGATTCAACAAGAAGCGTTTGAAGCCACGTCGGCGCTTCAGCGGATGCGAGAAGGCGTAATCTTGCTTTTGCAAAACGGCGACGTCTTGCTGATCAATCCAGCGGCTCGCCATTTATTGGATCTTGATCCAGCAGGGTCGTTCCACGGGCGTCCCATCGCCGAGATCGTTCGAATTCCAGATTTCAACCAAGCCATTTTGGCTGCGGCGGCCGGTGATGTACCGCAAAACATAAGCATTGAAATCAGCTATTCGGCTGCCGACCAAACAACGCCGGTGCACGTGCGACCGCTTTCGATGCACGTTGATTCGTTTACCGCGGGTACCGAAACAAAGTTGCTGGTCTCGCTGCGCGACGAGTCGAAATCCAAACGTGTTGATGAGATGAGACGCGAGTTTGTCGCCAACATTTCTCACGAGATTAAAACGCCTCTGGCTGCGATCAAGGGCTACGCCGAAACGGTTCAGTTGGCGATTAGCGATGATCCCGACGCTGCGATTCACTTCATGCGCCAGATTAACCATGAATGTGTGCGTCTCGAACAACTGATTGCCGACATGATGCAACTCGCTAGGGCTCAAGAAGGACCCAGCAACCTGCATCTGACAAGTGTTCGTCTAAGCAATGTCGTTGCGCAATCCCTGGCGTCTTATCGACCCGTCGCTTCGGCCAAAGAGATCACGCTGATCGCCAACAACGATTTCGATGGAAGTGTGGAAGCCGATCCCGAGGCAACGCTGACGATCGTGAACAATCTGATTGGAAACGCAATCCGATACACTCCGGCGGGCGGCACAGTCAATGTTGGCTGTCGCGATGCGGGGGACAAAGTGGCTCTCTTTGTGAGCGATACCGGAATCGGAATTTCCGAAGTTGACCAGCAGCGGATCTTCGACCGCTTCTATCGCGTCGCGACCAACCGGCAAAACCGGAGTGGAAAACGTGCTCCGTCTCTTATCAATACCGACGGTGGCACCGGGATTGGCTTGTCGATCGTGAAGAACTTGACCCAGGCGATGGGAGGCGAGGTGAAAGTGTCTAGTCGTCCCAATGAAGGCTCTCGCTTTGAAGTCCTGCTCCCGCGATCTTCAAACTAACTCGCCATTTTTCTACTGGCTTGTTGGCAATTCATTCCGCATTGCCAGGTAACCCCAGACCAACACGTTGGGCGCCCAGGCATCGACGGTAAATTCTTCGAGCATCGGCCATCCCCCCAAATCCCAATACGCTTCGTGAGTCGGCCAGGCGTAGGGATTCGGAGTTGTGACCTTTCCTAGATGCCACTTGATCGGCCAAGAGATTCCGTTGTCATTCCACTTTTGGAAATCAATGTTGCCGTAAGGCGTCAGACCTTCGGGAACCTTCTGGCCCGTGAAACGCGCGTCGAGTTTGAAAACGTTTTGCAGTGGATTTGCACCAAGACCGGTCGTGTAAACAACATTGTTAGGATTGCAACCGCTTTGAAACTGAGTTGCTTGAACAGCACCGTAGAGATACTTCGTCTTGCCAGTTAAAGCATGAGCCCGAGTCAAATCGTAAGCATCGGCTGTGCTGTAGAATCCCAGGAATTGCGGTTTGAACTGATCACAACATGTAAGGTTAAAAGCGTTCTTTGAAGCGTATGTAAGGGCGTTTTCCGCGAGTCGTTCAATCGCTTCAACGGCTTTTCGCTTTAGGTTCTTATCCCCGAGTTCATCTGGCAAACTGGCATAGGCAAACGCATGGTCGCGCTGGACTGCGATTGCGTACCGGAACAAATTCGGAAGGTCATCCTTAAGCGAAGTGTTCTCCATGAACCGTTCGTGGTACACGTCGTCTTTGGTGGTGCGAAAGAGTTCCAGCGCCGCTAAGTTGCGATAGTCAATTGCAATCCACGTGTTGTCCCGTCCATCAATGAGTCCAGCCGCTTTGTCCTTGGCAAAATCAGATTCCGCGAAATCAAATGCTCGCTTTCCACTGTCGAGGTACTCGGCGGCCAGTTTAGGGTCAAAGGGCTCAAGCAGTCGCGAAAGTCGAGCCGCTACGGATGCGTAGCACCAACTCGCCAAGTAGTCGGGTGCGTAAGCATAGCTCGCAAAGCTGTTGTGCCAGCTTACTTCGAACTTAAGCGGATCCCCTTTGCTTTCCAGCCCCATTCCGACTCCGCCGTTAGCATGTTGAAGTCGATGGAAACACGAGAATTCAAACACGGCTTCCGCAAGGATGTCGGGCATTTCTGAACTCTTGGGAATGTTCAGATCAAAAGTATTAAGCCGATCGCTGAATTGCTCGTAGATTTCCAGCATCGCCATTGTCACGCGCATGTGGGTGACTCTTCGCGGGTTCCAGTCGCCCGCATCGTGGTATCCTCCCCATCCGTTCACCGGCTCGCCAGTGTCGCCAGCCACCAACTTGTCAAACGCCTCATTGCCGGCTTCCACCGCTCGATACGTTGACTGAGTCACCCGGTAGCCATCATCCGGGTGCATGTCTCTTGGTTTACGAAAATCACTGTGAGGAGGTCCAATTTTGATGCCAGACCGATTGTGATAGAGACCTCGAAGTTGTGTTCGCCATGCTCGTGTCCAAACGTCGTTGGCAATTTCAAATGGAAACGAACAGCCGACTGAGTCGACCACG